>NZ_JASCOZ010000288.1 GCF_029960115.1 Stenotrophomonas sp. PS02289
GCCCAGGCGGTCCCAAGGCCGGCCAACGGCCGGCGCTACCAGCAGCACCACCGCGGTCGCCCGCGCTCTCGGGCCACCGGCCACACCCAAGCGAGATCGCATGACCGACACCTCCCGCATCCCCGAAGCCTGTGACCTGCTGATCGAAGCCGGATACGTGGTCCCGATCGAGCCGCATGCGGTGGTGCTGGAAGACCATGCCGTGGCGGTACGTGGCAGCGAGATCATCGCCATTCTGCCGCGTGCCGAAGCCCGTGCCCGCTTCGCCCCGAAGGAGACCGTGTCGCGCCCGGACGCGGCGCTGATGCCGGGCCTGGTCAATGCGCATACCCACAACCCGATGACCCTGCTGCGCGGCGTCGCTGACGACCTGCCGCTGATGGTATGGCTGCAGCAGCACATCTGGCCGGTGGAAGCGGCGGTGATCGGGCCGGAGTTCGTCGCCGACGGCACCACGCTGGCCATTGCCGAAATGCTGCGCGGTGGTACCACCTGCGCCAACGAAAACTACTTCTTCGCCGACGTCCAGGCCGCCGTGTACAAGCAGCACGGATTCCGCGCGCTGGTCGGTGCCGTGGTGATCGATTTCCCCACCGCCTGGGCGAAGACCGATGACGAGTACTTCGCCAAGGCCGGTGACCTGCACGACCAATGGCGCGGCGATCCGCTGATCGGCACCTCGTTCGCACCGCACGCGCCGTACACCGTCAGCGATGCCAACTTTGAACGCGTGCGCATGCTGTCCGACCAGCTGGACATGCAGGTGCACCTGCACACCCATGAAACCGCGCAGGAAGTCAGCGACTCGATCAAGCTGCACGGGCAGCGCCCGCTGGCGCGCCTGGACCGCCTCGGCCTGGTCAACGACCGCCTGATCGCGGTGCACATGACCCAGCTGACGGAAGCGGAAATCCACCTGTGCGCCGAGCGCGGCGTCAGCGTGGTGCACTGCCCGGAATCCAATCTGAAACTGGCGTCGGGCTTCTGCCCGGCCTGCGCGCTGCAGCGCGCCGGGGTCAACCTGGCCATCGGTACCGATGGCTGCGCCAGCAACAACGACCTGGACATGTTCAGCGAGAACCGCACTGCGGCCATTCTCGCCAAGGCCGTGGCCAACGACGCCACCGCGCTGGATGCCGCCACCACGTTGCGTGCGGCCACCCTGGGCGGCGCGCGCGCATTGGGCTTTGGCGACCGCATCGGTTCCATCGAGGTGGGCAAGCAGGCCGACCTGGTCTGCGTGGACCTGTCCGCGCTGGAAACCCAGCCGCTGCACCATGTGCTGTCGCAGCTGGTGTATGCCGCCGGTCGCCACCAGGTCAGCGATGTCTGGATCGCCGGTCAGCCCAAGCTGGTCCAGCGCGAGCTGGTCGGCATGGACACCGCGGCCATCGTGGCCAATGCGCGCCAGTGGCGCGAGCGTATTCGACACATCCGTGCGTGATTGTGGCGCACCGATCCAAGCAGGTAACCCCATGAACAGCCCCCACGCTTCCACCAATTTCGATCAGGCCGAACTGGACAAGTTCGCCGCGCTGGCCAACCGCTGGTGGGACGCCGACGGCCCGCAGAAGCCGCTGCACGCGCTCAACCCGGTGCGGCTGAAGTACGTCGCCGATCGCGCCCCGCTGCGCGGTGCGCGCGTGCTCGATATCGGCTGCGGCGGTGGTCTGCTCAGCGAAGCGCTGGCCCAGGCCGGCGCGGACGTGACCGCCATCGACCTGGCTCCCGAGCTGGTCAAGGTTGCGCGCCTGCACGGACTGGAGTCCGGGGTGAAGGTGGACTACCGCGTGCAGGCCGCCGAAGATCTGGCCGCGGAACAGCCGGGCAGTTTCGACGTGGTGACCTGCATGGAAATGCTGGAGCACGTGCCGGACCCGGGCGCGATCATCGCCGCCTGTCACCGCCTGCTGAAGCCCGGCGGGCAGCTGTTCCTGTCGACGATCAACCGCACCCCGGCCGCGTTTGCGGTGGCCATTGTCGGTGCCGAGTACGTGGCGCGGCTGCTGCCCAAGGGCACGCACCACTACCAGGAATTCATCAAGCCGGCCGAGCTGGGCAAGTGGCTGCGCGAAGCCGATTTCAACCTGCGCGACGTCAGCGGCATGGCCTACGAGCCGTGGCGCAACCGCGCGCGTCTGAGTTCGCGCACCGACATCAATTACCTGGCCCATGCGGTCAAGCCGGAAGACAGTGTCGGTGGCTGAGACAGGTTTTCCCAGGGCGGTGCTGTTCGACCTGGACGGCACCCTGCTCGACAGCGCGCCGGACATGCTGGCCACTGCCAACGCGATGCTGGCCGCGCGTGAGCGTGCACCGATCACGTTGGACGTGCTGCGCCCGGTGGTGTCCAAGGGATCGCGGGCGATGGTCTCGGTGGCCTTTCCCGAGCTGGATGCGGCGGCGCGTGACGCGCTGATTCCCGAGTTCCTGCAGCGCTATGAAGCCCTGATCGGCCAGCACGCGGTGTTGTTCGACGGCATCGACGGCATGCTGGAGGCACTGGAAGCGGCGGGTACCCGCTGGGGCATCGTCACCAACAAGCCCGAATACCTGGCGCAGTTGATCGTGCCGCAGCTGGGCTGGCAGCAGCGCTGCCAAGTGCTGATCGGTGGTGACACCCTGGCCGAGCGCAAGCCGCACCCGTTGCCGCTGCTGGAGGCCGCGCGCCGGATGGGCATCGAGCCGGCCACCTGCGTCTATGTCGGCGACGACGAGCGCGACATTCTGGCCGCGCAGGCGGCCGGCATGCCGTCCGTGGCCGCGTTGTGGGGGTATCGTCTGGACGACGACAATCCGCTGGCGTGGGGCGCGGAGGTGATGGTGGAAACGCCGTCGCAGCTGCATACCCCGTGCGCATGGCCGGGCACTACCGGATAATCGATCCCCGGTAGCGCCGGCCGTTGGCCGGCCTCGACCCGCCTTCACCGTTCATGAGGGCCGGCCAACGGC
>NZ_JASCOZ010000289.1 GCF_029960115.1 Stenotrophomonas sp. PS02289
GGCCCAGGCGGTCCGTGGGCCGGCCAACGGCCGGCGCTACCGGGTATAGCCATCGGTGACAAAAACAGAGTAGAATCGCGGATTCCCAAAGGGCTCATGACGCCCCTTGGTGGCTCCATACAAAAATACGTGCAGCGCAATCCGGTGACTGCATGAGCCCACGTTGTCGAACCGACACACCCACCCGAACATTTTCGGTGCACCCATGAGCAAGCTGAACAAATCCATCCTTTCGGACTTCGAATCCGCCCAGATCTCCCGCGAGCTGCCGAAGTTCAGCCAGGGTGACACCGTCGTCGTCAACGTGAAGGTGAAGGAAGGCAACCGTGAGCGCGTCCAGGCCTATGAAGGCGTGGTCATCGCGATCAAGAATGCCGGCCTGAACTCGGCCTTCACCGTCCGCAAGATCTCGCACGGCTACGGCGTCGAGCGCGTCTTCCAGACCCACAGCTCGATCATCGACTCGGTCGATGTGAAGCGTCGTGGTAAGGCCCGCGGTGCCAAGCTGTACTTCCTGCGTGGTCTGGAAGGCAAGGCTGCCCGCATCAAGGAAGATCTGGCTGCCGCTGCGCAGGCCAAGGCTGCCCGCCTGGCTGCCGAAAAGGCCCAGTAATTCCCGACAACGCAAGTTGTCCCGCAACGGCCACCTTCGGGTGGCCGTTTGCATTTTGGGGTCAGCGGCCCGCAACAGGATCCGGATCGTGGTCCGCCACCGGCGACGGCGGTTGTGCCGGCACTTCGGCCGGGGACGCCGCCACTTCCTCGCGATGGCTCGGCAGCATGCGCGCCTTGCGCCAGCCACCCCAGCGGTAATACGCCAGCGACAGCAGCATCGCGCACAGCGAACTGACCGGGAAACTCCACCACACCGCATCCGCGCCCAGGCGATCCTGCATCAGCTCGGCAAACGGCACGCGTATGCCCCACAGCGAGGCGGCCAGGATCAGCAGCGGCGGAATCACCGCGCCGGTGGAGCGCACCACGCCGGAAATGACGAAGCTCACGCCGAAGAACAGGAACGACCAGATCGCGATGTGGTTGAGATGCCGCGCCACATCCAGCGCTTCACTACCGCTGGGCAGGAACAGCGCCAGCGTATAGCGGTCGAGCAGGATCAGCGGCAGGATCAACACGCCGGTCAGCGCGAAATTGAACAGCACGCCGCTGCGTGCGGTACCGCGCACGCGATCCCAGCGCTGCGCGCCGACGTTCTGCGCCGCCATCGAAGAACAGGCTGCGCCAATGGCCATTGCCGGCATCTGCACATAGGTCCACAGCTGCAGCGAAGCGCCGTACGCGGCGGCGGTGTCGGTGCCGTAGTGATTGACCATGGTCATCATCATGATCATCGACAGCGAGATCAGCACCATCTGCAGGCCCATCGGCACGCCTTTGACCACCAGTGCGCGCAGGATCTCCAGGTTCACCTTGAACAGCGCCATGTCCTTGCGCCCCAGCCACAGCACGTGGCGCTTGTTGCGCATGTACCAGAGCAGGCCGATCAGCGAGAGCGTCTGTGCAATCAAAGTGGCCCACGCGGCACCGGCAATGCCCAGTTCCGGGAACGGCCCGAGGCCGAAGATCAGCAGTGGATTGAATACGATGTCCAGCAGCACCGACACCAGCAGGAAGCGGAACGGCGTGCGCGAGTCGCCCACGCCGCGCAGTGCCGAACTGAGGAAGGCGAATGCATACAGCGTCGGCATGGCCAGGAAGATGATGCGCAGGTAGGCCTCGGCCAGCGGCAGCGAGGCCGCTGGGGTTCCCATGGCGGCCAGCAGCGGGCGTGACAGCCACCAGCCGGCCACGGCGATCACCGCCGACAACCCGATGAAGAAGGTCGCGCTGGTGCCCATCACCCGCCGCGCCTGGGCGGTGTCCTTCGCGCCCATTGCCTGGCCGATGAGGATGGTCGCGGCCATGCCGATACCGAACACCGAGCCGATCAGGAAGAACATGATGTTGTTGGCGTTCGCGGTGGCGGTCAGGGCCGCCTCGCCGAGGAAGCGCCCGACCCAGATCGCATTCACCGACCCGTTCAGCGACTGGGCGATGTTGCCGGCCAGGATCGGCAGGGCGAACAACAGCAGGTTGCGCCCGATCGGGCCGGTGGTCAGGTCAAGCGGCGCTTTGGCCATGTGTGAAGGAGATCGAGCCGGGTCAGGCGCACACTAGCACTACGCCTGTCAGTGGGATATCGCGATGCGCCCGGCCCTGGTTGCCCTCTTGATTGCCCTGGCATTGACCGCATGTACCTCTACGGACCGCCTGCGCGACACCCAGGTGCGGCCCATGGACCGTCCTGAATGCCAGGTCGGCAGCCAGCGTCGCGATCTGGACGCCGGCGTGCCCACCCTGATCGGCGGCACCGGCTGCCGCAGCGACCCGAGCCGGCCCGTGCCGCTGAACAAACGAACGGAGTGATACGCCTCAATGACCGAAGTTTCCATGCCCGTGCCGAGCGTCCGTCTGGACGTATGGCTGTGGGCAGCCCGTTTCTTCAGAACCCGCAGCCTGGCCAAGCAGGCCATTGAAACCGGCAAGGTCGACGTGGCTGGCCAGCGCCCGAAGTCCTCGCGTGCGGTGCGGGTGGGCGAGCAGCTGCAGATCAGCCGCGGCGAAGAACGTTACGAGGTGGAAGTGCTGGGGCTGAGCGACCAGCGCGGACCCGCGCCGGTGGCGCAGCAGTTGTATGTGGAAAGCGAGGAATCGAAAGCGCGTCGCGCCGAGCAGCGCTCGCAACGGGTGGCGATGCGTGACGGGTTCCAGGCCCCGGAACATCGACCGGACAAGCGCGCGCGGCGATTGATCCGCGCGCTGGGCGACCTCGACGCGATGTAACGCCGGGCTCTGCTCGGCTGCCGACAATCTCCGACGCCTCGGTAGCGGCGGGGGGGGGGGGGGGGGGGGGCGCGGGGCCGGCGGGCGCCGCCC
>NZ_JASCOZ010000028.1 GCF_029960115.1 Stenotrophomonas sp. PS02289
TTGCCAGAGTGGGTCGAAGCCACGCAGGGCGTGGCTCTACGTTGCGATGTGCCATTGGAATTCGAGATCCAGCGCGAGGCGCTCGCCGGGCTCCAGTCTGTTGGGTGCCAGCGTGAACCCATCCGGCGGCCCGGTCTGCGGCTCCACACAGGTCGCGTGCGGCGCGGCATCGTAGACCACCCAGTGATCGGTATCGGCGTGCAGGTGAAGCCGCTGCGCGCCCGTCTCCAGCACCACTTCACCGTGGCTTACAAAGCAGTCGTCCCAAGGCCCCGGCGGTGCATTGATAACCGGCAGCACGGCGATGCCCTCGCCGTCCCGTGGATACATGCCCGTGGGCGCGAACTGCAACCGATCCGGCTTGCGGAACCACGGGTGCCAGCCCAACACGGCGGGCATGGCGTGCTGATCGGCCTGCACGGCCAGCTGCAGGCGCAGGCTGTCCGGTGATAGTTGCATAACCTGCGTGGCAGTACCGCCGAAGGGCCAGTACTCGTCCTTCGGAAGCGCCAGCGACAACGTCGCGGCATCTGCCTCGATCCGGTGAATCTGCCACGGTCGCGTGAATCCCACCCCGTGGATCGCGTGCGACTCGAAGTTGATCGGTAGCGCGTAGGTCTTGTCGTCAAACTGAAAGCGCCCGCGCCGGATGCGCCCGGCCCAGGGCACCATCGGATAGCACCCCCAGGCGATGGCGGCCGCCCCGGCTTCCTGCGCGTCGACCAGCCAGTCCACGCCGTCGTAGCGGATCTGCGCAATCCGCCCGCCCGCTTCCGGTGCCAGGGCCACTTCCAGCCGCCCCGCCCGAAGCCAGTGCAGATGGCCGGCGGGTAGCGGTGCCGTCGCATCGTCGATCGGTAGCGGGGTGTCATTCGCCATAAGGGGAAATCGTCCGGATGCGGCCATCCGCCTCCATGTGCAGCGGCGTACATTTCACCGAGCGCAGGTGGGTGACGCCGCCCGACTGCACGGCATCGTGATAGAACAGCCACCACTGCCCTTCAAACTCGCAGATGGAGTGATGCGTGGTCCAGCCGACTACCGGCGTGAGGATCACGCCCTGGTAGGTAAACGGGCCATACGGACTGTCCCCCACCGCATAACAGAGCAGATGGGTGTTGCCGGTGGAGTACGACAGGTAGTACCGCCCCTGGTGCTTGTGCAGCCACGGTCCCTCGAAGAACCGGCGCGCATGATCATCGGCCCGCAGTGGCTGCCCGTGCTCGTCCAGAATGACCACTTCCCGCGTGTCTTCGGCCAGCTGGGTCATACCCTCCTGTATCCGGCCCACGCGCGGGCCGAGTGCGGGAGCGCTGCCGGTGGGCTCTTCATGCGCGGCATCAAAGCGATTGTCACGATACTTCTGCAGCTGCCCGCCCCAGATACCGCCGAAGTACAGGTAGTGCGCGCCGTCGTCGTCTTCAAACACGGCCGGATCGATCGAGTACGTGCCGGCCATCGCTTCGGGTTCAGCGGTGAAGGGGCCTTCCGGCCGATCAGCCACGGCCACGCCGATCCGGAAGATGCCCTGCGCATCCTTGGCTGGGAAGTACAGGTAGTAGCGGCCATCGCGGTACGCGGCATCCGGCGCCCACATCTGCTTTGCCGCCCATGGCACATCACGCACATGCAGGGCCACGCCGCAGTCGGTGGCCTCGCCCGTTGGCGTGTCCATCCGCAGCACGTGGTAGTCCTCCATGCCGAAGTGCCCGCCCTCGTCGTCGAACGGCGCGCCGGCGTCAATGTCGTGCGACGGGTAGATGTACAAGCGGCCCTCGAATACGTGCGCGGAAGGATCGGCAGTGTAGATATGGGTCACCAGCGGTTGTGCGATGCCATGTGCCTTCGCGGCCGGCGCATCACCGCCATTCCGGCGCTGATGCAGATCCTGTTCGATACGGGTTTCCATGCGCTTGTTGATCTCGTAAAGGAACAGCAGTGCCACCGCCAGCAGGAACGGGATGGAGCAATACACGCTTACGGTCAGGCGGATGCCATTGATCACCGCCTCAGGCTGCTGCGCCGCGCCGGCCTGATAGCCGTAGTGGGCCAGAATGCCCGCGACCAGCGCGCCGCCGACGCTGAGGCCGATTTTCAGTCCACACAACATGGCCGAGAAGATGATGGCCGTGGCGCGGCGGTGGTTCTTCCACTCGGAGTAGTCGGCCACGTCGGCGATCATCGCCCACAGCAGTGGAATCGTGATGCCGTAGCAGAACCCGTGCAGCATGAAGGCACCGAAGTTCACCGCCACCGCCGTAGGCGGGAAGAAGTAGAACGCCAGCAAGAACATGGTAGACGCGAGCAACGCGCCACCGAAGACATCACGCTTGCCAAAGCGGTCGGCGAGGCGTCGGGAGACGCCGATGCCAAGGATCATGCAGAGAATGCCGCAGGCATTGAACAGGCTGAACGCCGACGTGGCCGGATCTTCCGGCCAGGTGAATCCGGACAGCCCCGCCGCGTTGAGCCCCGCGTTCAGACCGGCGATGAAGCCGTTGAAGCCGGACCTTTCGAGGAAGCCGGCCAGCGCCGCCTCGCTCATGTAGTACTGGAAGTAGTAGATGTAAGTGCCGCCCTTCAACGCAAGATTAGCGAACACCAAGATGGTCAAGGCCAGCATCACCTGCCACGGCCGGTTATGCAGCAGGTCCTTGAGGTCCTGCATGACCCCGGCGCTCTGCTCGCGGGTGGGCACGATGCGTTCGCGGGTGGTGGCGAAAGTGATCAGAAAGAACACCGTGCCCACCACCGCGAACACCGTCATCACCCGCTCGAAGCCGAGTACCCGGTCGCCGTCGCCCAGGATCAGCACCAGCGGCATCAACAGCACCTGGATGATGAACTGGGCGATCATCACCGCCACGAAGCGATAGGCGGAGAGACTGTTGCGCTGGGACATGCTGCCGGTCAATACACCGCTCAGCGCGGAGTACGGCAGATTGTTGGCCGCGTACACCAGCATCAGCAGGCCGTAGGTGGTCAGCGCATACAGGATCTTGCCGCGCTCGCTGAGATCCGGCGTACTGAAGGCCAGCAGCGATAGCGCGCCGAACGGAAGGGCCGTCCACAGGATCCACGGCCGGAAGCGTCCCCATCGCGTACGGGTCCGGTCCGCGATGATCCCGATCAACGGGGTGAACACAAACGCACCCAGCAGGCCGATCACGAAAATGAGCGTGGCGGCGGTGGCCGGCGGCAACCGGAATACGTCCGTGTAGAAGAACGCCAGGTAGGTGATCAGCGTCTGGAAGATCAGGTTGGCTGCGAGGTCGCCTAGGCTGTAGCCCAGTTTCTCGCGGACCGACAGTGCATGCTCGGTGTCAGCCATGGCGCGCGGTTCAGTCACGTGCGGCCTCCACCTCGAAGCGGGCGTGGACGCGCGCGTCGGCGCTGGAGCTGCCGACCCGGACCTCATACAGCCCCGCGGGCACCGCATACGCCCCAACGCCGTCGTCATACTGACGCAGGGCCTGGTGTGCATCGAGCAGGAAGCTCACGGTCTGCCGTTGGCCCGGTGCAAGGTGCACGCGCTGGATGCCGCGCAGGTTCTGCTGTGCTTCGCCGGCTACCGCCTCCATCCGGCGCACGTACAGCTGCACCACCTCGTCACCGGCGCGCTTGCCGGTGTTGGTGACGTCCACCTCCACCTTCAGCTGCCCGTCGGCGCTGATGCGTGACCCATCAAGGCGCAGCTTGCCGTAGTCGAACCGGGTGTAGGACAACCCGTGCCCGAACGGATACAACGGTGTGCCGCGGAAGTAGCGGTAGGTGCGTCCCTCCATGGTGTAATCGTCGAATGCCGGCATCGCCTGATCGGCCCTGTAGAACGTGACCGGTAGGCGTCCGCCTGGATTGACCTCGCCAAGCAGGGCCTGGCCCACCGCCGTGCCACCGCGTTGGCCCGGGTACCAACTCATCAGGATGGCCGAGAGCTTCGCCGGCTCCACCGCCAGCGCGGAGCCACCGGTCAGCACCATCACCACCGGCTTGCCGGTGGCCTGCAATGCCTCCAACAGGGTGCGCTGGGTGGCGGGCAGGCGCAGGTCGGTGCGGTCGCCGCCGGCAAATCCGGGGTAGTTGACCTTCATCTCTTCTCCCTCGACATCGCCGGTGAGGCCACCGACGAACACCACGACGTCCGAGCTTCGCGCGGCGTCCAGCGCCTCCTCGAACGGCGGTTTGGCACCGGGCATCCGCCAGCCCAGTCGCACGCCTGCATCGCGCTCGGCATCGAAGTACTCGAGTCGAAGGTCATAGGCGCGGCCGGCCTGTAGCTCCAGCTCCACGCCGTCGCCACGCATCCGGTCGCTGGGGGTCCAGTGGTCCAGCACCTGCTTTCCGTCGACGAACAACCGGTAACCGTCATCGGCAGCCGCCTCGATCCGGTAGCGCCCTGACACCGGCGGCAGCAGCTGGCCGCTCCAGCGGATGCTGAAGCCATCGTTCGGCACGCCCTGCCCTGGCCCGGCCTCGCCCCGGGCCATCAGATTGTCGGTGGGCGAGCCGCGATCCCAGCGGAAGCCGATCTGGGCGTCGGTACGCACCAATGCCGGCGTGCCGGAGAGATCGGCGCTGCGGAAGTACTCGCCGCGTAGTCCGCGTTCCGGGGAATTGGCGGAGGGCCGCAGATAGGCGGCCTCGATCAGGGGCGTGGCACTGGGATCGTCGCGTCCCTCCACCAGATCCACGCCGCGCGCATAGCGCACTTCAACACCTTTGGCAGCATCACGGATGCCCTGCAGGATCGTCACTGGCGCTGCTGGGGTGCCGAAGTAGTTGCCCAACAGCGCCATGGTGTCGTCCGCGGTCGGCCCGACGACGGCAATCCGCTTGAGCTTTCGCGACAAGGGCAGCACACCGTCATTCTTCAGCAGCACCAGCGATTCCTGTGCAGCTTTCAGCGCCAGCGCATCGTGCGACGGTGCCTGGTTCACGGATGCCGGAATCCGCGCCCATCGCACCTTCTCGGGCGGGTCGAACATGCCCAGTCGCATCCGCGCGGCGAACAAACGAGTCACGGCGTCGTCGATCTCAGCCTCACTGATCAGGCCCTGGCGAAAGGCGGCCGGCAGCGTGGCGTATTCCTGCCCACACTCGAGCTCCGTGCCGTTCTTGACCGCCAACGCGGCGGCGGCCTCGCGGCTGGGCACGATTTTGTGATGCTTCCAGATGTCGACGATGGCCCAGCAGTCGGAAACCACATAGCCCTTGAAGCCCCAGTCGCGACGCAGCACGTCGCGCAGCAGGAACTGACTGGCGCTGGCGGACTCGCCGTACACCCGGTTGTAGGCTCCCATCACCGCATCCACGTCGCCTTCTTTCACCAGCGCCTCGAACGCGGGGAAATAGGTGTCGTACAGGTCACGCTTGCTGGGATGCGCATCGAAATGGTGGCGGTCAGCCTCCGGCCCACTGTGCACGGCAAAATGCTTGGCGGTGGCGTCGAGCTTGCGATACACCGGGTCGTCGCCCTGCAGCCCTTGCACGAAGGCCACACCCATGCGCGCGGTGAGGTAGGGGTCCTCGCCATAGGTTTCCTGGCCCCGACCCCAGCGCGGATCACGGAAAATATTGATGTTGGGCGACCAGAAGGTCAGCCCCTGGTAGCGCCCATGTGCGCCCTCGCGCACGAACTGATGGTGCTTGGCGCGCGCCTCGTCACTGATGGTCGTGGCCACCTGCCCCATCAGGGGCACATCAAAGGTGGCGGCCAGGCCGATGGCCTGCGGAAACACCGTGGCCTGCCCCGCCCGTGCCACGCCGTGCAGGCCCTCGTTCCACCAGTCGTAGGCCGGAACGCCGAGCCGTTCGATGGCCGGTGCGGCGTTCTGCATCTGCGCCGCCTTTTCCTCCAGCGTCATCTGCGCCACCAGCGCGGCCGCCCGCGTTTCAAAACTGGCCGAGGTGTCCAGCCACGGCTGCTGCGAGGGTGCGGCGGAAGCGGCAGTGGCCAGCCCGATGGCGGCGCACAGCACCCACATACGGCACAGCGGATAACGAACCTGCATCATCACTTGCTCCTCCCGGCGCGCTCATCGCGCGCAAATGGTCCCAGCAGGGTGCCGACGAAGCCGCCGGCGCGATCGGTGCTCAACACGGTGCCGTCCACGTCCCCGGCGAGCGTCTGCCATCCCCGCCCATCGCCGGTATCGAACGCAAACGCATAGCGGCCCTCCTCGCCGGTGACCTTCAGGCGCATCGACGAGGAGGCCTTCACTTCACGGCTGGCGAGCGTGGATGTCCGGCCGTCGTCGCGTCCTTCGAGAAAGACCGCTACGCGATCTCCACCGGTGCGACGCACACCAAGGAAGTACCAGGCGTTCTCGCTCTGGAACGCGGCCACGCCGGCCGCGACTCCCGGATCCGGCCGGTCCAGCTCGGTGCTGGCCTCGAAGCGCAGGTGCTGCTGGCGGCGGCCGAGGAACGACGGATTACGCAACGCATCCAACCCTTCGGGCAGCGGATGCAGGGTCAGGCTGCCCGGACGCTCGCGCAGGCTGGCCCACGCCTGTTTCGGAACGCGCACGTGCAACCAGATGCGGTCGAGCTGCGTACCCTCGAACTCATCGCGCACCACCGCGTTGCCAGTGGCCGGTGCCTGCGACGCCGAGTTCCGCATCCAGCCAGGTGCTTGTGCCACATACGGAATGGCCGTTGCGGCCGGCAGGATCACCGGCCAGCCGTCCTGCCAGGTGACCGGCAGCAGATAGGTCTCGCGCCCGGTGTTGTAATGCCGTTGCTGGTAGTTCCGGCTGGCCAGGAACACCGCCCACCAGGAGCCGTCCGGGCCCTCGACCAGATCCGCATGCCCGGCATTGGTGATCGGCAGCGGCCGATCATCGGGCAGGTCGCGTTGGGTCAGGATGGGATTGTCCGCAAACGGCATATACGGCCCCCAGACGTCACGGCTGCGCAGCACCACCTGCGAATGCTGCGGCCCGGTGCCGCCTTCTGCGGCCGAAAGGTAGTACCAGCCATCGCGCTGGTAGAGATGCGGGCCTTCGATCCAGATCGGCTGCGCTGTCGGGTCCACACCGCCGTCGACCAGCACCTTGCGCGGGCCCACGGGGCTCAGCGTCCTGAGATCCAGCTGCTGCATCCAGATCGCGCGGTGCCCCTCGTATCGAGGCTCACCGGCCGGCGCATCGTTATTCACCAGGTAGACAGAGCCGTTCTCATCGAAGAACAGCGAGGGATCGATGCCATCGATGGTGGGCAGCCAGTGCGGGTCGGACCAGGGCCCGGCGGGATCCCGCGCCGTTGAAATGAAGTTGCCGCCACTGTCGACTGCCGTGCTCACCACGTAAAACACGCCCTGGTGGTAAGCAATGGCCGGCGCGAAGATACCGCGTGACACCCCCAGGCCATCGAAGTCGAGCTGGCTCGGCCGGTCAATGACATTGCCGATCTGCTGCCAGTGCACGAGATCGACACTCTCGAACACCGGAATGCCCGGGTAATAGGTGAAGCTGGAGTTGACCAGATAGAACCGGCCGTTGGCGCCGACGATACTGGGGTCGGCATGGAATCCCGCCAGGATCGGATTGCGGTAGTGTCCGTCCGGCAGCGGCGCGGCAAAGGCCGCATCGTCGCCGCTGTACTCGAACCAGTTGAAATGCACCGGCGGTGCCGGGGTGGCCGCGACAACCTGGGCGGCAACTGTCAGCGACATAAGCGCGGCGGCCAGCAGGTGCCTCATCGGGAGGCTCCGTCTTCAACGGGGAGTTCGAACGGTCCGGCCGGCGCGCCACTTCGGTCATGCAGCGTGCAGACCGGGCCATCGGCCCAGCAGTAGCGGACACGTGCACCTGAAGCGACGTGCGGACCGCGCAGGATGACCTCGCGTCCGTCCAGCGACGCGTCTGCGTAGCGACAGCGCCCCGGTATTGCCTCGCACAGCTCGAAACCGATGGGCCCATTGGCACCGGTGGTGACCAGCGCGCCCTCCACGTCATCGAACCGGATCCGCACTTCATCGTTTACGCGCCTTGCGTCGTGCGGCGACGGACCGGAGGGAGCCGACGTGTCTTCGCCGTATACGACATACCGCGCCGCGCGTGCCAGACGTCGCCCCAGTTCCTGCTTGTTGGGCGGATGGATGTCGTAGGCATCACCCAGGTCGATGGCCACCGCCAGCCCGCTGTGTGGGTCCTCGGCGACCACCCGCCGCTGCGCTTCGCGAACCTCTGCCCAGCCGCTTTCTACCGGCGCATCCGCCGGTTGGCCGTACCCGGCCAGCTGCACGACCAGCAGCGGGGTTTGCGCACCGAACTGATTGCGCCAGTCGTCGCGCAGCGTGCGCAGTCGCGTGGCGTAGGCGGGCCCGTCGGCCGTATTGGATTCGCCCTGGTACCAGAGCAGACCACGCAGGCCGAGGTTCCCCAGTGGCGCAATCATGCCGTTGTACAACGTCGACAGCCCGGTGGCCGCATGCCACGGTGCCAACGGCGGCGCAGCGCTTTCTGGTGCCGGGCGGAAGGACCACTGCGGGCCGAGCACGACGCGCGTATCATCGTCAAAGCGTACGGCGTGGGCGTCTGCCGGCCCGGCCAACCCGCCGTCGGCCCAGGTGTCGAGCACATTGATGACCACACTGTTGGTGCCGGCTTTCAGCAGGCCCGCCGGCAGCGGATACGCACGCGACTGACCCGGTGCGTACTCACTCCCAACGCCGACGCCGTTCACCCAGGTCATGTCGGTCTCGTCCACCGGACCCAGTTCCAGCACGGCCCCCTGCTCCGCCTGCGCGGCGGTCAGTGTGACGTCGGTGCGGTACCAGACCATGCCGTTGTAGCTGGACAGTGCGGGCACGCCCCAGCGCTCCCAGGCACCCAGTTGCAGGGGTGCCTTCTGCCAGCCGGATCCTTGACGGTCCGGCCGCCACGGCGTGTCATCCGCCGTGCGACCCGGGCGCGATGCCCACCATTGCTCCCACTGCTCGCCCCACTTCGCGCGCGCCGCAACCGGATCCCGGCTCGACAGCGTCAGCAGATCAAGCGCGGTGTCCATGCCGCCGTGGGCGCGCAGCGCATCGGCGCGCGTCCATGCCTCGATTCGGGAGCCGCCCCAGGCGGCCTGGATCAGCCCCATTGGCACGTTGACGGTCTTCTGCAGTTCACGCGCAAAGTAGAAGCAGGCGGCCGAGAAATCCCGTGCGGAATCCGGCGTCGCTGGGTGCCATGCGACCGGCGCGTGGAATGACTGCTGGGGTGATGCCGAAGCCGCTTGCGGCACGGTGAACAGGCGCAGTGTCGGGTGCGCTGCCGCCGCGATCTCGCTGCTTGCGTCCAGGCTGCGCCATACCGGCAACTCCATGTTCGACTGCCCGGAACACAACCAAACGTCGCCGACCAGCAGATCGTCCACGCGTTGATGGGCCTGCCCTGCCCTGACCGACAGGGCGTAGGGGCCGCCCGCCGGCATCGGCGGCAGTGTTGCCTGCCAGTGGCCTGTGGCATCTGCGCGGGTGCTGACCTCCTTTCGTGCCAGCGCCACGGTCACCGTCGCGCCGGGAGCCGCTTCGCCCCAAAGCTTGATCGGCTGGTCGCGCTGCAGAACCGCGTGATTCTGGAACAGGGGGTGCAGCAGGATCCCATCTGTCTGCTGTGCCGCTGCGGTCAGCGTGCAGCACAACGCTGCGATCGCCAGCCCGATCTGCTCCCACTGGATACGTCGGGTCATCGTCCGTCTCCCGGTGCGGAGGGGAACTGCTGGGCCTGGTACCACGCCAGGGGATGCGGTGGTGTGGGCTCGCCTGCGGGAAGTGGCCGACCGCTGAGTGACTGGAAGTACGCGATGCTGGCGTCGCGCCACCATTGGGCTTCGCGGCGCTGGATCTGTAAGGACGCGGCTATCTGGGCGTGGCGTTCGGGGTCGATGGCTGCGGGATCAGCCCCGTAGAGCGGGGCTCTGCCCCGCTGATGTTCCGGTGCCGCGGTCGGAATGTCCGCCCACGTGGCCCGCATCGCCTGCACCTGCTGCACGCCCTGCGAGTACCGCGCTACCAGTTCGTCCCATAAGGAACGGCCGGAGGCCATGCGGTGGTCCCAGGGCACATGGTGGAACCACAACAACAAGGACTCTGGAACCTGGGTGATGTCGGCATAGCGCGCCGCGACCGCCGGCGCATACTGCGCCACCGCGTTGCTGCCGCTTGCGGTGCGGTCAAAGCCGATGCCATCGCGGTCGGCGCGGTGGTAGTACACCGACGTCCAGTCGGCGCGGGGACCACCCTCCACCCAGGGGCCGGGGCCGTAGTGATGCCCACGCGCCATCAGGTGATGCAGACCCAGTGGCGTCATGTAGTTCACCGCCGCTTCGCGCGAGGCCATCATCATCTCGACAATCGGCCGCACCACCTCCGGTGCCGGTGAGAAGGTCATCGCGACCCAATCCGCCGCGATATCTCGGGCGGCTTGATCCGGGTTCCACGCGAGACGGCCAAAGGCATACCAGTTGGCCTGGTCGAAGTGCGAACCACTCCATGTGCGGTCATTGCCGATGTTGGCGACGCCCGCCATGCCGGTGAAAGCATGCCCCTCCAGCGAGCCATCCACCACCCGCGCCACCGTGGAACCCGCGCCCCGGGCGCGCGTGTCGGACTGCAGGACTTCTTCGTACAGCGTGCCGAGGTAGACCAGATGCGTGGCGAACCCCAGGTACTCCTTGGTGATCTGGAACTCCATCATCAGTGGCGTGCGCGGCATGGCGCCGAACAACGGATGGAACGGCTCGCGTGGCTGGAAGTCGATCGGGCCATTCTTGACCTGCACGATCACATTCGGGCGGAATGCCCCGTCCAGCCCCACGAACTCGGTATAGGCCTGGCTGGCGCGATCTGCGGGCACATCGTGCGCATAGACAAAGGCCCGCCACATCACCACGCCGCCATGCGCGGCCAGCGCATCCGCGAGCAGGTTGGCACCGTCGGCATGCGTGCGGCCGTAGTCCTGCGGGCCGGGCTGCCCTTCCGAGTTCGCCTTGACCAGGAAGCCGCCAAAATCCGGAATGAAGCGATAGATCTCATCGACCTTGTGCTGCCACCAACGCTGCACGGCCGGGTCGAGCGGATCAGCAGTGGACAACCCGCCGAGCTCGATGGGTGCGCTGAAGCGCGCGCTCAGGTACACGCGGATACCGTAGGGACGGAACACATCGGCCAGTGCCGCGGCTTTGGCCAAATACTCGGGCGCGAGGCTGCGAGCATTGGCATTGACGTTGTTCAACACCGTGCCATTGATGCCGAGCGAAGCATTGGCGCGTGCGTAGTCGGTGTAGCGCGGGTCGTGCCATTCGGGCAGGGTCTGCCAATCCCACAGGGAGCGGCCGGCGTAACCGCGCTCGACATGACCATCCAGATTGTCCCAATGGTCGAGCACGCGTAGACGGATACGCGGCTTCTCCCGCACCTCAAGCGCCTCCAGCGATTGACCGGTCTGCAGCCGTCGCAGCAGATCGAAGACGCCGTACAACACCCCGACGTCCTGGGGTGCCGCGATCAGCAGCACGTCCCGCCCGTGCACCCGTGTGTGCTTGAGCAGATAGCCCTCATTGCCAAGCGCATCCAGCTCGTCACGGAACGCTGCAATCAAGGTCGACGACGCGGGGGTGCCCAGCACCACGGTAGGAGCGCCCTCCCCCCTCCGGGGTGATTCACCGATCAGTCCGGCAAGCCCGCGCAGGAGTTCGTCGCGCGCCGCGCGTTGTGTGGCGGTCTCCGTTGGTGCCTCCACTGCCCCGAACTGCGCGCGATAGGTCGCGGCGAGCGAAGGGGCAAGCGGTGCATAGCGCAGCCACAGCTTGTAGCCATCCTCGGCACGCACACTCGGAGGGCACGCCAGCAACACTGCGATGAACCCCAGCATCCAATGACACCGCGCGACACCACTCAGACGCAGCAGCATCGACGACAAACCTTGTAAGCTGGGTCCGAGCAAGGGATGCGCCATCACGCACCCTCGTTGCTGCAAGGCAGCGTCACCCAGCAAGAAGGGAACACGTGTTGGATAAACCGAAGAAATCGGTCCGCCGCAAAACCAGCGGGGTGACGATCGACGAGGTGGCGGCACTGGCCGGGGTGTCGCCGATGACGGTGTCCCGGGTGTTCAACCAGGGCACGGTGCGTGACAGCACCCGCGAACGCGTGATGCGCGCAGTGCAGAAGTTGGGTTACACGCCGAACCTGGCAGCCAGTTCGCTGGCGGCCGCGCAGCACACGCGTGTTGCGCTGATCTACACCAATCCCAGTGGCGCCTATCTGCGCGAGCTGCTGGTCGGTTTGCTGCGGGTGGCCTCCAATGCGGCCATCCAGCTGGTCATCGACTATTGGGACAATCTGGATCCCGCCGCCGAGCGCAAGGCCGCGCGCGCCTTGGCAGGCCGGGTCGACGGGGTGATCCTGCCGCCGCCGCTGTGCGAGTCGAAGGACGCCGTCTGTGAACTGGTGAAGGCGCGCATACCGGTGATCGCCATTGCCTCCGGTCAGCTGGGCAACGGCATTTCCTGCGTCCGCATCGACGACTTCCACGCCGGCAAGGAGATGGCCGAACACCTCCTCCAGCACGGTCATCGGCGGATCGGTTTCATCTGCGGGCGCGATGACCTGAGCGCGAGCGCACGGCGCCGCGAAGGCTTCGTCACGGCGATGCGGGAGGCCGGCCTGAAGGTCGAAGCGGACATGGTCCAGCGCGGTGATTTCACCTACCGTTCCGGGCTGGACGCTGCAGAACAGCTGCTCTCCCATCCGCAGCCACCCACCGCCATTTTCGCCAGCAACGACGACATGGGGGCCGCCGTGATCTCCGTCGCGCACCGGCGCGGGCTGGATGTGCCGCGCGACCTGTCCGTGGTGGGCTTCGATGACAGCTCGGCCGCAACCACGGTGTGGCCGGAGCTGACCACGGTGCAGCAGCCGATCGCCTCGATGGCGGATGCGGCATTGGACATCCTGCTGCGCAGCATTCGCCGCCGGTCTGACGAAACGCCGGTCCTGACTGACCACGTCCTCCCGCACCGATTGGTGGTGCGGGATTCGGTGGCGCGTCCGCCCAGACGACGTTAGCGCAGGACGCCAGGTCAGTTGCCTGGGCATGCAACCGTCGCTTCGGCTTCGTTCAAGGCACCCAGCGCAACGCGCGATACAGAGACCGTCATTTCGCCAGCCGTGACCAGCGACCAGGGCCGGTCCAGCTTGCCGACATCCGCACCGGCCGCAGCCAGGCACTTCAGCGGCACGCCGACGCGCTTCCACTGGCCCACCGGCAAGGTCGCCAAGGTGGGCGCGATGGCCACGCGGGCGCTGCAACCGGTGCCGCAGCCGACCGCCAGCCACGCCTCGCCCTTCGGTGCGGCATCGACCCGTAGCGTGGTCAACAGCATCAGGTCGCCATTGCTTTCGCGCTGCACATCCAGCGCGGTGTGCGACTGCAGGGCAACGGTGGCTTCGCCCTTGCCCGACCACGCCAGCCGCCGGCCGTCTTCCTGTTGCAGATGATCCACGCCGGTCACGGTCAGCAGCTCGCCATCGAGGGACTCCGGCACCTTGGTTACCGTGACGCCCTGCCCTGTGCTGTTTTCCAGGCGCAGCGCGATACCGGCACCGGCATCACCGCGTGCGAAGTACACACCGGCCGCCCCTTCATTGCCGGTCACGCCCGACACCTCCGGCAGTGGGGCCAGATCGCCCTTGTCGGCATAGGTCAGACCGTAGCCAAACGCGAACTGCGGGTCATAGTCCTTCTGACCGACGTTGTTGGCGTACTGCACGGCCGTACGTGGCCAACTGAAGCTCAACTTGCCTTTGAAGTCGTTCTGCACGCTGCCATCGGCCTTGCGCAGCAGTACATCGGCAATGCCGGCACCTTCCGAGCCCGGCAGCCAGGCGGCGACGAACGCATCGGCGGCATTGATCTCGCGGTTGACCCAGAGCGGGCGCCCGCTCAGGAACACCGCCACCACCGGAATGCCGTCGGCCTTCAGACGCTTGATCAGTTCCAGATCGGCGTCGTTGCCGGGCTTGTAGGCCAGCGTGGCCAAGTCGCCCTGGAACTCGGCATAGGGATCTTCGCCGAACACCACCACGGCCACATCCGGCTTCTTCGCATACTTCCCATCCACCGCCAGCACCGCTTCGCCACCTGCCGCCTTGGCCTGCTGGGCAATGCCTTCGAAGATGGAGTCTGCGTTGGGGAAGTCCTTGCGGGTGGTGCCCGTACCTTGCCAGTTCAGCGTCCAGCCACCGGCCTGCTTGCCGACGTCGTTGGCCCCGTCGCCGGCCACCAGAATGTGCTGCTTGGGTGACAGCGGCAGCACGCCGCCCTGGTTCTTCAGCAGTACCAGCGACTCGCGTACCGCCTGCCGGGCGACCGCACGATGGTCTGGCGCGCCGATCAGCGCAAACTGCCCGCCCACCGCCCGGGTCGACGGCTTGCCTGCCTCGAACAAGCCCAGACGCATCTTGACCCGCAGAATCCGTCGCACCGCATCGTCGAGTCGCTCCTGCGTGATGGTGCCGGCCTTTACCGCGGCCAGGGTGGTCTCGTAGAAGCCCTTCCAGCTGTCCGAGGCCATCGCCATGTCCAGGCCCGCATTGATCGTCGCCGGGCAATCGGTGGTGGTGCAGCCCTTGACCTGGCCATGCCCGTTCCAGTCACCCACCACGAAGCCACCGAAGTTCATGCGGCCTTTCAGCGCATCGGTCAGGTACGGCTTGTGGCCGTGCATCTTCTCGCCGTTGACGCTGTTGAAGGATGCCATGGCGGTCTGCGCACCGGCCGCGATCGCCGGTGGGTAGCCGGCGTTATGGATGCGCACCAGCTCGGCTTCGCTGATCTTGGTATCACCCTGATCTTTGCCGTCGGTGGTGCCGCCGTCGCCCAGGAAGTGCTTGACCGACGCGATCACGTGGCGGCCGTCGAGAAACTCCGGCGATCCGACCTTGCCCTGCAGCCCTTCGACCATGACCCCGGCGTAGCTGGCCACTACCTCGGGTGATTCGGAATAACCTTCATAGGTGCGGCCCCAGCGGTCGTCCTGCGGCACCGCCACGGTGGGGGCGAAGGTCCATTCCATGCCGGTGGCGCGGGTTTCCAGCGCGGTGATCTCGCCGATACGACGCAGCAGTTCCGGATTGCGGGCCGCGCCCAGACCGATGTTGTGCGGGAACAGGGTCGCACCAATGATGTTGCTCTGACCGTGCACGGCATCAATGCCGAACAGCACCGGGATCGCCTTGCCGCCCTGCGAGGTATCCATCGACGCCTCGTAGAACGCGTCGGCCAGCTTCAGCCATTCGGCCGGCGCGGCATCGTAGCGGCCACCGGGATCTGAATTGCCACCGGCCAGAATCGAACCCAGCCGATATTTGCGCAGGTCCTCCGGCGTGATGCTGGCAATGTCGCCCTGCACCAGCTGGCCGACCTTCTCCTCCAACGTCATGGTGGCCATCAGGTCGGTAATGCGCTTCTCAAGCGCCGGGTCTTCGGGCAGCGGCCAGGCGACCTGCGGCCAGGGGTTGGTGTCGGCCTGGGCAGGCGCTGCGGCCTTGTCATCGCCCTTGCAGGCAACCAGGGCGAGCAGCAGCGCAGCGCTCAGGTAGCCAGCGCGGCGCATTGAAGTGTGACGGGTCATGGGCTTCATCCTTGGTGCCGCGCTCAGCGCAGCAGGTACTGGTTGATCAGGTTCTCGTAGCGTTCCTGCTTGCCGCTGATCTGCTGCGGTTCGCCGCCCTTTGCCCCCAGCGCGGCCAGTTCCACCAGGCTGAGCGAACCACGCTCGAACTGCTGACCGGCACCGCTGTCGAAGCTGGCGTAGCGCTCCTTGCGCCACTGCTCCCAGGGCGAGTCGTTGAGCAGCGCGTGGGCCACTTCCAGACCGCGGGCGAATGCATCCATGCCGCCGATGTGCGCGATGAACAGATCGTCCATGTCGGTGGATTCACGACGCGCCTTGGCGTCGAAGTTCAAGCCGCCTTCCAGCCCGCCCTGGCGCAGCACGACCAGCATGGCGCCCACGGTGTCGTAGAGGTCGGTCGGGAACTGGTCGGTATCCCAGCCGTTCTGTGCATTGCCCCGATTGGCATCGATGCTACCCAGCAGACCATGGTCCGAGGCGACCTGCAGGTCGTGCTCGAAAGTGTGGCCGGACAGCGTGGCATGGTTGGCCTCGATGTTGAGCTTGAAGTCCTTCTCCAGCCCGTGTTCCTTGAGGAAGCCGGCCACCGTGGCGCTGTCGAAGTCGTACTGGTGCTTCATCGGCTCCATCGGCTTGGGCTCGATCAGGAAGTTGCCCTTGAGCCCGATGCTGCGACCGTAGTCGCGGGCCATGGTCAGGAAGCGGGCGAAGTGATCGACCTCGCGCTTCATCTGGGTGTTCACCAGCGACGCGTAGCCTTCGCGACCGCCCCAGAACACGTAGTGCTCGCCACCCAGCTCGACGGTGGCTTCCAGCGCGGCCTTGACCTGCACAGCGGCGCGCGCCACCACGGCGAAGTCCGGATTGGTCGAGGCACCATTCATGTAGCGCGGGTGCGAGAACAGATTGGCGGTGCCCCACAGCAGTTTCATGCCGGTGGCGTCCTGGCGCTGCTTGGCCAGCCCGACCATGTGCTTGAGATTCTTCTCGTACTGACCCACATCGTCCGCATCCGGGGCCAGGTCGATATCGTGGAAACACCAGTACGGAACGCCCAGTTTGGTGAAGAATTCGAACGCCGCGTCCACCTTGGCTTCAGCGGTTGCCATCGGCGAGGTGGATTCCCAGGGGAAGTGTCGCGTGCCCGGACCGAACGGGTCGTGCCCGGCATTGCAGAAGGTATGCCAGTAGCACACCGCAAAGCGCAGGTGCTCCTGCATGGTCTTGCCACCGATGACCTTGTTGGCGTCATAGACCTTGAAGGCCAGTGGATTGTCCGAGCCGCGGCCTTCGAACGGGATGCGGCCGATGCCGGGGAAGTATTCCTTGGCGCCGATGAAGGGCTGCGTGCTCATGATGCGTCTTCCTGTGGTTGTGCGAGGTGTCGCGAAAAGGGGGAATCAGCCGCGCTGCAGCGGCGTGACAGCGTCGAGATAGCGAAGGAACCGCGCGTACGCCTGCGCGTAGGCGGGGATCCGTTGTGGGTCTGGCTGTGCAGAGAGCGCCGGGTCGAGTGCGGCGTGGCGGTCGGTGATGTCGCTGATGGTCTCGGCCTCGCCACGTGACTGACCCAGCGCCCACAACGCCTGCAGAGCCGCACCGAATGCCGCGCCTTCTGCCTGCACCGGCACGTCCACGGGCAGACCGAACACATCGGCAACCAGTTGCCGCCACTGCGCACTGTTGCTGCCACCGCCGGTCAGGACGATGCGCTCGAACCGCATACCGGCGCGGACAAAGGCGTCATAGCCATACTTGAGGCTGTAGGTCGCCCCTTCCATCGCAGCGCGATAGAGATGCGCGGCGGACATATTGGTGGTGTCCAACCCGGCCAGCACGCCTTTGCCCAGCGGCAGGTCGGGAGTGCGTTCGCCATTGAGGAATGGCAGCATCACCAGTCCGTTGGCACCGGGCGGCGTGGCCTGCAGGTGGGCATCGCCCTCGCGCGTGCTGAAGCCGAACGCCGTGGCAACCTGCTCGGTCACCACCGTGCAGTTCATCGTGCAGATCAGCGGCAACCAGCCGCCGGTGGACGAGCAGAATGCCGCCCAGGCACCATCGGGATCGACCACGGGTGTGTCGGAGTAGGCGAACAGCGTGCCTGACGTGCCCAGGCTCATGGCCAGCCGTCCGGGCACCACACACCCGGTGCCGATGGCCGCCATCATGTTGTCGCCGCCACCGACGGCCACCTTGACCGTGGCAGGCAGCCCGAGTGTGGCCGCCATCTCCGGGTCGATGTCGAACAGGGCATCCGGTGCCGCGATGGGTGGCAGGCAGTCGGCGAGGTCGCGATCCGGATCGGTCGCGCGCAGCAGCCGCGTCGACCAGGTTCGGCTGCGCACGTCCAACCAGCCGGTGCCCGACGCGTCGCCGTATTCGCAGAAGCGCTGGCCGGTCAACACGAAATTCAGGTAGTCATGCGGCAGCAGGATGGTCGCAAGGCGCGCATACGCCTCCGGCCGATGGGTCTTGGTCCAGGGCAACTTGGAGGCGGTGTAGCCGGTGAGGATGGGGTTGCCGGCCAGCGCAATGGTCTCCCCGGCCCCACCCACGCTGTCCATGATCTGCTGGCACTCGGCCGACGTGCTGGTGTCGCACCACAGTTTGGCCGGGGCCAGCACCTGCCCGGCGGCGTCCACCGGAACAAAGCCGTGTTGCTGACCCGAGACTGCCAGCGCCGCGATACGTGAGCACAGCGCGGGATCAATGTTCTCGAAGCATTTGCGCAGGGCCGCCACCCAGGCCGCAGGGTCCTGCTCGCGGCTGCCGTCGGGGGCACTGCTCAAGTCGAGCGGCGCGCTGGCGTGGGCCACCACGCTGCGCCCTGCAGGGTCATAGACCACCACCTTCAGGCTCTGTGTTCCCGCATCAATTCCTGCAACCAGCTCCATCCATTCCACCTCAACGTCGTCAAAAGGTAGCGCTACCTATTTGGAACGGCAGCGCGCCTGTGGATCAGGCCAATGCCAGGTCCGGCCGCCACACAGCGGGCGCGGCCTTGCAGTACTGCTCAATGAATGCCGCCTGCGACGGCATGTTCGCAACCGCCTGCTGCACCGGCTGGCGGATCCGGGTCAGCAGCGTGCGCAGGTCCGCGTCGCTGATCGCCCGTGCCAGCGGGTGCGGCGCACCGGGCGTGATGCCCTGCCCCATCAACACGCTGGTCCAGGAGTCGACCCTGAACAACTCACCCGGGTCCTGCCAGGCATGCGCGCGCTCGCGCCAGGCCCGCAGCCGGATGTCCAGCGACTCGGGCAGCGGCATCTCGCGGCAGGCCTTCCACATCGGCTCGTCGCGCTGCGTGGCGTGGTAGTGCAGGATGATGAAGTCCCGCACATGCTCCATTTCCTGCTGGCTGACCTCGTTGTACAGCTTCACCAGGGTCGGACTGATGCCGTCGAACGGGAACAGCTGGATCAGGCGCACCACCGCGCTGATGGTCAGGTGGATGCTGGTGGATTCCAGCGGTTCGATGAAGCCGCTGGACAGCCCAAGCGCCACCACATTGCGGTTCCATGCTTTCAGGCGGCGGCCACTGCGGAACGGCACCAGCCAGGGATCGCGCAGCGGCTCGCCCTGCACGTCGCGCAGCAGCTTGGCCTGCGCCTCGTCATCGGACATGTGGCGGCTGGAGAACACCAGCCCACAGCCTACCCGGTGCTGCAACGCGATGTGCCAACGCCAGCCGGCTTCGTGTGCGATAGCGCGGGTATAGGGCACCGGTGGTGCCACCGACGCCGTCTGCACCGCCACCGCGCGGTCACTCGGCAGCCATTCGTTCCAGTCTTCATAACCGGTATGCAGGGTCTGCTCGGTCAGCACGCCACGGAAGCCGGTGCAATCGATGAACAGGTCGCCCTCGATCACCTGGCCATCCTCCAGCACCAGGGCCTGCACCCCGCCGTCATGTGCGTGCTGTCGAACTTCGCGGATCTTGCCCTCCACCCGACGCAGCCCTTGCGCTTCGGCCCGGCGGCGCAGGAATTTCGCATACAGACCGGCGTCGAAATGATAGGCGTAGTTCACCTGCGGCTGGGTGGCGAGCGAGAACAGGTCATCGCGCGAGGCCACACTTTCCAGGCAGAAGTCGCCGAGGTCCGACGGCATGCCGCGGCGCAGGCTGTCCAGCCAGAAATGGTGGAACGGCGTGGCCCAGGTGCTCTGGCCGATGGTCCCGAACGGATGGAAGAAGCGCTCGCCGGGGCGACGCCAGTTCTCGAACGAGATCGATAGCTTGAACGTACCGGCGACCGCCTGCAGGAACTCCTGCTCGTCGATGTTCAGGAACCGATGGAACGTGCGGATCGGCGGCACGGTCGATTCGCCCACCCCCACGGTGCCAATCTGCTCCGACTCAACCAGGGTGATCTCGAGCTGGTCGCGGAACTGATGGGAGAGCGCGCAACCGGCCAGCCACCCCGCCGTTCCACCGCCGGCAATGACGACCTTGCGGATCCGTCCGTCTGTTGTATGCGCAGCGTTCAAGGCATTGCTCCGTCAGCGGTTGAGTCGACCCAGCAGCTGCGCGCGGACCCGCCGCGCCAGCGTCTCGTCGAACGGTGCCAGCTCACCCCGCGCCGCGTCGGGCAGATGCTGCCCAGCACGCTCGGCGGGTCCAAACACGTAATACTCGAATACCTTTGCCCAGGCCTGCTTCTCGCGCGGCGGCAGGTCGCGCAGCGCCCACATCGCGTGCTGCAGTGCCGGCAGCGGCGAGGAAAGGTATGCCGGCGAGCTGCGCCACCAGTAGTTCACCAGCACATTGAATGGCTCAAGGCTGCGCACGTGGTGCCACCACATGCTGGGAATGAAGATCGCGTCACCGGGCTCCAGCACCGCGCTCTGCGCATGCGCCATCGCATCGCGAAAACGCGGATGACGATCAAAGTCCGGACGGTCAAAGTCGACCACACTGACCACCTGCCCGCCCGGGGTGGGCTCCAGCGGCCCGGGGTACAGGTTGTCGATCTGTTCCGGCGGAAACAGCGTGAAGCGCCGCCGCCCCACGGCACAACAGGCCAGGTTGTCCGGGGTATCGTAGTGGCACGACGCGGTGACCCGATTGCCGATCCAGATGCTGGCTGTAGCGTCGATGCCCTGCCCGGCCAGTCCGGCGTCATTGGCCGGCGCAAAACCCGGCAGTGCCCGCTCGATCAGCAGCGAAGCCACGTAGTAGGTGGGCGGCCGCGCCACGCTGAAGGTGTCGCGGATCTCGTCCAGCACCTGGCTGAGCACGCTGCGGCGGACGTCGAAGTTCAACCGGGTGAAGTCGTCGGTGTAGAACGGACGCCCCTCGATCTCCGGTCCGCCATAGGAATAGGTCACCGGCGCGCCGGTGTCGAATCCGCGCAGGCAGGCCATCGCCTCCTCGCTGGAACGCTGCCCCGCCTGCACCAGCGGCCACTCACGGGCGATGCCACGCAGCACCACCGGCTCACCCGCGGCAACCAGCGCCTGCAGCGGCAGTGCAGCCGGGTCGAGCCCTTCCAGTGTGCGAATGGCAACGCCGTGCAGCATGGGTCAGTTCCTGCTGGTCACGGCGGCGTCCTGCATGCGAAGCCGGCGCTGCTTCTCGGCGATCAGACGCCGCATGTTGTGCAGCGATGCCAGGATCAGATAAACGCCTTCGAGATAGCCAGCGACATTGAGTTCGGCCAGCGCCGCACCGTCCAGCTGGGCCAGCCGATCGCGGTCGATGGCGTGCAGCCCATTGACGTTCACCCGGTGCTGCGGGTCGATCTGCACGTCAAGCGCCACCGGCTGGATCAACCCTCTGGCGTCGAGTGCCGCGAACATCTGCGTGCCATACGCATGCCCATCGTGGATGCCGCGCAGTACGCCGGCAATATGGTCCAGATACGGCGTGTTTCCGCCCTGCGGCAGGAATACCGGCTCACCCTGCACGGACGACACCCGCGGATGATCCAGGTCCACGTGCAGCACCGCTTCCTGGGACAGTGCCCCGTCAATGCGCTGCTCCTGGAATCCAATAAGGAACGGCCCCTTGGCTGCCGCGCCCGGCAGGTAGGAGGCGTTCCAACGGCCATCCTGCAGGTACAGATTCTCATGTTGCTCGAAGCCGAGCAGCACCACCGACTGCCATTCGCCGGATGCGGTGTCCCTGCGCAGGAAGATCGGGTACTCGCGCTGCAGTTCTGCGAACTCACTCGGATACGCCGGCACCATGCCCACCGCGTCACCAAACTCGGGCCCGAACCCGGTGGCTACACGCAGGTCACGGTGAGCGATGTTGTTGAGCATTTCGTAACGCGGCATGGTGTCGTCCGATTCGATCAGGAACCCAGCGAAGGTGCCGCCGCCGAGACGGCGGCACCGTGTTGCCATCCACTACCCGGATCAGAACCGGTAGCGAACGCCCAGCATGTAACGCGGACTCTGGTCAGCCAGTTTCACGATCATCTGCGAGGTGCGCGAACGCCAACGCACGTCCTCACCGGTCAGGTTGATCGCTTCCAGGCCGAACGACCAGTTGTCATTCAGGGTGTAGTTCACACTGAGATCCCACTGGTCGTACTCTTCTACATAGTACGGATTTCGGCTGGCACCCTGGTTGGCCAGGATCAGGTACTCGTCGCGCCAGTTCCAGGCCAGGCGCACCGACCAGCCATACTTTTCGTACATCAGCATCGCGTTGGCGGTATCGCTCAGGCCGGTCAGCGAGAACTGGTCGATGTTGGGATCACCCGCATCGTTGTAGCCCACGTCGCCGTTGACGATGGTGTAGTTGGCCAGCACGCCGAACCCGGTGTCGCCGAAGAAGTACTGCCCGCCCAGTTCCCAGCCATGCAGCTTGGACTGGTTCTGGTTGATGGGACGGTTGACGTTGAACTGGTACAGCGGATCGGCCGCCGTGCCATACAGGTCGTAGGCTGCCTCGGTGGCCAGAACCTGCGCATCGGTGCCGTCGTAAGCCCCCAACCCGGCCGGATTGTTGCGCAGCAGCGCGAGTGCGGTGAACAGTGCGGTGTCGTTGGCATTACAGGCCGCTGCATTGGCCGCCCCCACCTGGGTGACGCATGCACCACTGGTCAGGAAGGCAAGAGCCGCCTGCGCATCCGGACCGGAGGTGGGATCACGCAGGCCGTACAGGTTCTCCTGCACGATGGTATTGCCGATGAAGTTGTCGACCTGCTTGTTCCAGTACGTCAACGACACATAGCTGGCGTCTGCGAAGTACCACTCCAGCGCCAGATCCAGGTTGTCGGATTCCAGTGGCTTCAGCTGCGGGTTCTGTGCCGTGCCGCTGGCCCGCACCGACGGATCGATCAGTACCGAGCCGAACGGCTGCTGTGCGGTCGGGCCTGCATAGAGGTTGCCGATCGGCGCACGCGCGATGCTCTTGCCGAACGAGACGCGCCCCTTCAGGTCGTCCATGAGGTCGATGCTGAAGTCGAGATTGGGCAGGATGTAGCTGTACTTGTTCTTCTCGGTGAACGGCTGTTTCTCGTCGGACAGCACCACGCGGAAGTCGTTGTTCGACTGCCACTCGATGGCATCGGGAATGGCGATGATCGAGGTCGACACCACATCGGTGGTTTCATAGCGCACGCCCAACCGCGTATTGGTGCGCATGCCCCCCAGTTCGCCGTCCAGCTCGATCTGGAAATAGGCCGACTTGGTCTTTTCCTCCACAAAGTTGTCGGCTGCGTTCTTCGGACTGACGCCCAGGCTGGCGCCGTAGTTGTTCGCCGCCCACTGCGCGATCCGGCCGGCATCGCCGCGCCAGGCGGTGAAGCTGTTGGCGCTGAAGTCGTCGAACAGGCCGACGATGTTCACCGGCTGCAGCAGATCCATCAGCCCGTTGGCGACGTCACCGTCAACATTGGCCACGCCCCAGTCGCCCAGGGTGTTGTAGTTCTCCTCCGCCTGGATGCGGTGGGTCGTCTGCTTGCTGGTGTCGACGCCAAACTGGAAGCGACCCTTGTCGAAGCTCCATTCGCCGTCGACGCGACCCTGCTTGATCTCACTGATCTGGGTCTGCGAGTTGATGCGCAGCACCTGCGAGCCGATTTCGCCCGGCACGAAACCCGGGTTGACCACGCCGTTGGTCTTGGCGATGGCGTCAGCCGTGGTCGGATACCAGACCTGGGTGCCCACCGGCAGGCCGTTGTTGAAGACCATTTCCTGCACCCACGAGCCACCGCAATGCGGTCCGGTGGTGCAGTTGTTGGTACCGGCGATACTGGAGAAGATGGAGCCGCCGCCGGTGAGCGGATCGTTCGGAAGGCTTTCGTTCTTCGAATTGTGCGCGTCGAAGCTCAGTTTGAAGCGGTCGGTGACGTTCCATACCGCGTTGAAGCCCAGCGAACCCAGCTTGTACTTCTGCATGCTGCGCTGCTGTTCAAGCCCGAAGTCCTTCGTACCCGCGATTTCGCGGATATACACCGGCGTGGCAACCGCACCGCTGGTATCGAAAGTGACGTCGGTGTAGTTGCTGTTCTGCAACCACATGCCCTGCTCGCCACGATTCTCTTCGATTTCGTTGGTCGAATAGGTGTAATCCAAAGTCAGGGTGATGGCGTCGGTGGGGGCGAACTGCAGCACCGCCTGCCCGTTGATGCGTTCACGCTCGAACTCGGCAAAGGCGTAGCGAAGGTCGTTGGGACGTCCGTACAGCGCGCCCACCGCCGGTGCATTGGTCACGGTCGGATTGCCCGGCATCGTGCCGGTCCAAGGCTGGATGTTCCAGTAGTTGTTGGTGGCCTGTACCGAGCCACCCTTGCGCTTCTGGTAGCTGGCGCTGACGCCCACGCCCCAGGTCTTGTCCGGATTGCTGTAGCTGAAAATACCGGACAGCTCAGGGGTGAGATCGTTGTCGAACGGCTGGCTGTCGTCGTAGACCGCCTTGGCTCCTGCACTGGCCACCATGCCGTTGTGGTCGAACGGGCGCGCGGTCAGGATATTGATCGTCGCACCAATGCCACCGCTGGGCACGTTGGCCTGACTGGTCTTGTAGACCTCGATGCCATTGATGGCTTCGGCCGCGAGCTGGGCGAAGTTGAAGGCGCGGGTACCCCCATCAATACCGCCGATGGCCACCTGCCCTGCCGCACCGAAGGCGTCGGCACCGGGCATCTGGCGCCCGTTGAGGGTCACCATGTTGAACTGGGGACCAAAGCCACGCGCAGTGACCTGGGCACCTTCACCGTCGCGACGCTCGATGGAGATACCGGTAATGCGCTGCAGCGATTCGGCCAGGTTGGTGTCCGGGAACTTGCCGATGTCCTCGGCACTGATCGCGTCCACCACGCCCGCCGAGTCACGCTTGATGTCCATCGCCTGGCTGAGGCTGTTGCGGATACCGGTGACCTGCACGGTGTCCAGCTGCGTCGGGCTGGCCTGCGCCTGCTGCTGGGCAGCCGGAGCCGGAGCCGGTTCCGGCGTCGACGCTTCCTGACTGAATGCGGGGTTGATGACCAGCACGCCACCCACGAAGGTGAACATGGCCCTGGATTTGAACTTCGCCAGCGTGCGGCTCATGAACGGGCCCTCAGCTGCGCGGAACGACGGAAAGCACAAGCACTCATGACTCTCCCCTCTGACATACGATCGAATGGATGTATCGCCCCTTCCGGGGGCCACTTACGGGCGATGCCCGTCTTCCACACCGAACATCGCAGCGCGCTTTGCACGAACTGCGACTCAACTCGCTTTCAGAACTGCCAGATCGACCGCATGGCATTGGGGGGCACAGTGCTGAGTCTTACCCTGTCTCAGTGGTAGCGCTACCATCACGTCAGGGCGCAGACTAATCACCCGGTAACTTGCTTGTCATCATGCAGCGCAGCAAAGGAACCCATTGCGTGAAAAACAGCAGCAAAGTGGTCCGTCGAAAAGCGAGTGCAATCACCATCGATGAAGTTGCCGCGCATGCCGGAGTCTCGGCCATGACGGTTTCGCGTGTAATGAATGGCCATGCCAGCGTGCGCGAGAACAATCGCGACCGCGTCATGCGCAGCGTGCGTGAACTGGACTACCGCCCCAACGCGGCCGCCAGTGCGCTGGCGGCGGCACAGCACACCTGCATCGCCTTGATCTACACCAACCCCAGCTCCAGCTACCTGCGGGAACTGCTGGTGGGCGCGCTGCGAGGCTCTACAAGGGTTGCGGCGCAGTTGATGATCGCCACCTGGGACGGGCTGGATGCCAAGGCGCGTCGCGAAGCGGCACGTCAGTTGGCCGACAACGTCGCCGGCGTCATCCTGCCGCCGCCGCTGTGTGAGTCGCGGGCGATCGTCAATGAATTCGTCCAGGCCGGCATCGCGGTGGTGGCGCTGGCATCGGGCCACCTGAGCGACAAGGTCTCGTGCGTTCGCATCGATGACCATCGCGCCAGTTACGAAATGGTGACCCATCTGATCGCGCACGGACACCGGCGTATCGGTTACATCAAGGGTGACCCCAACCAGACCGCCAGCGCGCACCGCTGGCTGGGTTATCTGGATGCCCTGTCCGCCGCCGGCATTCCCTTCGATGACAGCGTTGTACAACCCGGTAACTTCACCTATCGATCCGGGCTGCAGGCGGCCGAAAGGCTGTTGTCGCTGCGACACCGCCCCACGGCCATCTTTGCCAGCAATGACGACATGGCATCCGCAGTGGTCTCCGTGGCGCATCGGCGCGGGCTGAATGTGCCGGGCGACCTTTCGGTGGTGGGCTTTGATGACACCTCGGCGTCGACCATGGTCTGGCCGGAACTGACCACCCTGCATCAGCCGGTGGCGGAGATGTCGGACACCGCCATCGACATCCTGCTGCGCGAGATCCGGCGGACGCCCGGTTCAGAACGCGGCATCATCAACCGGGTGCTGCCGCACCGGCTGATCACGCGGGGATCCGTTTCGAAGCCGTAGAGCCACGCCCTGCGTGGCTACGACCGCGTGTCAGGCCGCGCATTGACACGCATGACGTGTCACTACGGGCTTCGAGCCTTTCGGATACCGCGAGCAGCCACGCAGGGCGTGGCTCTACCGACTGGTTGGTGGGCCGTCCGGGGCACGCCTCCCATGCCTCCTCTCAATCCGAGTCCCAGTACCGATTAAACTGTCTCGACTTGCTGTCATATCGGAAGAAAGATCCCGAGCTTCCGAACCTGAAATAGTCTAGAACGTCCACCTTGCTGCAGATCTTCCCATCTTCCTCGCCCGTCCTCTCATTTTCGGTGAAGAGATGGCAGCCTGGGGGGCGCTTGGCTACGCCCATGATGGACTGGGCATTGGGGCCTGCCCCCACAATCTGGCAACGAGACTCTGGCTTCGGACCCTTGGCATTCAGGCAGATGCGCACCCCCGATTCAGTGCCGTCTGAACTGGTCACCAGAACCGCCTCGTCCGGCAGACCGTCACCATCCATATCCAGTGTCACCCGGATGTATCCCGTAGGGGATTCACTCCTCCATTTATCCTGCTTCAGATCGCGCTTTCCCGCGGGAATCCACTCGCGGCCGGACGATTCCGATTCAGCGACCACAGGTGCAGCAATCATCGCTAGTACGATGCAGATACAAGTGCTTTTCTTCATGGGCCAATCGCTCCGCCTCGTCGATCGTATCAGTCACGCCCGAACGCACCCTTCAAACACTTCGTGCCGAACACCACCAATGCAAACGGCACGGGCAGTGCCACCAGATGGAAAACGAACTGCGGCTGGCGCTCGACCAGCAGGTTGTAGAGGATCCAGCCGATGATGGCCATTCCGATGGCGAGCGCTGTCAGGCCGAGCAGCGCCTGCGGGATGGCCAGCACGGCCAGGGTCACGCGCTGCCCCGTTCCACCTTCCGGCTGCGCCTGGAGTTGCCGCTTCAGATCGAGGATCCACAGGATGCTGAGGATGAAACCCACCAGCGAGCCGAGCATGAAAATGCCGTTCTGGGTGATGCCGGTGAGCAGCATGCAGGCAGGTACGCTGATGAGGGCCACGATGAGTTTGAGCACTGCGTTGCGCATGGGCCGGGCCTGGACATCCGTGTCGGGAAGGCCAGCGTAGCAGGTGGTTGAAGCGTGGAGAACGGATTGGGCGTGCGGAGGGCCGGCCAACGGCCGGCGCTACCTCAACTACGCCCGACCGGCGGGTCAAGCACCGGCTTGCCTTTCTCGTCCCAATGCACCGGTTGGATGCGCGGCGAGCGTTTGCCGGTGCAGCCCATCTCCGGGCCGGGGTTGGCGTGGTACACGATCCAGGCGGTGCCGTCGTCCATCTGGAAGAAGCCGTTGTGGCCGGGCGCGTGTACGTTGCCGGCCGGATTCTTCTCAAGGATGGGACGCGCGGCCTTTGTCCACGCCTTGGCATCGAGCGGGTTCGCCCCCGGCTTGGCCTGTAGCAGCCCAATAGCGTAACCGTCGGACCAGCAGGCGCTACCCGAGTAGGTCAGGAACAGATCACCGTTCGGACCCTGCAGGAACTCCGGCCCTTCCAGAATCTGCCGCCCACCCTGCCGTTCCCACGCCTGATCAGGACGCGCGATGATCGTCTCCTTGCCAGACAGGGTCCAGGGATTCTTCATCGCCACGATGGCCAGCACGCTGTCCGGTCCCACATAGGGCGAGTACACGAAGTAGCGCTTGCCGCCGGTGGTGAACGTGGTGCCGTCGATGCCGGGCTGCGCGGTAGCCAGGCGGCCGCGATCCTTCCAGGTGCCATTCGTGGGATCGGCGCTGCTGTTCTCCAGCACGAACACGCCACGATGCGCGTCTTCTTTGCCTTCGGGTGCGTCACTGGCGGCGGCCGTGTAGTAGATGTACCACTTGCCGTCGATGCGATGCAGCTCCGGAGCCCAGATCGATTTCGCGTTGGTGCCAGTGGCCGGTGGCCGCCAAACGGTGATCTCCGGTGCTTCGTTCAACCTGGCAAGGTCCGTCGTGGCGCGGATTGCCAGACGATCTCCGTGCGTGCCCATGTAATAGAACACCTGCCCGTCGCGGACAATCCACGGGTCCGGGCCGGAGTCGAGCAGCGGATTGGCCTGCGCCAGATCCAGCGCCGAAGCGCCTGCTGAGGCCTGCAGCAGCGCCGCCACTATCAGCGCACGAAGCGTGCTTTGCACCATGTCTCCCCTCCCAGGGTTACCCACCTGGCAGGCTTGCCAGAGCGTCGACACGAAACCATATAATCAGACAATAGGCAACCGCTGCCGCTGTTATGAGGAGGGAGACATGGCGCATCACGGGAACGACAACATCATCGGCATCAACTGGGGCAGCTCGAATCTGCGGGCGTATCTGATCACGCCGGGTGGAGCGGTGCTCGATGCGCACGAAGAACCTGCGGGCGTGGCGACACTGTCGCGCGAGGGCATGGTGATCGCGGCCGACAGTCTCCGGGCGCGCTGGCCGCACGCGCAACACGCCTACGCTGCCGGCATGATCGGATCGAATGTGGGCTGGGTGGATGCCGGCTATGTGGCCTGCCCTGCAGGCGTTGACGTGGTGGCACAGCAACTCGTCGAAACGCGGATCGGCAGTCTCGCGCTGCGCATCGTGCCTGGCATGGCCTGCGTGCGCTCGCTGGACGGTGCGCCGGATGTGATGCGCGGTGAGGAGACGGAGCTGCTGGGGTTGCTCAGTGACGGAGCGATTGGCGCTGATGCCATCGTCGCCCTGCCCGGCACGCATACGAAGTGGATACAGCTCCGGTCCGGTGAAGTGGAAAGCTTCATGACGGCGATGTCCGGGGAGCTGTTTGATCGGCTGGCTGGCGGTGGTTTGCTGGCTTCTGTGCTGGAGGGGCCTGGTGCGGTCGGGCCGGCTTTCCTTGAGGGCGTACGCGGGGGGGCAAAGGGGGCGCTGGGGCTGGGTGCTTTGTTGTTTGGCGTGCGCGCGCGGGTGATTCGGGGGATGTTGGAGCGTGCGGACTCGAGTTCGTACCTTCGTGGGGTGTTGGTGGGGGCGGAGATTGGGGATGCGATGGGGTTGTTTCCGGCGCTTGGTGATCGTGATGCGAGGGCCGGCCAACGGCCGGCGCTACCGGTGGTGGGCTCGGGGCCGGTGACGGTGATGTATCAGGCGGCGTTGAGCGAGCTGGGGGTTGAGTCGCGCGGCGTGGCGTCGGCGGATGCGGTGGTGCGTGGGTTTGCGGCGATCCATGCAATGGCGTCGGCACCGCGCTGAGCGATTGGCCCACATTGCTTGCTGCGTCGCAACGTGCGTATTGTCTGATTATATGTTTTTGTACGCTCCACGACATCGAGTGGGGTCTGACGCAATGCTTTCTGGGAAGGGAAAGGCGGCTGGGTTGATCGGCATGTTGGCGCTTTCTGCCGTGGGGACGGCAGGCGCGCAGGAGCGCACCGTGATTGGTAAAACAGCCGATGGCACACAGGTGGAATCGATCCTGCTGCGCGACGGCAGCGGCATGCAGGCACGGGTGATCACCCTCGGTGCCGCGCTGCACTCGCTGGAAGTGCCGGATCGCGATGGCAAGTACGCTGACGTGCTGCTCGGTGACGGCACCCTGCAGGCCACGCTGGACAACCCGCAGTACTTCGGCACGATTGTGGGCCGCTTTGCCAACCGCATTGCCAAAGGCCGCTTCACCCTGGACGGCAAGACCTACCAGGTGCCGGTCAACAATGGCGTCAATGCCCTGCACGGGGGTACGAAGGGCTTCGACAAGGTGGTCTGGAAGGTGGTCGAAGCCACTGCGGACCACGCCACGCTGCAGCACATCAGCCCGGATGGGGATCAGGGCTTCCCGGGCACGCTGACCGTGACCGCCACCTATGCGCTGAAAGGCAATGGCCGCCTGGAAATCATCTACAGCGCCACCACCGACGCACCGACCATCGTCAACCTCAGCAACCATGCCTATTGGAATCTGTCCGGTGAGGGCACCGGCTCGGCGATGGAGCATGAGCTGACGATCCCGGCCGCTGCTTACACGCCGGTGGACGCCACCCTCATCCCCACCGGCGTGCTGCAGCCGGTGGAAGGCACGGTGTTTGATTTCCGCACCGCCAAGCCGATTGGCCGCGACCTGCGTCGTGGCGACGAACCGCAACTGCTGCACGGCCGTGGCTACGACCACAACTGGGTGATCAGCAAAACCGCCACGCGTGAGCCGCGTGAAGTCGCGCGCGTACATGACCCACGCTCCGGTCGCGTGATGACCCTGCTCTCGACCCAGCCGGGTCTGCAGTTCTATTCGGGCAACTTCCTCGACGGCGGCACGGTAGGCAAGAGCGGCCGCGTCTACCGCCAGGGCGATGCGATCGCACTGGAACCGCAGTTGTTCCCGGACACACCCAACCAGCCGGCGTTTGGCTCCGCGCGGCTTGAGCCGGGTCAGACCTACGTCAACCGCATCATCTACGACTTCACCACCGACACGAAATCACCCAAGCGCCGCTGATCACGCGCGGCCTGACGCTGCCGGCCCACGCGCCGGACCCACGACCTGACACGTACCGCCCGCCTCCCGGTGACCACCGGGACGGGCAGCTCATGACTGAAGGAGATGCACCTCATGCGTAAGTGGCTTACCCCCTTGTTGGCGACGATGCTCGCCGTGGCTCCCCTGGCACAGGCCAGCGACGGTGCGCGCTGGACCCCGACTGAAGCCGATGCGTGGTACGCCAAGCAGGAGTGGCTGGTCGGTGCGAACTACACCACCTCCAACGCGATCAACCAGCTGGAAATGTTCCAGGCCGAGACCTTCGATCCCGCCGCGATTGATCGCGAACTCGGCTGGGCCAAGCAGCAGTTCGGCATGAACACCATGCGTGTGTATCTGCACGATCTGCTCTGGCAGCAGGACCCGCAGGGCTTCCTGAAGCGCGTGGACACTTTCCTGAGCATCGCCGAGAAGCATGGCATCAAGCCGATGCTGGTGCTGTTCGACAGCTGCTGGGATCCGGATCCGGCCCTGGGCGCGCAGCGCCGCCCCATTCCCGGCGTGCACAACTCCGGCTGGGTGCAGAGCCCGAGCCGCCACATGCTGGTCGACCGGGCCAACGACGCACACTTCCAGGCTTATGTGGAAGGCGTCATCGGTCACTTCGCCAATGACAAGCGTGTACTCGCGTGGGACCTGTGGAACGAGCCGGACAACCCCGGTGGCGGCAACTACATGGACAAGCAGCTGAAGGGCGAGCAGGAACGCATCGCCGAGCTGCTGCCGAAGATCTTTGACTGGGCGCGTTCGAAGAAGCCGGCGCAGCCGCTGACCAGCGGCGTGTGGATCGGCGACGACTGGTCGCCGGGTGCCGCCTCGCTCACCTCGATCCAGCGCACACAGCTGGAGCAGTCCGACGTGATCACCTTCCACAACTACGAACAGCCTGAAGCCTTCGTCTCGCGGATTGCCCAGCTGCGCAAGTACGGCCGTCCGCTGATCTGCACCGAGTGGCTGGCGCGCGGCAACGGCTCCAACGTGGACACCATCCTGCCCATCGCCCGCCGCGAGAACATCGGCATGATCAACTGGGGCTTCGTCGATGGTGCGATCCAGACCCGCTTCCCGTGGGACAGCTGGCAGCGCCCGTACACGATGGAGCCGCCGACCATGTGGTTCCACGACCTGCTCAATGCGGACGGCACGCCTTACCGGGCCCGCGAGGCGGAACTGTTCCGCCAGCTCGCCAAGACCCCACGCAAGAACGTACCTGCCTTCTGACACCTGACCGCCCGCCCCTCATCGGCGGCGGGCCACCCATCCGCGCTCGTTTTCCGGAATCCGGAGAGACCGACATGACCCGCAGTTCTTCCCGCACCCTGCTTTCACTGGCCATCTTCACTGCCCTGACCCTGCCCGCGCTGGCGCAGGCCCAGGAGGCAGGTGCGGCCGACAACGCCACCCCGCCGGCTGGCCAGCAGACCGCCATCGATCTGGACACGGTCACCGTGACCGCCCTGCGCCAGAGTCTGCAGACCGCACAGACGATCAAGCAGGAGGCGGCGATGGTCGTCGACTCCATCGTGGCCGAAGACATCGGCAAGTTGCCCGACAACAGCGTGGCCGACGCCCTGCAGCGTGTCACCGGCGTCCAGATCGCGCAGGGCAACCAGGGCGAAACCACCGGCGTGGTGATCCGCGGCCTGCCCAACGTGATCAGCACGCTCAACGGTCGTGAGATCTTCAGCAGTTCCGGTCGTGGCTATGCCTTCCAGAACCTGCCGGCGACAGCGATCAAGAGCCTCAACGTCTACAAGAGCAGCGAGGCGAGCCTGCCGCTGGGTGGCATTGCCGGCCTGGTGGACATCGAACTGCGCCGTCCACTGGATTTCGACGGTCTGGAGATTGCAGGCACCGTCACCGGCACCCACAGCAAGTACGGCGGCGACGTCGACCCGTCTGCCAGTCTGATGCTGAGCAACCGCTGGGATACCGACGCCGGCGAGTTCGGCGCCATGATCAACGTCGGCTACATCGGCAAGCGCTACGCCTACGATGCGGTGTGGGGCGACTTCCCGAAGGTGTTGGAGAACCCCGACGGCACGCCGATGCGGACCGATGCGGGCAACCTGATCGCCGCACCGAATGGCTGGGGCACCAACTACAACCACGGTGACCGAGACCGCAGCGCGTTCAACTACGCCCTGCAGTGGAAGCCGACCGAGAACACCGAGGTCTACGTCGAGGGTCTGTACGACTACGTGCGTGACAACTACGACCAGGCCTTCCTGTTCAGCTTCCCGGTCGGCGTCGTCCCGCCGAGCAGCCTGCAGGTCGGCGGCAACTGTTACGCCAACCAGCTGGCGGGCGCACTCCAAGGACAGACCATCTGCGACGCCACCAGCGGCTCCTGGACCGGTGACACCTACGCCGCCAGCAGCACCCAGGCGCACAAGCAGCGCGGCCAGGACATCCAGAACGCGCTGGGCTTCAAGTGGCGCGGCGACCAGCTGCGCCTGTCCACGGAAGTGACGCGCACCTCGGGTTATTACCGCGATGAGAACTTCATCATCGACACCTTCATGAGCGGACCGATCACCACCATCTGGGACGGTACCTCGGGCAAGCACCAGAACTGGTACCTCGCCGGTGAGCCGGCCATGGATCCGTCGCGCTTCTACCTCAACGGCCTGTTCCAGACCTGGGGCGAGTCGCGCGGTGAAGAAAACAGCTGGCGCGGTGACGGTGTGTTCGAGTTCCTCGACGGCCCGATTGCCAACATCCAGTTCGGCCTGCGCTACGCCGACCGCACCGCCAGCGCCAAGGGCAGCGTGGAAATCAGCACGCCGCCGCCGGGCGGTGCCGGCACCGGCAACATCACGGCGACGCCGAATCCGGCCAACCAGGTGGTGGGCCTGTTCCCGGCCAACAGCTTCTTCTGCTCCAAGCGCGGCAACTCGGCGCTCAGCCAGTCCTTCCTGACGCCGTGCTATGACTACCTGATTGGCAATGCGGACGAGCTGCGCGCCTACTACGGCCTGCCGGCGGGGCTGGCTGAGGAGAACCCGGGTCGCTTCTTCGACATCCAGGAGCGCAAGTCCGCAGGTTACCTGCAGACGAAGTATGACTTCGACCTGTTCGGCCTGCGCGTGGATGGCCTGGTCGGCGTGCGTGCCGAGCAGATCAAGCGCGAACTGAACGCGTACTCGTTCGATGCCAGCACCGGCATCTACAGCGCGATCACCCGCGAGACCAAAGACACCAACACCCTGCCCAACGCCAGCCTGAACCTGCACTTCAACGAGGAGTGGCAGCTGCGCGTCCTGGCGGCCAAGACCCTGAGCTATCCGGACTTCGGCGCGCTCAATCCGTCGATCTCGTTGAACCCGGGCACGGTGAACCGCGCCGGTGCCGCCAGCAGTGGCAACCCGGACCTGAGCCCGATCGAGTCGACCAACTACGACATGTCGCTGGAGTGGTACTTCTCGCCGGTGGGCTACATGAGCGCCGGCATCTTCTACCGCGACATCGACGGCTACATCCAGAACTACATCAGCAACGTGGTCATCGCCGGCGAAGAGTACGAGCTGTCCTCGCCGCAGAGCGCCGGTAGTGGCCACCTGCAGGGTGTGGAGTTCGCCTACCAGCAGACCTTCGACTTCCTGCCGGGGGCCTGGAGCGGCCTGGGTGCGCAGTTCAACTACACCTATATCGAGGGGGACACCAAGTCGCCGGAGTTCATCGGTGGCCCGGTGATCTCCCGCCCGCTGCAGAACGTCTCCAAGAACAACTACAACGCCGTGCTGTTCTACGAGAACTTCGGCCTCTCCGCCCGCCTCGCCTACGGCTATCGCAGCCGCTACATCGACTTCTTCACCCAGCCCACCGTGGCGGGCACCGAAGATCAGGTGGAGCCGGCCAGCTCGCTGGACTTCTCGGTGAGCTACGACGTCACCCCGCGCGCGACCGTGGTGCTGTCGGCGACCAACCTGCTCGGCAACAACCTGCACCAGTTCTGGGGCAATGGTGACTCGCGCCCGCGTGACATCCGTTACCAGGACAAGACTTTCGGCCTGGGCTTCCGGTTCAAACTGTAATGAGCGAGCACCTGAACATTGCAACACCCCTGCCCTCGCCCTTTTGTCGGATAATAGGAGTGACCGCAATCTGCGGCGCACCAGGCCAAAGGGGCACCCGTGAAACGGATCGAGGTACGCAATCTGTACGACCAGGTCGCCCAGGAAATCGGGCAGCGGATCATCAGCGGCGCACTTCAGCCGGGCGAATTCCTGCCCAAGGAAGAAACACTGGCGCAGACCTTGTCGGTCAGCCGGTCGGCGCTGCGCGAGGGGTTGAAGGTACTCGGTTCCAAGGGGCTGATCGAAACCAAGCAGAAAACCGGTTCGCGGGTCCGCGAGCCGCGGCACTGGAAGCAGCTGGACAGCGACATCCTGGCGTGGCGCTGTGCGCTGATGCCCACCCAGGACTTCGTGGAGAAGCTGGTGGAGATGCGCGAGGTGATCGAGCCGGCCGCCGCCGCCTCGGCCGCGCAGCGTCGTTCGCCCGCGCAGCTGGCGAAGATCAAGGCCGCCTACCAGGCCATGGCCGATGCGACCGACCAGGACGCCTGGGCCAAGGCCGACCTGGCCTTCCACGAGAGCGTGCTGGAAGCGACCAACAACGAACTGCTGGGTTCGTTGTTCTCGGTGATCGACGCCGCGCTGGGCACGTTCTTCCTGCTCTCGGCGCAGACCGCGAAGGACTTCAAGTATTCGCTGCCGCGTCACTTCGACGTGTACGACGCGATCCGGCTGAAGGATCCGGAAGCGGCGCGCGCCGCCATGCTGGACATGATTGCCGACTCGCGCGCCAACCTGAAGGGTGCGCGCGCTTCCAAGAAGCCCCCCCGCTAGAGGAAATCCCATGCGCGC
>NZ_JASCOZ010000290.1 GCF_029960115.1 Stenotrophomonas sp. PS02289
GCCACGCCCTGCGTGGCTTCGACCAACCCGGACATCGCGCAGCCACGCAGGGCGTGGCTCTACGCCACCTCGGTGCGTTCGCCCAGCTTCGGCCAGCGCTTCAACACCGCCGCACGAATGCCGGCAGCATCAATTCCGGCCTCCGCCAGCAGGTCCTCACGGCTGGCGTGATGCTGGAAGCTGTCCGGCAGGCCCAGGTGCAGGAACGGACGTAGCACGTCTTCGGCATTCAACAGTTCGGCCACGCCCGAACCGGCACCGCCGGCGACGACGTTGTCTTCGATGGTGACAAAGCCTTCGTGCGTAGCCGCCAGCTGCAGCAGCAACGCACGGTCCAGCGGCTTGATGAAACGCATGTTGACCACGGTCAGCCCCAGCTCGCGGCCGACCGCTTCAGCGGCCGGTACGGTGCTGCCAAAGGCGAGCAGGGCAAGGCGGCTGCCCTGCACGCGCAGGTCGGCCTTGCCGATCTCCAGCGTGGACAGGTCGCTGCCTGCGGCCACGCCGGTACCGCTGCCGCGCGGGTAGCGCACCGCCGCCGGGCCTTCGTATTGCAGGCCGGTGCTCAGCATCTGCCGGCATTCGGCTTCGTCGGCCGGGGCCATCACCACCATGTGCGGCACGCAGCGCAGGAAGCTCAGGTCCAGGTTGCCGGCATGCGTGGCGCCGTCCGGGCCGACCACGCCGGCGCGGTCGATCGCAAACAGCACATCCAGCTTCTGGATCGCCACGTCATGCACCAGCTGGTCATACGCGCGCTGCAGGAAGGTGGAGTAGATCGCCACCACCGGCTTGGCTCCCTGGGTCGCCATGCCTGCCGCCAGCGTGACCGCGTGCTGCTCGGCAATGGCCACGTCGTAGTAGCGCTCCGGGTATTCCTTGCTGAAGCGCACCAGGCCGGAGCCTTCGCGCATCGCCGGGGTGATGCCGAGTAAACGCGGCTCGGCCGCGGCGGCGTCGCACAGCCAGTCGCTGAACACGTCGGTATAGGTGGGCTTCTTGACCCCACCCTTGGAGACCAGGCCCTTGTCCGGGTCGAAGGGGCCGACCGCGTGGTAGCCGATCTGGTCGCCCTCGGCGCGCTCGTAGCCCTTGCCCTTGGTGGTCATCACGTGCAGCAGCTTCAGGCCCTTCAGGCCCTTGAGCGTCTTCAGCGTGGACACCAGTGCCGGCAGGTCATGGCCGTCGATCGGGCCGGTGTAATGGAAGCCCATTTCCTCGAAGAAGGTGGACGGCACGAACATGCCTTTCCAGTGTTCTTCCCAGCGCTTGACGAAGCGCGCCGGCGGCGACTTCTTCTTGTCGCCAAGGATGCGCTTGCCGCCTTCGCGCAGCGCATTGAGCGTGCGACTGCCGGTGGCGCGGCCCAGGATCTTGGTCAGCCCGCCCACGGCTTCGGAGATCGACATGTTGTTGTCGTTGAGGATCACCAGCAGGTTCGGCTCCTGGTCCATGCCACCGGCATGGTTAAGGGCTTCATAGGCCATGCCGGCGGTCATCGCGCCGTCGCCGATGACGGCCACCACGCGGCGATCGTCGCCTTCGCGCTGGCGGGCGATGGCCATGCCCAGCGCGGCCGAGATCGAGGTCGACGAGTGCCCGACCCCGAAGGTGTCGAACACGCTTTCCTCGCGCTTCGGGAACGGCGCGACGCCGTCCTTCTGCTTGACCGTGTGGATTTCGTCGCGGCGTCCGGTGAGGATCTTGTGCGGGTAGGTCTGGTGGCCCACGTCCCAGACCAGCTGGTCGGTCGGGGTCTGGTACAGGTAGTGCAGGGCCACGGTCAGTTCGATCACGCCCAGCCCGGCGCCGAAGTGCCCCCCGCTCTTGCCCACTGATTCAATCAGGTAGGCACGCAGTTCATCCGCGATGGCGGGCAGTTCGGACTCTTCAAACCTGCGCAGGTCATCCGGATTCTGGATGCGCGACAGGCGGGGATAGCGGGCGGAATCGATCATGTTTTCTGCGCTTCTTCTCAAGCGCCTATTTTCGCCCCCAAAGCGGGGTGGAGCAAGCAAACCGCCATTCCAGTGAGAACCCGGTGACGGTGCCTGCGACAACCTGACGCAGGTCAGGCCGAGAGTTTGGAGCGCTTGGGCAGCTGCGCCTTCAGGAAGGCCATCTGGTCGGCCAGGATGTTGCGGTTGGACAGGATCATGTGTTCGATCCAGCTCGGCCGGTACGGCACCGCCAGCAGCGGCATGCCGGCCTGCTGCGGGGTGCGGTCGCTCTTGCGCGAGTTGCAGTGGAAGCAGGCGCTGACCACGTTTTCCCAGACGTCGCCGCCGCCCTTGGAAATGGGCATCACGTGGTCACGGGTCAGCTGCGGGCGGTTGAACTGCTGGCCGCAATACAGGCACAGGTGCGCATCGCGCGCGAACAGCGCCTGGTTGGTCAGGTTGGGGGTGGGGTCCAGCGCCCGTGAGCGGGCGTGCCCGCGCGCGGCAATGATCGGGTGCAGGTCCATGCCGCTGCGCAGCCCCGTGCTGCGGCAGGTGCCGCCATGGATATGCAGGCAGGGGTCACCCAGGGTCCAGGCCACGGCTTCGCGGGCGTAGAGGCAGGCCGCGTCCTGCCAGGTGATCCAGTCCAGCACCCGGCCGTGGGCGTCCAGCGACAGCAGTCGCACGGTGCCAGGGCGGTAAAGGGTGGGCGACGGCGAAGCTTCGGCGACCGGCGCGGAAGACGCTCCGGTATCGATCAGACCTAGGCGTGTAGTGTCTGTCTCCATCGAGTACAGAGCTTATACCGGAATGTTGACATTTTGTGTATGCCCGGTAGCGCCGGCCGTTGGCCGGCCCTCATGAACGTTGAAGGTCATGCATGGGCCGGCCAACGGC
>NZ_JASCOZ010000291.1 GCF_029960115.1 Stenotrophomonas sp. PS02289
GGGTGGGGGTACGGGACCGTGAAGGCACATGGATGTGCCGCCCGAGCCTAACTGGAGATTTAAGGCGTGTCCCGTACCCCCACCCGCCGGCCCCAGACAAGTAGACCGGCAGCGGAGGGCTGTTCGCTAAAAACCAACAGCAGCCGGGCAGAGCCCGGCTCTACGTGGTGATTGCAACCTGTATGCATCGCGCTTACATCGCCTCACCTAACCTGCAATCGCAACATCCGATACGCTCACGAAACAGGAGACCCCACATGCAGAAGATTCCCGAAGGTACCCTCATCGTTGTCGCTGATGGCGGTTCGGCCCGCGTGTTCACCAATGTGGGCGATGGCCGTACGCTGCAGCTGCGACAGGATGATCAACTGCAGGTGCAGGATGTGAGCGAACAAGGTGTGTCGGGGCAGGGGCCGTCCGGTTCCGTGCCGAAAGACATGAGCATCTCCCAGCTCAATGAAGCCACCTTTGCCAAGCAGCTGGCGGAACAGTTGAACGCTGAAGCACTCAACAATCGCTACGCGCATCTCATTCTGGTCGCCGATCCGCAGACGCTGGGGCGTATTCGTCCGCAGCTGCACAAAGAGGTTGAATCGCGTCTGTTGTTCGATCTGGCCAAGGACTACACCAACGCTCCGCTGGAAGACATCCAGCGCGCATTGGCAGCGTGAACCATGGGGTATGTCAGCCGCTTTGAAAACGGTGAACCCGAGCCGCTGCGCAGCACGGTGGATACGCTGCGCGGCTGGCACCTCATCGAGTTCGGAACCGACTGGTGTGGTCATTGCCAGAACGCACAGCCCGCGGTGAAAGCGTGGGTGGATGAACATGCCATCACGCATCACAAAGTTGAGGACGGCAAAGGGCGGCCACTTGGCCGCTCATTTGCGGTGAAGCTGTGGCCAACGCTGATCCTGCTGTGCGATGGCGAAGAACAGGCGCGTGTGGTGCGTCCTCATTCGGCCGATGATTTCGCTGCATTTGATGCGGTGATGACAAAATCTTCCGTGGCGTGAACGCGGATTCGTGATGCAACACTGTGATCCGTGAAGGAGGCAGTGTTGCATCTGGTGTACAATGTGCCGCTTGACCATTGACCCGGGCCATTGCCCGTCACGGTCGCCCTTCCTGCAGCGCCGCTGTGTCCACGTGGCCGTCCGGGAACGTCTGTTGAACCCCTCCTGCGCATTTCGCCGCACTTCATGAGGTGGTGCTTTTCCGTGCCGTGCGCGGAACCTCGGACGCGTGGTGGCCACGCTCCGAGGAGACACAGATGCAGGATCTGCATGCGGCACATGCCCATTTCGGCTGGTTCAAACGCCGCCGACAACTGAAAGTGGACGAGGTCACCGTGGTGGATCGCCCAATGCTGAAGCGCGCAGTCGGTGCCGCAGCATTGGGCAATGCCATGGAATGGTTTGATTTTGGTGTTTACGGCTATCTCGCCGTCACCCTCGGTCACGTGTTCTTCCCCTCCAGCAATCCCACCGCGCAGCTGATCGCCACCTTCGCCACGTTCACCGTTGCCTTCCTGGTGCGTCCCCTCGGCGGCATGGTGTTCGGCCCCCTCGGCGATCGTTATGGCCGGCAGAAGGTGTTGGCCTTCACCATGATTCTGATGGCGCTGGGCACCTTCAGCATCGGCTTGATTCCCTCGTACGAACGCATCGGGCTGTGGGCACCGGCATTGCTGCTGCTTGCGCGGCTGGTGCAGGGCTTCTCCACCGGTGGTGAGTACGGCGGTGCCGCCACCTTCATTGCCGAGTACTCCACCGACCGCAATCGCGGTCTGATGGGTAGCTGGCTGGAATTCGGCACGCTGGGCGGTTACATCGCCGGTGCCGCCACCGTCACCGCGCTGCAAATGGCGCTGAGCAGTGAGCAGATGCTCGATTGGGGCTGGCGCGTGCCGTTCCTGGTCGCCGGGCCGCTGGGCCTGCTGGGTCTGTACATGCGCATGAAGCTGGAGGAAACCCCGGCGTTCAAGGCCTATGCCGAAGAGGCCGACAAGCGCGACCACGAGCGTCCCGGGCTGGGTGAACTGCTGCGCGTGCATTGGCCGCAGCTGCTGAAGTGCGTGGGCCTGGTGCTGGTGTTCAATGTCACCGACTACATGCTGCTCACCTACATGCCCAGCTATCTCAGCGTGACCATGGGGTACGCGGAGAGCAAGGGCCTGCTGCTGATCATCCTGGTGATGCTGGTGATGATGCCGTTGAACATCGTCGGTGGCCTGTTCAGTGATCGACTGGGACGTCGGCCGATGATCATCGGCGCGTGCATCGCCTTGTTCGCACTGGCTGTGCCGTGCCTGCTGCTGGTCGGCAGCGGTAACGACGGGCTGATCTTCCTCGGCCTGATGCTGCTCGGTATCGCCCTGGTGTGCTTCACCAGCTCGATGCCGTCCACGTTGCCGGCGTTGTTCTACACCCCGGTGCGCTACAGCGCGCTGTCGATTGCCTTCAACATTTCCGTGTCGCTGTTCGGTGGCACCACGCCGCTGGTAACCGCCTGGCTGGTCGAGCGCACCGGCGACCCGCTGGTACCGGCGTACTATCTGATGGGCGCAGCGGTGATCGGCCTGATCACCATGCTGTTCGTCAACGAAACCGCCAACCTGCCGCTGCGCGGGTCGCCGCCGGCGGTGGGCAGCGAGGAAGAGGCGCGTGCGCTGGTCAAGGGCGATGAGCCGGTGACGGTGGATGCATCGCGGCCCATGCTGCCGCCGCAGTTGCTGCCGGAAGAGCCTCGCCCCGCATGACGTAACGTGTCCCACCCCTCGCCGTAAGCCGGTAGCGCCGGCCGTTGGCCGGCCCATACGGTCCGTGGGC
>NZ_JASCOZ010000292.1 GCF_029960115.1 Stenotrophomonas sp. PS02289
GCGCTACCGGGGACCCAACCCTTGCGTACGCCTTCAGGTAGCGCCGGCCGTTGGCCGGCCCAGGCGGTGCCGAAGTGCGCGACGTCACCCCCGACGCTGGGCGAACAACCATGCCCACATCTGCGCGTCCGCGTAGGTGGCGTCCCACGCGTTGTGGTTGCCTTGCGGATACTCGGTATACCGCACATCCTTCGCGCCAACCGCATCGAACGCCGCCTTCAAACGGCGGTCGTCATCCGGCTTCACCACGTCATCCAGCGCGCCATGGAACATCCAGATCGGCGTGTCCTTCAGGCGCTGTGCCATCACCGCATACGGGTCTGCCTCGCGCGCGACCGATTCGACGAACAGGGTAGGGCGCACGGCGCGTGGCACCAGCACCGCGCCGCACACGGGCACGATGGCGGCAAAGCGCTGCGGATCGTCCAGTGCGATGTTCCAGCTGCCGTAGCCGCCCATCGACATGCCGGTCAGGTATTGGCGGCCTGGATCGGCACCGAACTCGGTGATCACCGCATCCAGTGCCGCAGTCGCTGCACGGTTGTTGTCGCCTGACCATTCCTCGTCGTCCGGCACCTGCGGCAGCACCACCAGCGCTGGGAAGCTGTCGGCATGCCGTCGCAGATACGGTCCGATGCCGGCCTCGGTCTGTGCGCGGTTGTCGCTGCCACGCTCACCGGAGCCGTGCAGGAACAGCACCACCGGCAGTTTCCCGGTCTGTGCAGCCGCCCCGCGTGGGATGAACACCTGGTAGTGCACGCTGCGCCCGTCCACCTGCACCTCCCGCGCCTCGAATCGGCCGGTGGCGTCTCCCCGCGTGGGTGCGCAGCCCGCCAGCATCAGCAGCGCCACCGCGCACAGCAGCCAGCCCATCGAACGTCGTGCCATGCTCCATCCTCGCCTGAAATCGTTTTCAGTCTAGGACACCCACTGCGACACGGCATCTTGCAGCGCATCAGTCCGGGCGGGGTGCGGCCGCCAGGATCTCCAACTGCTCGATGGCCTCGGGGTGTCCTTCAGCGGCGGCGGCCTGCACCTGGGCGAGGGTGGGGTGGACCACCAGCAGGATCGGGTTCTCGCACTCGGGGCAGTCGAACTCGGCCTCGTCCTCGTGCAGTTCCATCGTCATCTGCCGCGGGCTGCCCTGCCACTCGCAGGCGGCGCAGGTATGCACCTGCTCGCGCCAGCCAGGGGTGAAATAGTTGTCCAGGGTGACGGCCATGCGGGTTCCGAAGTCAGTGCAGCAGGATGAGAGTGGCCAGGCCGAGGAAGCTGAAGAAGCCCATCACGTCGGTCACCGCGGTGACCACCACGGTGCCGGCCACCGCCGGGTCGACATTCATGCGCTTGAGCAGCAGCGGCAGCAGCACGCCGGCCAGCGCCGCTGCACAGAAGTTGATGATCAACGCCAGCGTGATCACCACCGACAGCAGAATGCTCTGGAACCAGACGAAGGCGATCAGCCCGACCACGGTGCCTATCAGGGTGCCGTTGATCAGCGCCACCCGCATTTCCTTCCACAGCAGGATGCGCGCGTTGCTCTGGCCGACCTGGCCCAGCGCGATACCGCGCACCATCAGGGTCAGCACCTGCACTGCGGCATTGCCCCCCACGCCGGCCACAATCGGCATCAGCACGGCCAGCGCCACCACTTTCTGCAGGGTGAGTTCGAACTGGCCGATCACGCTGGCGGCCAGGAACGCGGTGCACAGGTTGATGCCCAGCCAGACCACGCGGCCGCGCACGGCGCGCTTGATCGGCGAGAACAGATCTTCTTCTTCGTCCAGACCCGCCGCGCCCAGGGCCTGGTGCTCGGCCTGCGCGCGGATGATGTCGACCACGTCATCGATGGTGATGCGGCCGAGCAGGATGTTGTTGTCGTCCACCACCGGCGCGGACACCCAGTCATGGTCGGAGAACTGGCGGGCCACTTCCTCGGCACTCTCGCCCACGTCGATGGCCGGCTGCTCGTCATCGATCAGCCGGTTGATCGGGGTGTTGTCCTCGTGGGTGACCAGCGCGGCCAGCGACAGGCGGCCGAGGTACTGGTGGCGGCGGCTGACCACGAACAGATGATCGGTGTGGTCGGGCAGCTCGCCACGCAGGCGCAGGTAGCGCAGCACGACATCGACATTGACGTCGGCGCGCACGGTGACCACGTCCGGGTTCATCAGACGGCCGGCGGTGTCCTCGGGGTAGGACAGCACCTGTTCCAGCCGCTCGCGGTTCTCCCGGTCCATCGACTTGAGGACTTCGTCGATGACGGTGTCCGGCAGGTCTTCGACCAGGTCGGCCAGGTCATCGATGTCCAGGTCTTCGACCGCGGCGATGATTTCGTCCGGGTCCATGTCGGCCAGCAGGCTTTCGCGCACTTCCTCGCCGACGTGGACGAGCACCTCGCCGTCGTCTTCCGGGTCGACCAGACCCCACACCACTTCGCGCTTGCCCGGCGGCAGCGATTCCAGCAGGTTGCCGATCTCGGCCGGAGCCAGGGTGTTGACCAGCCGGCGAACAGGCCCAAGCCGCCCGCTGTCCAGTGCATCGGACAACAGCCGCAGCTGGCGTGCCGTCTTGTCGTGGCGTACGGCTTCGGCCATGCGCAGCTCCCGCGGAAAAGAAAAGGCCGCTATCCCGTACAGGATGCGGCAACAGGGGTGGTCACCGCGTCATTATCGCTTGGAAGGATGACAATCCGGAAGGTCACGTTGACCGGTAGCGCCGGCCGTTGGCCGGCCCACGCATCGCCTGGGC
>NZ_JASCOZ010000293.1 GCF_029960115.1 Stenotrophomonas sp. PS02289
GGGCCCGACCGCGCGCGGGTGCAGCCGCACGCGCGGCGGCCGGCGCGGCCGTCGACGCGGCGACCGGACGCGTGGCCTGGCCTTCCAGTTTGAACAGCGCCACCGCATCGGTCAGATGGCCGGCCTGTTCTTCCATGGCACGCGCGGCGGCGGTGGCTTCCTCCACCAGCGCGGCATTCTGCTGGGTGGTTTCGTCCATCTGCACCACGGTCTGGTTGACCTGCTCGATGCCGGCGGACTGTTCCTGCGAGGCCGCGGAGATCTCGGCCATGATGTCGGTGACGCGCTGCACGGAGGCGACGATCTCGCCCATGGTGCTGCCGGCCTGGCTGACCAGTGCGGAGCCTTCGGCGACCTTGTCGACCGACTCGTCGATCAGGGTCTTGATTTCCTTGGCGGCACTGGCCGAGCGCTGGGCCAGGGTGCGCACTTCGGAGGCGACCACGGCAAAGCCGCGGCCCTGTTCGCCGGCACGGGCAGCTTCGACCGCTGCGTTCAGCGCCAGGATGTTGGTCTGGAAGGCAATGCCGTCGATGACCGAGATGATCTCGGCGATCTTCTTCGACGAGGTCTCGATGGCGCTCATCGTGGTGACCACCTGGCCGACCACTTCGCCGCCCTGGGTGGCGACGCTGTGCGCGCCGATCGCCAGCTGGTTGGCCTGGCGGGCATGCTCGGCGTTCTGACGCACGGTGGAGGTGAGTTCCTCCATCGAGGCGGCGGTTTCTTCCAGATTGGCGGCCTGCTGCTCGGTACGGCGCGACAGGTCGTTGTTCCCGGAGGCGATTTCGCCGGCGGCGGTGCTGATGCTGCCGGTGGCCTGCTGGATGCGGCTGACGATCTGGGTCAGCTGGGCGACGGTGGTGTTGGCATCGTCGCGCATGGCGGCGAACACGCCGTGGAACTCGCCGTGCATGCGTGCGGTGAGGTCGCCACCGGCGATGGACTGCAGCAGGTGCGAGAGCTGGTTGAGGTTGCCGTCGGCCACTTCCATCATGGTGTTGAGGTTTTCAATCATCACCCGGAAGTCGTGCTCGAAGCGCAGCGCGTCGCCGCGCTGGCTGAAGTCACCGGCAGCGGCCGCGCGAGCCAGCGACTGGATCTGGGTGTTGATGGCAAGCAGGCTGGCCTTGGCGGCATCCATCGACTCATGCAGGATCGCGCGGGTGCCCGGCAGACGACGGGCGTCGCGCGAGAGGTCGCCGGCGGCGTACTCGTTGAGCACGGCGATGGCGTCCTTGATGGCGTCCAGGTGCTCGAAGATGACGGTGTTGGTGCCAACGGCCAGTTCGCCATACACGCCGGGGAAGTCGATCGGCATGTGGTGCGAGATATCCGGGCCGGCATGCATTTCGGCCATCTTGCGGGTTTCATCGGAGTAGCGGCGCAGCATGGCGGTCATTTCGCCGGTGGCCACGAGCATCTGGCCGACTTCGTCGTTGCTGGTGGCGCGGGTGCTGACGCTGAGGTCGCCGCGGGCGACGGACTTGATCGCGTGCACGGCCTGGCCGAGCGGACGGGTGATGGCGCGGGCGATGACGACGCCGGCACCGATGGCGAGCAGGGTCAGCAGCACGACGGTGGTGATGATGGCGACGACGCTGCTGTGGTGGGTGGCGTTGGCTTCGTCGATGCGCGACTGCATCAGCTTGCTGCTGAAGGACCCAAGGGTCTTGAGGTCGTCGAACATCTTGCGACGGGCAGGACGCGAGCGATCATCGGAGATCTGCTGGGCGAGCACACCGTCGCCGGCGGCGATGGCGGCGCGCATGTCGGTATTGGCGGCGAAGTAGGCCTCGAGGTCGGTGGCGACGTGGCTGTACAGCTTCTTCTCTTCCTCGCCGGCCGGCAGCTTGGCGTACGCGGCGAGTTCGTCGCGTGCGTCCTTGGCGGTGGTGTCCATGCGCTTGTTGTAGTCGGCCACCTTGTCGGCCTGGTCAAGCATGCTCAGCTGCGCCAGTTCGTACGTACGGAATTCACCGAGCAGGGAACGCACCTCGCCGAGATGTTCAACGGACGGAATGTCATTGCTGGCCATGCCGGCCAACTGGGCATTGGCCCCATTGAGCCGTACGAGGGCGAACACGCCCAGCGCGATGGTCATCAAGGTGGTGAGGGCGAACCCGACCGCGAGCTTGCGGGCGATGGGCAGATCGTAGAACCACTTCATACTGTGAACTCCGGACGAGGCGGGGCGCGCAGCTGTGGGGGCGCTGGGCGAGGGGGCTTGGATGCAGGTGCGACACGGAACATGACAGTGTTCCTTCACCATCTCTCCGGTTAGCGGCGTCTTCACGGCCAGACTTTAGTGTTCCGCATCACGTTGTTTTTGTGATGTCCGTCGGAGGGGGTTTTGTTGTGATTGCACGATCTACGTAGAGCCGGGCTCTGCCCGGCTGCTGTTGGTTTTGGGCGAACAGCCTTTGGTTCACAGGGTCCCTGGGTTGGCGGATCGGGATGGGCGTTCCGGGGGACGCTGCAAGTACGTCCATGTAAGCTCGATCGCCGCATCCATGCGGCTCACGCCCCCTCCAGCCCACCCCGAGCCGCCATCGACAGCGCGTCGGTGGCCCATGGGAATGCCAGATCAAGTGCGGCTTTTCCCGCTTTTGATCTTCCGTGGCCGCCGACCCACTTTCGAGGGGTCGGGGGATGGGGGGTACGGGACCGTGAAGGCACATGGATGTGCCGCCCGAGCCTAACTGGAGATTTAAGGCGTGTCCCGTACCCCCCATCCC
>NZ_JASCOZ010000294.1 GCF_029960115.1 Stenotrophomonas sp. PS02289
GGCCGGCCCAGGCGATGTGTGGGCCGGCCAACGGCCGGCGCTACCGGTTCCGATCAATCGGCGGTCTTCTCGGCGTTGCTCGGGCAGGTCAGCTGCTTGCGCTTGGCCTGTAGACGGCCGTTCATGCGGTCGGTCACCGGCAGCGCGTTGCCGTTCAAACGCCAGTCGTAGATCACGCTGAAGGCCAGGATGCGGGCGACGTACTCACGCGTTTCCTTGTAGCTGATGGTCTCGATCCAGATGTCTGGATCGAAACCCGGACGCTGCGACTGCCAGCGGGCGGTCGGCGTCGGGCCGGCGTTGTAGGCGGCGATGGTCACGTACGGCAGCCCGTCGTACTTGTTCATCAACTGACGCAGGTAGGCCGTGCCCAGCGCGATGTTGGTGTCCGGGTCGTACAGGCTGGACGCACCGCCGTAGTTCACCAGACCGATCGACTTGGCCACGCTGGCTCCGGTGGCCGGCAGCACCTGCATCAGGCCCATCGCATTGGCCGGCGAACGCGCCTTCGGGTTGAAGATGCTTTCCGCGCGGATCTCAGCGGCGACCCAGGCCGGGTCAATCGCGTGGCGCGCCGACTCGCGGCGGATCGCGTCGTCGTGATGCAACGGGAAGCGCAGGCTGTACAGGCGCTGCTCGTCCGGGGTCTTGCCCAGCGAGAACACCGCGCGGTCGAACCAGCCGTTGTCGCGCGCCACTTCCACCGCGATGCGGCGCTGGGTGGTGTCGAATCGGCTCAGCGCGTCGTTCCATTCGGCGACGGCCCAGCCGTTGCGTTCGATCTTGAACAGTTCCATCGCGCGCACGATGGCTGGGTCGCGGGCGATGGCGGCCTGTGCCTGTGCGCTGTCATTGGGTTCCCAGGGGCACAGCGTATAACTGCTCAATCCCAGCTGGTCGGCGGCAAGGAAGCCGTGGAAGGTGGCCGAGCGGGCCGCTTCGCGGAACAGCGGCTGGGCTTCGGCGCGCTTGCCGGTCTTGTCCAGCATGCGTGCTTCGAAATAGCGCCAGCGCGAATCGTTGCGCTGGGTCGGGCCCATCTTGCGGATGGCGGTCAACGCCGCCGGCCAGTCGCCGCGCGACAGCGCCTCGCGGGCGCGCCATTCGTGCAGGCGCTCGTCATAGGCCGAATCGGGCACGGCATTGAGCCGGCGCGCGGAGTCGGGGCCATACGAGGCCACCGTCCACAGCGCGATCTGGTAGCGCACCTGGGCCTGTTGCTCGGCGCTGAGCTGCAGCGCGTTGGCGTACTGCGGCAGCTGCTGCTCGGTGGCATCCGGGTCGCCCTTGGCCAGTTTGGCCAGGCCGTCGGTGGCAATGCGGCGGCTGCGCTCGTTGCGCGGCCAGTTCAGCGCGCTGGCGTTGGGTTTGTCGACAAACGCGGCGTAGGTGTTGGCGAGGGTCAGGTCGGCCGCCGGGAGCCCGCGCGCTGCGCTGCGCATCACCGCCGGTTGCTGTTCGTCGGCGGCTGCATCGATGCGCGCCCAGCGCAGTTCGGCACTGAGCCCGCCCTTGGCGTCGAGCACCGCGAACACCGGGTCGCAGGCATCGGGCAGCGACTTGCCGGTGCTCTTCCAGATCGCCTGGGCGTCGCTCACCCACTGGGCATCGGCCTTGCCGGTTGCCTGCAGGGCGTTGAGCCGGGCGCAGCGCAGGCCGACATTGTCGGTGGGCACCCAGTTGGCGAGCAGGGTCGGCCAGTCCTGGCGGCGCGCCACCGACGGCAGCCACACGCTGCGGAAGCTGCTGGCGACGGCCTGCCCGTTGTAGCGCTTGAGGAAGTCCTGCGCCTGGGAGGTGCTGACCGTGTCGATGTTGCGGCGCAGGTTGGCGTACTCCAGCCAGCCGTACAGCGGATGACGGCTCAGGCTGGCGGCCTGGGCCGGGTCGAACTGGCCGCGCTCGGCGCTGTCGATGGCGGCTTTGATCTGCGCGCGCTGCGCGTCGAGGCTCTGCGCCTTGGCGGGGAGGGCGGCGGCCAGGGCGATGGCGGCTGCGCTGAACAGGAGCGGGGAAAGTCGATTCATGCCCAAAGAATAACGGCCTGCGGTGAAGGCCGGCGTAGGCAACCCGACCGGAGCATGAACGCCGCTTCAGCACACCCTGAACAGGCCCGCGGTGCAGGCGTAGTGTTGGGACGCACGACCAACGGTCGTGCGCTACCGGGAATCCATAACGTTCACGCACGGGGAACTCACCATGGCATTCAGCGCAGCAGGCTCCTCCTCCTCCGGCCCTCTGGCCGACATCAATGTCACCCCACTGGTCGACGTGATGCTGGTGTTGTTGATCATCTTCATCGTCACCGCGCCGATGATTGCCCGCCCCATACCGGTCAATCTGCCCCAGCGCACGGACCGGGCACCCACCGTCGAACCGCCGCCGCCGATTGAACTGCGGGTGGATGCCAGCAATCAGATCCTGTGGAACGGACAGGTGGTGGCCGTGGCGTCTCTGGAGCAACGCATGCAGGAGGTCGTCCAGGCCAATGCCGGCAACCTGCCGGTGCTGCGCATCGACACCAGCCCGGAGGCCGAATACGAAGTGATGGCCAAGGTGCTGGCGGCAGCGAGCAACACGCATATGGACCGGATTGCCTTCGTGAGGTAACCCGGCATTACGTGGGCCGGCCAACGGCCGGCGCTACCGGGAGCCGGCATAGCCGGCTCCGTTTTTGTAAAGCCCGCGTGAAAACGGGGTTTTCATCACGCCGTCATCTTTACAGGTTT
>NZ_JASCOZ010000295.1 GCF_029960115.1 Stenotrophomonas sp. PS02289
GAGCCACGCCCTGCGTGGCTTCGACCCGGCCTGGCACCCCGCAGCCACGCAGGGCGTGGCTCTACGGTTTGATCCAACCATCTCGAGGGGGCCGCCATGCAGGAACTCGAACAGCGTCTGCAGCAACGTTTTCCCGACTGGTTCCGCGGTCGCCGCGGGCATCTGGCGCGGCCCCTGCTGCGCGGCGTAGGGCGCTGGTCGCGGCTGGACCGGGTAGAGGACTTCCTGCGCCAGCACGCCGGGGTGCGCGGGTTTGACTTCGTGGCTGCCGGACTCGACTTCCTCGACAGCACCTACCAGGTGACCCCGGCCGAACTGGCCCGCATCCCGGCCACCGGCCGGCTGCTGATCGTGGCCAACCACCCCTCCGGGGCGCTGGATGCCCTGGCACTGCTGGATGCGGTGGGCCGGGTGCGGCGTGATGTCCGGATCGTGGCCAACGACCTGCTGGGAGCCATTGCGCCACTGCAGGACCTGCTGCTGCCGGTGCGGATGCTGGGCGGCAAGGTCCAGCGTGCCAGCCTGCAGGCCGTGGAACAGGCGCTGGCGGCCGAGCAGTGCGTGATCGTGTTCCCGGCCGGCGAGGTGTCACGGCTGTCACTGCAGGGCATCCGCGACGGGCGCTGGCAGCGGGGGTTCGTCCGTTTCGCCCGGGCGGCGGCGGCCCCGGTGCTGCCGGTGCGGGTGCAGGCGCGCAACTCGGCCCTGTTCTACGGAGCCTCCACGCTGTTCAAGCCGGCCGGTACGGCCCTGCTGGCGCGGGAGATGTTCGCGCGTCGGGGGCGGCCGCTGCGCCTGCGCATCGGTACCCCGATGACGCTGGCACCGGGTAATGCCGGGCAGCAGCTGAAAGCGGTGCGCCAGGCCCTGTATGCCCTGGGGCGTGGCGCGCAGGCCGTCCCGACCGCATCGTCGCCCGGCCCCGAGCCGTTGGCGGCCCCGATGGCCCCGGCGCAGGTCGCGCGCGCCGTCGCGGCGGCCAGCGTGCTGGGCCAGACCGGCGACGGCAAGCAGATCCTGCTGGCCCGCTGCGGCGCGGACTGTCCCCTGCTGCTGGAACTGGGACGGCTGCGCGAACTGACCTTCCGCCAGGTGGGCGAGGGTACCGGGCGCAGCCGCGACCTGGACGCCTTCGACCTGCGCTACGAACACATCGTGATCTGGGACGGGGCCGCCCAGCGCGTCGCCGGTGCATACCGGATCATGCGCGGTGCGCAGGCCCTGGCCCGCGACGGACTGGCCGGCCTCTACAGTGCCGCGCTGTTCCGCTACGCCGACGACGCCATCCCGCGCATCGCCGAAGGCCTGGAACTGGGCCGCAGCTTTGTCGTGCCCGATTACTGGGGCAGCCGCAGCCTGGACTACCTCTGGCAGGGCATCGGGGCCTACCTGCAGTGCCGCCCCGGCATCCGCTATCTGTTTGGCGCGGTCTCGATCAGCGCGGCACTGCCGCGCGAGGCCCGCGAGCAATTGGTGGCGTACTACCAGCGCTACTACGGGGCAGCGGCCGGGCTGGCCGAGTCCAACCGCCCGTTCCAGTACTTCGCTGCGCCGCCAAGTTTTGGGGAGCTCGATGCCAGCGCTGCCTTCGACGTGCTGAAAGCCAACCTCGGCGCGCTCGGTACCAGCGTGCCCACCCTGTACCGGCAGTACACCGACCTGTGCGAACCAGGCGGCGCGCGCTTTCTCGCCTTCGGGGTGGACCCGGACTTCAGCGATTCCATCGATGGGCTGATCGAAGTCGACCTGCAGGCGATCCGCCCGAACAAGCGCAAACGCTACCTGCGCCCGGCGGAGGTGCAGGCATGAAGCCGGTGACCCTGCTGCCGCCGCACCGTCGCGCGGTGTTCCTGTCCGACGTTCATCTGGGTTCACGCCACTGCCATGCCGCCGAGCTGGCGCAGTTCCTGCGTGGGCTGCGCTGCAGCCAGCTGTATCTGGTCGGCGACATCATTGATCTGTGGTGGCTGGCGCACCGGCGCGCCGCGTGGCGGCCTTCGCACAGCGCAGTGATTGAAGCGCTGCATGCGCTGCGTCGCGCGGGCACCGAAATCATCTACATCCCCGGCAACCACGACGCCTCGCTGCGGCAGATGTGCGGGTTGATGCTGCCGGCCATGCAGGTACGACGTCGCGCCATCCACACCACGGCGGACGGCCGCCGCCTGCTGGTGGTGCATGGGGACGACTACGACGGCGTCACCCATTTCGGCGGGCTGCAGGAAAAGTTTGGTGACTGGCTGTACTACCGCATTCTCACCGGCAACCATCTGCTCAATGCCGGGCGCCGGCGGCTGGGCATGCGCTACTGGTCGCTGTCCGAATTCCTGAAGCGGCAGAGCAGCGCCGCCGAGCGCTACATCGAGCGCTTCGTGCAGGCAGGGCTGGACGATGTGCGCCGACGTGGGCTGGATGGGATTGTGTGTGGGCATATCCATCGCGCGGCCTTGGTTGAGCGCGATGGCCTGGTGTATGCCAATGATGGGGATTGGGTGGAAAGCCTGACCGCGCTGGCCGAAGACCCGGATGGCACCCTGCGGCTGCTGGATCACCACGGGCAAACCCTGGCCTCGCTCGGGGAACTTCGACAAGCCGCGTAAATTCACCCTCTCGCGGTGTTGGCGATCGACGTAGAGCCACGCCCTGCGTGGCTTCGACCACGTCTGACACCGCGCGGCCACGCAGGGCGTGGCTC
>NZ_JASCOZ010000296.1 GCF_029960115.1 Stenotrophomonas sp. PS02289
GACGCGGAGCCTGCGCGGCGTCGACCGGCGCAGCACCGTCCGCGGCCACGGCGGGCTTGTCGCCTTCCGGACGCGGCTTGCGCGGGCCGCGCGGCTTGCGGTCACCGTCGCGACGCTCGCCACGACCACCACCGCTGCCGGAACGACCGCCACGGCCACCGCCGCGACGCTCCTCTTCGGCGGCACGGGCTTCGCGCGCCTCGCGGAAGATCTGGCCGACGCTTTCGTTGTCTTCGCCTTCCTCACCCGGGGCGGCCGGCGCGCGTTCCGGACGCGGCAGCGCGGTCAGCAGCTCCTTGGTGACCGGTTCGGACGGGATCTTCTGCTCGATGTAGGCCTCGATGTCCGGCAGGCTCATCGCATAGCGCTCGCAGGCGAAGCTGATCGCATCGCCTTCCTCGCCCAGGCGGGCGGTGCGGCCGATGCGGTGCACGTAGTCTTCGGCATCGAACGGCAGGTCGTAGTTGTAGACGTACTTGATGCCGTCGATATGCAGACCGCGCGCCGCCACGTCGGTGGCCACCAGGATTTCCAGCTGGCCCTTCTGGAAGCGGTTGAGCAGGCTCTCGCGCTTCTTCTGCGGCACGTCACCCGACAGCACGCCGACGCGGTAGCCGGCCTTTTCCAGCGACCGCGCCACACGCTCGACGAACACCTTGGTGTTGACGAAGACCATGGTGCGCGCGCCTTCGCTGCGCGACAGCAGGCCCAGCAGCAGCGGAATCTTTTCCTCGTCGGCCGGGAAGTACAGCTTCTGGCGCACGCGCGCGGCCGTCACCGTTTCCGCTTCCACCACCAGCTTCTGCGGCTCGTTCATGTGCTCATAAGCCAGCTCCAGCACGCGGTGGCTCAAGGTGGCGCTGAACAGCAGGGTCTGGCGGGTGGTGCGCTCGGGCATGCGGCGCAGCAGGAAGCGGATGTCCTTGATGAAGCCCAGATCGAACATGCGGTCGGCTTCGTCCAGCACGCAGATTTCGCAGGCATGCAGCGAGACCACCTTGTGCTGCTTGACGTAGTCGATCAGGCGGCCCGGGGTGGCGATGATCACGTCCACGCCCTGCTGCAGGATCTCGCGCTGCTTGTCGTAGTCCACGCCACCGTAGACCAGCGCGAAGCGCAGGCCGAGGTCGGAACCGAACTTGACCGCGTCCTTGTGGATCTGGATCGCCAGTTCGCGGGTCGGGGCCAGGATCAGCGCGCGCGGATCTTCCGGCTTGCGGTCCGCCAGTGCGGGGCGGCTGAGCAGGCGGTTGACCACCGCCACCAGGAACGCCAGCGTCTTGCCGGTGCCGGTCTGGGCCTGGCCGGCCACATCGCCACCGGCCAGCGCGACCGGAAGGGTCAGCGCCTGGATCGGGGTGCAGCGGGTGAATCCGGCTCCTTCCAGACCGGCCTGCAGGGCCGGATGCAGCTCGAAGGAGGAAAAGGTCAAATCGGTCAGCGGTTTGTCGCTCATGAGTCCGTCTTGGTAAGGCCGCGCCGGCACCGGGCCGGAAGGCTTGCAATCTTGGAGGGCAGCGTTGCCATACGGCCGTTGCGCCGGGAATGCCGGGGCCGGATCGGGTGGGACGCGGGCCGCTGCACAATGGTCCAGTTTAGCGCAATGTCGGGGGCAAACCGGGGATGGCGTCGCGCAGGTGCATGAGACGCGGCCCGGCCAGGCCGCCCTCGCGCGGATTTCACCGCGCCGCACGCCAGTTGAACAGGCGGCCGCGGGGGTCTGGAAGCGGGCCCGGACCGCCCGCACTTACTGGGACAAGCCCTGGCAAAGCGCGATCATCGTCACAGGATGTAGCGTTTCAGCCGGGGACTGTGCCCCGGGTTCGATAGGGGTACACTGCGCCCCGAGAGCGTCCAGGCATCCCACCGGACGCACCGCTGGCCGCCCAGGCGACCACGAGGCAGCAGACGCGGACGGGCCGGAAGACCTGTCCAGGTTCAACCCTCCGGCCTGGCCGGGTGCACTCCAATCGAGAGACCAAGATGAGCAATGTTGTACATGTAAGCACGACCGAATTTCAGGGTGCCGTGCTGGATTCGAAGGAACCGGTGCTGGTGGACTTCTGGGCGGAATGGTGTGGCCCCTGCAAGATGATCGCCCCGGCGCTGGACGAACTGGCCGACGCCTACCAGGGCCGTGCCAAGATCGTGAAGGTCAATGTCGACGAGCAGCGCGACCTGGCCATCAAGTACCACGTGCGCTCCATCCCGTACCTGGTCGTCTTCAAGGGCGGCGAGAAGGTCGGCGAACAGGTCGGCGCTGTGGGCAAGGCCCAGCTGGCAGGCCTGCTCGACAAGGCCCTGGCCTGAGTCACCTGCGGCAGCCGGGTCACCGGCTGCCCGGCGGGCCCACGCCCGCGTGAATGATCCCGCTCTACCCGGCTTGCGCATCGCCGCGAGCCGGTGGTAGTGTCGGCATATCCGGCCGCGTTCGCGTGCCGTGCCTTCCGGTCGTACTCCCGCCCGGAATCCTTTTCCCAAAACTTCCTGACGCCCTTGCCGGGCGCTCGCACCTCTCAGCGAGGAATCCAGCTCTTGTCCGATATCACTACGACCGAAACCGGCAGCGCCGACGCGCCCGCCGAGAAGCGCGTGCGCAAGCCGCGCGTTGCCAAGGCCGCCGCGGCCGAAACCGCCGCTCCGCCGGCGCAACCCGCCCTGCCCCTGGCTGCCGCGCCCGCCGCGCC
>NZ_JASCOZ010000297.1 GCF_029960115.1 Stenotrophomonas sp. PS02289
GGGGGGCGCCCGCCCCGGGGGGGGGCGGGGGGCGCGGGGGCGGCGGCCCCCCCCCCCCCCCCCCCCCCCCCCCCCCGGCTCTACGTCAATGGTTCGGATGTACCGTCAGCGCCACCAGCCGCATCACCAGTGGGCGCACCACCAGAACACAACAGAACGCAGTCGGCATGGCCAGCTGGTATGCAGCCAGCACCCGCATCGGGTAGTCGGGGTTGATGCCGGCATTGGCGGCGGTGATCACCAGGCACATCAGCATGGCCATGATCGATGCCATGAAGAACGCGAAGACGAAGGGCGTGGCGCGCGCCGTGAGTTTCCAAGAGGCATTCATCAGACGTGTATCAGCTCGCAGGCAACGCAGCGGTTGCGGGACCGGCACGATATGCAGCCCGGAGCGCTCGCGATAGATCGCGCACGCTTTGCACAGACCAAAGCAAAACTTGGCAGCAAGCAGCGACAATAGCGGCATCATGAACATTCTTCACTGCATCCGCAGCTTCATCCGCACCGCCGACGCGGGCAGCCTGGCCGCCGCCGCACGCACGCTCGGCATCAGTTCCGCCGCAGTGGGCCAGAACATCGCCCGACTGGAAACCCACCTGGGCGTGCGCCTGTTCAACCGCACCACGCGCCGGCTGGTGCTGACCGAGCGCGGTTCGCTGTACTTGGCCAAAGTCCGCCACGTGGAGGACGACCTGCAACGCGCGCAGGACGCGGTCACCGACCCGGAGGCCGAGCCGGAAGGCCGACTGCGCATCGCCAGCACCGCGGCATTTGGCCGGCATGTACTGGCACCACTGCTGCCGTCGCTGCAGGCACGCTACCCGGGGCTGGATATCGAGCTGCTGCTGTCCGACCGCAGCGTGGACCACGCGCATGAGGAGGTGGACGTCAGCATCCGCATCGACCCGCAGCTGGAGGAAGGACTGGTGGCACGCCCACTAGCCCAGGTGCCGTTCGTGGTTTGTGCGTCGCCGGTGTACCTGGCCCAGGCGGGCGTGCCGGAAACCCCGGAAGCGCTTGGCGATCATCGCTGCCTGGTGTTCCGCTACCCGGTGGATGGCCGCCATCTGCGCTGGGGCTTCGTGCGCGACGGCCAGCCGTTTGATGCGGATCTGAATCCGGCCTTGGTCAGCGACGACATCGATGCGCTGGCGGCCATGGCGGCGGCCGGCGGTGGCATCGCCCGGCTGGCGGCCTTCGTCGCCGCGCCGTGGCTGGTGCGCGGCAACCTGCAGGTGCTGTTTGCCTCCGACGATGGTGCGCACACCTCACCGGAGCCCATGCGGCTGTACCTGTGTGTCAGCGACCGGCGTGATCTGACGCCGAAGGTGCGGGCGCTGATGGAGCACGTGGTGGAGGGGCTGCCGCAGGCGTGGCGCGTCGGCGGTTGATGAGCCGCCGAACGCGCGCAGAGCAGCCGGGCTGAGCCCGGCTCTACTTGGCGGGTGCGGTGAACACGCCGCGCGCCTCACGCGGCTCGCAGCGCAGGTACTGCGGGGCTGGCGTGATGCTGTCACCGAGTGCCGCCGCGGCATGCCACGGCCAACGCGGGTCGTAGAGGATGCCGCGCGCCAGTGCCACGGCATCGGCGTGACCGTGGCGCAGGATGGATTCGGCCTGCGAGGGATCGGTGATCAGGCCCACGGCGATCACCGGCATGCGCACCTTGGCGGCCTTGATGGCCTGCGCGAACGGGACCTGGTAGCCCGGTTCCAGCGGAATCTTCTGGCGCGGGTCGAGGCCGCCGCTGGAGACGTGCAGGAAGTTGCAGCCACGCAGGTCCAGGATCTGGGCCAGCGTGGTGGTCTGTTCGATGTCCCAGCCACCGGCGACCCAGTCGCTGGCGGAGACGCGCACACCGACCGAGATGTGTTCGGAGACCGCTTCGCGTACCGCGTCGAACACGCGGATCAGCAGGCGCATGCGGTTCTGCAGCGAGCCGCCGTACTCGTCGTCGCGCTGGTTGCTCAGCGGCGACAGGAACTGGTGCAGCAGGTAACCGTGCGCGGCGTGCAGTTCGATCAGGTCCAGGCCCACGCGCTCGGCACGCTGCGCCGCCGCCACGAACGCATCGACGATGGCATCGATGCCGGCGACATCCAGCGCTTCCGGGCGCGGGTGGTCATTGAACGGCAGCGCGGAGGGCGCGACCGTGGTCCAGCCATTCGGGTCCGTTGCCGGCAACCCGCCGCCGCCGTCCCACGGACGCGCGGAGGAGGCCTTGCGGCCGGCATGGGCGAGCTGCACGCCCACCGGCATCGGTGACCACGCTTTCACCGAGGCAATCACGCCGGCGAGGGCGGCTTCAGTGGCGTCGTCCCACAGGCCCAGGTCGGCCCAGCTGATGCGGCCTTCCGGCAGCACGGCGGTGGCTTCCAGGATCAGCAGGCCGGCACCGGACTGGGATAACTGGCCCAGATGCTGGCGGTGCCAGTCGTTGGCCTGGCCGTCAGTGGCGGAGTACTGGCACATCGGGGCAATGACGATGCGGTTGGGCAGCTGCAGCGGCCCAAAGGAGACGGGGGAGAAAAGCTGGCTCACGGGGGACTCGGACGTGGGGGTTCAAACCGGTGGGTATTGCACTCTGAAGCGGGGTTACAGGCAACCGTTTGTGTAGAACGGTGAGGGCAGCGAGGTAGAGCCGGGCTTGCCCGGCTGTGGGTGCCGCGCGAAGGGCAGCCG
>NZ_JASCOZ010000298.1 GCF_029960115.1 Stenotrophomonas sp. PS02289
TTCTGGCCGGTCCATGATGCCGATCGGACCGTAGAGCCACGCCCTGCGTGGCTTCGCGGTGCCGGGACGCGTTCATGCAGCCACGCAGGGCGTGGCTCTACGTTGCCTTGCGTCGCCTTCACCGGGTTCGCCATACGCTGGGGATTCCCTCGACAGGAAGCCCCCCATGGCCACCCCCAAGATCGCCGTCCTCGTCGGCAGCCTGCGCACCGGCTCGCACAACCTCGCCCTGGCCCATGCGCTGGAAAAACTCGCCGGCGGCAAGGCCAGCTTCCACTACGTGCAGATCGGCGACCTGCCGCTGTACAACCAGGACTTCGACAAGCACTACCCGGCCGAAGGTGTGCGCCTGAAGGAGCAGATCCGCAGCGCCGACGCGGTGCTGTTCGTGACCCCGGAATACAACCGCTCCATCCCCGGCGTGCTGAAGAACGCCATTGACCTGGGCTCACGGCCCTACGGTGACAGTGCCTTCGCCGGCAAGCCCGCGGCCGTGGTCGGAGCCTCCATCGGCGTGATCGGCACCGCGCTGGCCCAGCAGCACCTGCGCAACGTGCTCGCTTACCTGGACATGCCGGTGCTGGGCCAGCCGGAGGTATTCCTGCACTTCAAGGAAGGCCTGATCGATGCCGACGGCGAAATCGGCAATGACAGCACCCGCGGCTTCCTGCAGGGCTTCACCGACAAGTTCCTAGCCTGGATCGCCACGCACGGGAAGGGCTGACGTCCCCAGGCCTTCCACTGCTTATCCACAAGGTTATCCCGGTTGTACCCGACGGTTGGCGGTACCATGTAGCACGCTCCACGCCGCAGGAACCCCGCCCTACATGTCTGCCCGCTCCGGCTTCCGTAACGACCGCAAAGAACGCGGTGACCGCTTCGAGCGCGATGAATCGCGCATGGACCAGTTGCGCGTGCCGCCGCATTCGATCGAGGCCGAGCAGGCGGTGCTGGGCGGGCTGATGCTGGCTCCGGAAAGCTACGACCGGGTCAACGACCAGCTCAACGAGACCGACTTCTACCGCCGCGACCACCAGATGATCTATCGGGCGATCCGCGAGCTGTCCGAGCGCGACCGTCCGTTCGACGCGGTGACGCTGGGCGAGTGGTTCGAATCGCAGGGCAAGCTGGAACTGGTCGGAGACGGGGCGTACCTGATTGAACTGGCCAGCACCACGCCGTCGGCGGCCAACATCGCCGCCTATGCCGAGATCGTGCGTGACAAGGCGGTGCTGCGCCAGCTGATCCAGGTCGGCACGGACATCGTCAACGACGGTTTCCAGCCGGAAGGGCGCGACAGCTCCGAACTGCTGTCGGCCGCGGAAAAGTCGGTGTTCGCCATTGCCGAGCAGGGCGCACGCGGCCGTACCGACTTCGTGGCGATGCCGGGCGCGCTGAAGGACGCCTTCGAGGAGTTGCGCAACCGCTTCGAGAACGGCGGCAACATCACCGGTCTGCCGACCGGCTACGCCGACTTCGATGCGATGACCGCCGGCCTGCAGCCGACCGACCTGATCATCCTGGCCGCGCGACCGGCCATGGGCAAGACCACGTTCGCGCTGAACATCGCCGAGTACGCGGCGATCAAGTCGAAGAAGGGCGTGGCGGTGTTCTCGATGGAAATGTCGGCGTCGCAGCTGGCGATGCGTCTGATTTCCTCGAACGGCCGCATCAACGCCCAGCGCCTGCGTACCGGTCAGCTGGAAGACGAGGACTGGAGCCGCGTCACCGGCGCGATCCGGATGCTGAAGGAAACCAAGATCTTCATCGACGACACCCCGGGCGTGTCGCCGGAGGTGCTGCGCTCCAAGTGCCGCCGCCTCAAGCGCGAACACGACCTCGGTCTGGTGGTGATCGACTACCTGCAGCTGATGAGCGTGCCGGGCAACAGCGAAAACCGCGCCACGGAAATCTCGGAGATCTCGCGAGGACTCAAGGGTCTGGCCAAGGAGCTGAACGTGCCGGTGATCGCGCTGTCGCAGCTGAACCGGTCGCTGGAAACGCGAACCGACAAGCGCCCGGTGATGGCCGACCTTCGCGAGTCCGGCGCAATCGAGCAGGACGCGGACATGATCGTGTTCATTTACCGCGACGACTATTACAACAAGGAAAACTCGCCGGACAAGGGCCTGGCCGAGATCATCATCGGCAAGCACCGAGGCGGCCCGACCGGCTCGTGCAAGCTGAAGTTCTTCGGCGAGTACACCCGGTTCGACAACCTGTCGCACGATTCGGTGGGTTCGTTCGAATAACCGGTTTCGTCGGCCCATCCGGGGTTTCGTCGCAAACCGCTTGCCCCCGGCTGGGGCGGGGCGGCACCGTGGTCCCTCGCGGCACGTCGCCGTGCAAGGAGCCCCCGTCATGAAGACCCTGTTCGCGCTCGGTGTGTGGTGCCTGTTGTTCGTGCTGTGCTGGCCGCTGGCGATCCTGGCCCTGCTGGCCTGGCCGTTCGTGTGGCTGCTGAGCCTGCCGTTCCGGCTGGTGGGGATTACCTTCTCGGCGCTGTTCGCCTTCCTGCGTGCGGTGTTCATGCTGCCGGCGCGGATTCTGGGCGGCCCGGCTTTGGCGCGCTGATCATTACCGCTTGGGCCGGCCAACGGCCGGCGCTACCGGAATACCGGGAATGCCAGACGTGCCGACGCCCTGGTAG
>NZ_JASCOZ010000299.1 GCF_029960115.1 Stenotrophomonas sp. PS02289
CGCCGCGCGGGCCGGGGGCGCCGCCCCCCCGGCGCCCGCCGCCCCCCCCCCCCCCCCCGGCGCTACCAAACCGAATTCCGCGAACACCTCGCTGTTCGCACGCCCCCCAGCCCCGCTCGATCCCCGGATCGCCGCAGCCAGGAACGGCCTCTTCTGCCTTCCACTTTTCCCTGCGGAGTTTCCCGATGAAATCCCCCCTGAGCGCACTCGCGCTGGCCATCGCCACCAGCCTGGCACTTCCCGCACACGCCGCCGCCCCGGCCGTCGACAGCACCCTGGACGCCATCCAGGTGACCGAGACGCGCAAGCAATCCAACAACCAGAACGTCACCACGCTCTCGGCCAGCGACCTGCGGCAGCAGGGCGCGCAGAGCATGGAAGACGCCATCCGCTATGTTCCCGGTGTGGAGATGGTGGATCTGGGCCGCGCCGGCTTCAACGGCTTCAACATCCGCGGTCTGGAAGCCGACCGCGTCTCCATCACCCTGGACGGTCTCAGCTTCCCGCAGAGCATGGACCCGGGCACCTACCAGCCGTACGAGTTCTTCCGTTCCGGTCGCGGCAGCGTCGACCTGGAGGCGGTGAAAACCGTTGAGATCATCAAGGGGGCCGATGCGATCACCGCCGGCAGCGGTGCGCTCAGCGGCGCGGTGATGTTCACTACCAAGGACCCGGCGGACTATCTCAAGGCCACCGGCAACGACAGCTTCGGCTCGGTGAAGTACGGCTACACCGGCTCCAGCGACGAGAACATGGGCTTGCTCACCTTCGCCAACCGCACCGGTCGCTTTGAATCGCTGCTGGTCTACACCAAGCGCGAAGGTCACGAGACCGAATCCTGGTATGACACCAGCATCGACCGGCTCGGCCCGGGCCGCCGCACGCCGGATCCGGTTGACCGCGACAGCGACAACCTGCTGTTCAAGCTCAACTTCCTCGCCACCGCCAATCAGACCCTGGGCGTGGTGTACGAACGCGCCCGCGCCACCAATGACGTGGACAACTGGACCCGCAGCGACGGCACCGGTTCGTACTACTTCCGCAGCGCCGAAGACCGCAGCGACCGAGACCGCTACGGCCTGAAGTACACCCTGCGTGCCGGCAACGCGCTGTTCGACAGCATGGAAGTCACCGCCGATCACCAGAAGAACTACATCCAGGGCCAGACCAACGTGCTGGTGGCCAACGGTACCGCCGCCACCTATGGCACCCGCTGCTCGACCAGCGCGCCGTGCTCGCGCCAGGAAGACCGCTGGGACACCCAGAAGCGCAATCGCGTCGCGCTGGATTTCGACAAGAGCGTGGAAACCGGCGGCGTCCGCCACGACATCGTCTACGGTGCGGCCTGGCAGCAGGCGAAGATCCACTGGAACTCGGTGGACTCGCGCTGGGGCAACGATGGCAGCCTGTTCACCCGCGACACCGATCCGTCGCTGTGGCCGGACACCCGCGAGACCGATGTGACTGCCTACGTGCGTGATCGTGTGCGCCTGCTGGACGACCGCCTCAGCCTCACCGGCGGGCTGCGCTATGACCGCTACAAGTACACCCCGGAAACCTCGACCGGCGGCAACGGCCAGTCCGGCTATGAAGATGGCGGCGGCAGCGTGGGCGTGTCGAAGTTCTCCTCGCCGACCTGGAACCTGGGGGCCGAGTTCAAGTTCACCGACACCCAGTCGCTGTGGGTGCAGGGCGGCCGCGGCTTCCGCGCGCCGGGCATCAACGACATGTACGGCACGTCGTCGACCACCGAGGTCACCCGCGTCTCCGACGGTGCCACCGTGACCGTGCCGGATGGCCGCAGCAATCCGAACCTCGAGGCTGAGCGCAGCCTCAATCTGGAACTGGGCTGGCGCTTCCAGGGTGACCGTCTGCGTGCAGGCGTCTCGGTGTTCCGCGACAAGTACAGCAACTTCATCGACACCGCGCAGTTCGTTGGCGACCCGGACATCCAGTACAGCACCACCACCCGTGGCGTGACCACCATCACCAACGGCTACACCTACACCATGCCGATCAACCGCGGCGAAGTGGAAGTGAAGGGCGTGGAGGCCGAAGGCATGTGGCTGCTGGCCGATGACTGGCTGGCGCGCGTGGCGTATTCCTACAACGAAGGCACCGACAACGACGACGAACCGCTGGCCAGCATCATCCCGGCCAAGGCCGTGGGTGGTCTGACCTACAACGCACCGTCGCGGAAGTGGAGCGTCACCGCCAACGTGACCCACCAGCAGCGCAAGGATCCCTCCGACTACGGTCGCAGCGTGACCAATGGCAGCTATGGCGAGGAAGTGGTGCCGGTATACGCCTACAAGGCCCGTGAGTACACCCTGCTGGATGTGTTCGGCAGCTACGCGATCACGCCGCGCGTGCAGTTGACCGCCGGTGTGTACAACGTGTTCAACAAGGAATACTACCTGTGGAACCGCGTGCGCACGGCCGGTGCCGGCACCGCCATCTTCCAGGGGGCCACCAGCCCGGCGGGCATCGGTCGCTGGTCGCAGCCGGGGCGCAATGTGCGCTTCACGATCAGCTACGACTTCCTGTGACCCGTAGAGCCACGCCCTGCGTGGCTTCGCGGTGCCGGATGGGTCGCAGCCACGCAGGGCGTGGCTCTACGTGACAAAACAAAAAGGG
>NZ_JASCOZ010000029.1 GCF_029960115.1 Stenotrophomonas sp. PS02289
GGCCATGGGAATGCGTGGGCCGGCCAACGGCCGGCGCTACCGGAGAATGCACGCCGTGGGATAGGCATCCCGGTGCACGCCATCCACGGTCACGATGGCGTCCAAGCGCACGATGCGGCCATCATCAAGCCGCATCGTCTCCACCCCGTCATGCGCGGTGATATCGACAATGCGGTTGTGGAGAGTCTGCATGCTGCCGTTCTCTTCAATCACAATCGGCACCGCACGCCGCTGCACCGCAACGGTTTCCAGCACATCGTGAAACTCACAGTTGATCGGAACATAAGGCCGGGACATGGCGAACTCCTGAGTAGTAAAGAGCGCAGGCAGGCCGCACATCGCGGCCCGCCCGGGCGCAACACTCAACGCAGCTTCACGCCGGGAAAATCGACCGGCACCGCAAACGCCACGTTGACGTAGTTGGTGAACAGGTTCAATGCCACATGGGCGAGGATCTCGACGATCTCCTCATCGCTGAAGCCGACGCCGCGCAGCTGGGTCACGTCGCCGTCTTCAATCTGGCCACGACCTTCCACCACGCGCAGGGCGAATTGCAGAGCGGCAGCGGTCTTCGGGTCGTCGGACTGACCGGCCTGTGCCGCACTCATCTCCTGGCTGCTGGCACCGGCCTTGCGGCCCAGTGCGGTATGCGCGGCCAGACAGTACTCGCAGGCGTTGCGGTTGGCGATGGCGACGGCGATCTTCTCGCCCAGCGCGGCCGGAATGACGCCGCCGCCCAGGGCACCGAAGGAACCCCACATGCTTTTCAGCGCGGCCGGGGAATTGGCCACGGCACGGAACATGTTGGGGGTGGCCCCGAACGCCGAGTGGATCTGGCCGAGCAGGGCCTGGGTGTCGCCGGTTGCGGCAGCGGGGGTAACAAGCGGGATACGGGACATGGTCTGGATTCCTGTTGAGGACCGGTCCGAAATGGCCGGTTGACGGTCATACTAGGAACCCGAGCAGGACGTTTGGTGTCTATATGTCGCAGATTGATGTCAATTCGTCCGATTCGGCGGTGCCGGCCATCGACCGGCTCACCCCGGTGCTGGAGCGCTTCCGCGTCCAGGCCAGCCTGTTCCATGCCGGTCCCTTATGCGGACTGAGCACCTTCGACGCGCAGCCTGGGCGAGGCTTCCTGCATGTACTGCGTCGTGGCGAAATGGAACTGCTGCATCGGCAGGGCGCGAGGACCGAGCACACCCATCTGTGCGAACCCACCCTGCTGTTGTTCCCGCGCGCGGTGCACCACGAGTTCATCAATCCGCCGGTGGACGGCTCGGACTTCACCTGCGCCACGCTGGACTTCGACGGCGGCAACCGCAATCCCATCGTGCAGGCGCTTCCCGATGCCGTCGTGTTGCCGCTGCGCGAGATTGAGGGTCTCGGCGGAGCGCTGGATCTGCTGTTTGCCGAAGCCGACCAGACCCGCTGCGGCTCGCGCCTGCTTGCCAACCGCCTGTTCGAGGTGGTGTTGATCCAGGTGTTGCGCTGGATCATCGACCATCCCGAACGCGCCCAGGTCACCCCCGGGATGATGCGCGGCCTTTCAGAGCCGCGACTGGCCAAGGCGTTGATGGCCGTGCACGCCGCCCCGGAAGCCGACTGGACGCTGGAGCGGATGGCCGAACACGCCGGCATGTCGCGCAGCGCGTTCGCCGCGGCGTTCAAAACCGCTACGGGTGCCACACCGGCCGCGTATGCATTGGACTGGAAGCTCAATGTGGCGACGTCGTTGCTGCGTGCGGGCCGCCCGGTGAAGCAGGTGGCACTGGAGCTGGGCTTTGCGGATGCGCCGACGTTCTCGCGAGCGTTTCGTCGGCGCAATGGAAGCTCTCCACGCGAGTGGTTAAGCCAGCGGGATGTGTGAAGTCCAGTCACCGATCCAGGAATGCCACCAGTGCCGGGATCGTCTGCTCCGGAGCCTCTTCCATCAACCAGTGCCCGGAGCCCTTCACGATCACGCCCTGCACGTTGGTGTCCACCAGCTTGGCCTGGTCGATCAGGAACTGCCCACCGGCCTTCTCGCCGGACAGCACCAGCATCGGCATCTGCAGCGGCGTCTTCGCAAATCCTGCAAAGTCCTTCGCATCCTGCTCGAACGCCTTGAAGTACTCAAAGCCGGCGCGCATGCCGCCCGGACGTGCGTACTCCTGCGCATAGAACTGGCGGTCGGCTTCCGGCACTGAATGCATGCGGTCGGCGGCGAAGTCATTCCAGAAATGCTCGAAGTAGGTGCGCTCGCGCCCGTCCACCAGCTTCAGCGGGGTTTCGCCGTAGAAGTGGAAATGCCACAGGTCGCGCAGCAGCCACACGTGGGTCCAGTCGCCCACGCCGGGCAGGAAGGCGTCCATCAGCACGATGCTGTCCACCTCGTCCGGGTACTGCGCCGCGTAGGCGTAGGCCACCATCAGGCCGATGTCGTGGCCGACGATGCGCACCTTGGGGTAGCCGAGCTTCTGTACCAGTGCATGGATGTCCTGGGCCACGGTCTTCTTGTCGTAGCCGCCTTCCGGTTTGGAGGACTGGCCGGCCCCACGGAGGTCCGGCGCGATCACCACGTGTGTGCCGGCCAGCTTCGGCATCAACGGCCGCCACATGTGGCTGGTCTCGGCGTAGCCGTGCAGCAGCACGACCGGTAGCGCGTCGCCACTGCCCGCCTGCAGGTAGTGCAGGGTGACGCCGTTTACATCGGCACTATGGTCCTGGATCTGGCTGCTGCCAGCGGCGTGCGCAGTGGCGTTCAGCGCGCCCAACATCACCAGCACCGCGGCAGTACGACGGAACAGTCGAATGAAGGTATGCATGACAGTCTCCTGAGGTGGGTGTGGGTTACAGCTGGCTCATGCCGCCGTCGGCAATGATCTCGGTGCCGACGATGTAGGCCGATTCGGGCGAGGAAAGATGCAGCACCGTGGCGGCAATCTCTTCCGGCGTGCCGAAGCGGCCGAGCGGAATCTGGCTCTGGATCTGCGCGGCGGTGGCTTCCAGCTGCGCCGCGTCCAGCCCCAGCTTGTTGTAGATGGGCGTGGCAACCGGGCCCGGGCTGAGCACATTCACGCGTACGCCGCGCGGCAGCAGCTCGGCTGAGAGCGTCTTGGCCAGGGAAATCACCGCAGCCTTGCTGGCGGCATACACCGAGGTGTTGGGCATGCCGATGCGGGCATTGATCGAGCCATTGATGACCACCGAGGCACCGCTATTGAGCAGCGGCAGCAGTGCCTGCAGCTGGAAGTACGGGCCCTTGATGTTGGTGTTGAAGATCTGGTCCCACAGCACCTCGTCCACGTCCGCGAACGGGGCGAACTTCGCAGCGCCGGCGTTGAGGAACACCGCGTCCAGTCGGATGCCTTCGGCGGCCAGGGTGGCGGCCAGCGCCTGTGCGGCGGCGGGGGCACCGGCATCGTTGACGACTGCCAGCGCGGTCGGTCCGAGCGCGGTGCGGGCCTGTTCGAGGCTGGTCGCATCGCGACCGGTGATGACCACGCGGGCCCCTTCGGCGGCAAATGCCTGGGCGCTGGCCAGGCCGATACCGCTGCTGCCGCCGGTGATCAGGATGGTCTTCTGGTTGAAACGGTTCATGGTGGACTCCGGTAAACACAGCCGATTGCTGTGAGGCAATGGTGGCAAGGCCTGCGGGCGTTTCCGTGCCACAATCGCGACGAACTCGTTCGAAAGGATCGAACATGTTGTCCAGTGAGGAATTGGCCCTGTTGGAGGCCATCCGGGAAACCGGCAGCCTGTCGCGGGCAGCGGCCCGGCTGGGCAAGGCCCCGTCCACCGTGTCCCATGCTGCCCGCCAGCTGGAAGCGCGCTTTGACGCGTTGCTGTTCGACCGCCGCCGCTACCGCCTGCAGCTCACCCCGGCTGGGCAGCTGCTGGCCCAGGAAGCCTCGCGGGTGATGCTGGATGTGGACCGGCTGACCCGGCGGGTCAAACAGGTGGCCGGTGGCTGGGAAGACCGGTTGTGGATCGTCACTGACGAGATCCTGGAGTTTGAAACCCTGCTGCCGGTGATCCGCGCCTTCGATGCGCTCGACAGTGGGGTGACCCTGCGCATCACCCATGAAGTGCTGACCGGTACCTGGGACGCGCTGCGCGATGGTCGCGCCGACGTGGTGGTGGGTGCGACCAACGAGCCGCCCGTGATTCCCGGTCTGCGCTGGTTCGAACTGGGCGTGATGGACTGGGTGTTCGCGGTGGCTCCGCATCATCCGTTGGCCACGGCCAACGAACCGCTGGAGGCTGCGGCGCTGCTGCAGCACCGCGCGGTGGTGGTGGCAGACACCTCGCGACGCGTGGATGTCCGCGGCTATGGCGTACAGGGTGGGCAACCCACACTCGCAGTGCCCAGCATGCATGCCAAGATCCACGCCCAGCGCGAAGGGCTGGGTGTGGGCTGGCTGCCGCGCCAGCGCGTGGCCGGCCTGCTGCAGCGAGGCGCACTGGTCGAGAAGACCGTGGCCAATCCGCGCGAACCGAACCTGTTGTATGTCGCGTGGCGCGGGGACCATCAGGGTCGCGCGCTGGACTGGTGGCTGGCGCAGCTTCGGCAGGAACGCCTGGCTGCGCGCCTGGTGCAGGGCATCGAGGTCATCTAAGTGACGCCGCTATGCCACCCCTGCGGTCTGTTGCGGGGGTAGATGCTGTTCGATCCACTGTTTGAAATCGGCCACCACCCCCTCACGCCCCTCATCATTGAGCAGGTCATGGGCGTGGTGCTTGTACAGCTTCAGGGTCTTGTCCTGCGAGCCGGCGTTGTCGAAGAAGATCTGGCTGCCGGCCGGCACCGTAACCTTGTCGGCATCACCGTGCACGATCAGCACTGGCAGGTGCAGGCTGGAGAAGCCACGTTCCAGACGGTCGTTGCCGGCCAGCATCTGTGCCACGGTCAGCGCGGTCTGCTTCTCGTTGGCGATCAGTGGATCGGCATTCAGCGCCCTTACCACCTCGGGCAGCCGCGAGAACTCCTTGTTCGGCAGCTTCAGTACACCCAGGGTGGGGAAGGGGCCACTCAGCCAGCGCACCAGTGACAGCACCGGCGCAGGGGCAGGCACGCGGAAGGCGAAGCTTTCGCAGATCAGCCCGGCCAGTTCGTCCTGGTGTTCCAGGCTGTAACCAGTGGCGATCACGCCGCCCGCGCTATGGCCGAGCAGGAACACCGGCAGCCCCGGCTCGCGGGCACGGGCCAGGCGCAGCAGGCTGTCCACGTCGGCCAGGTAATCGTCGAAGTGCCGCACGTGGAAGCGCGGGCCGCTGGATTTGCCGCGCCCGCGCAGGTCCACCGCGTACACCGCCAGGCCCATCGCGGTGAACTGCTCGGCGGCCCACAGGTAGTGGCCGCTGTGCGAGTTGAAGCCCGGGACGATGGCCAGCACCGCGCGCGGCACCCCGGCCGGTCGCCAGCTGCGGATGAAGAGCTCGCCCTCGCCGCCGGCGATGATCTCCTCACTGCGCGACGGACCGGGGCGGCCGGGACCGGAAGCAACGGCATGCAGGGTGCTGTTCATGGCAGATCCTCACGACGGGGAAGGGACGCCCCATGCGGCCGCCAATCGGTGGCAGGCAACAGGAACGGCGATCAGGGGGAGCGACCGGCATCCAGGGATGCCGTATAGAAGCCAAACGCACGAGCCCGGCAGCAACGGCCACGCGGTTGCGGGCGTAGGATGGTGTCGTACAGGTGGACCCTGACGGGTCCAAAGGAGCTCCCCATGCTCGACGCCCTGCCCGTGCTCGATGCCATCCTGCAGCGTCACGCTGCCGAACTGGGCAAGGACCACCTGCCGTATCGCAATCACGCGTACCGGGTGGCCAATTTCCACTGGTGCCTGTTACCCGGAAGTGATGAGGACCGGTACGTGCTCTCGGTCGCCGCCGCCTTCCATGACCTCGGCATCTGGACCGACGGCACCTTCGACTATCTAGGGCCTTCAGAGGCCCAGGCGCGTGCCTATCTGGAGGCCGAGGGTTGTGGGGACCTTGTGCCGCTGGTGCTGGCGATGGTTGACCATCACCACCAGGTATCGGCGATGGAAAGGACGGCTGATCCGCGCATTGAGGCGTTCCGGAAAGCGGACTGGATCGACGTCACTTTGGGTCTGCGCAGGTTCGGCGTGCGAGCCGAGGAGTTCAACCGCATTCTGGCGCGATTCCCCCGGCTGGGCTTCCACCGCCGGCTGGTGCAGTTCGCCTGGCACCACGGACTTCACCACCCGATGAATCCGCTGCCCATGCTGCGGCGGTGATGATTTGGTAGGGTCGCACGACAGTCGACCGCCGATAGAAGTCATCGCTGCTGGAAGGCATGACCACCGAACGAAGAAACGCTCCTCCGCCACAGCTCACGCCCCATCGTACTGATCACAGCTATCGGCGGTCGACTGTCGTGCGACCCTACCGAAATGCTTCCCCGTCCCTCAGCCTGGCTTCGTCACCATTGACCTCTACCGTCGTAATCGGGGATGTCGGTGTCGCGATGATGAATCTGGCCCGGTACTCGCAGTAGCACGCGGCCATCTCTTCATTGGATGTCGCAAGGCGATAACTCAGCTTTATCGTTTCGCCAGAGAGGCTAGCTTTCGCGTCCATGCCCTGATCGTAGCCACAAGTGTCGGCACTGCGTACCAGATAGGTCGTCAAAATGCCTTCCTGCTTTCGCAGAACCTCGGGTGCATATGACTCATCCTCCCAGTCTCCTTCGCACCCCAAATACTTGAACTCCCTAAGCAATCCCTGGTCGCTGTCGAAATCACCAGGGTTCGAGCAGGCCGTTAGACCCAGAAGGACCACAAAACCAATTCCGATTTGACGCATTGCTCCATTCCTTTGCAGGGAAACACCATGACCCGGTAGGGTCGGACGACAGTCGACCGCCGATAACGCTTATCGCTGCTGTAACGCATGACCAATGAACGGAGAAACGCATCTCCGCCACAGATCATGCCCTATCGCGCTGATCACCACTATCGGCGGTCGACTGTCGTGCGACCCTACCGGACATCTTCATGACCCTATCAGACATGCAGGACACCCGGCCTGTTGTCGCCCCTTTCTCGACATGGCAGCATTCCGGTCAAGACCGGGGAAGCAATGCCAATGGCAACAGTGCGATGGATCGTTCAATCCAATCTGGGCAGTCGGGGGGACATAGAGGCGATCGCCGATGCCTGCCAGAAGCTGGGATTGGAATGCCTTCAGGTGGGCGTCATCCCCTTCTCCGACGAATTGCCCGAGGTGCCGGCCGACGCTCCCGCCATCTTCTACGGGTCGGCAAACTTTGCCACCAACGTGCATCGTTCTGGTCGCTGGGCACCGGGTGTGTTCTTCGACGAGCAGGCGTTCCAGTTCACCCACACGCTTGAGCATTACGGAGACGAGTGTCTTAACTCGGACGCACGGATAACGACCATGGCCGGGTTGGCGGCACTTGATCTGGCCGACGACCTGCGCCTGTTTGTGCGTCCGGTAGCGGACTTGAAGGAATTTGCCGGGACCGAATTCGCCATGGGCGAGTACCGCACCTGGTATGCGCGCTTGGCCGGGGGTGGGTTTGATCTGGGCCCCGATACACCGATCATCGCCGCCTCGATCAAGCCTATCGAACATGAGTGGCGGCTGTTTCTGGCAGACGGCCGGGTGGTGGCCGGTAGTCACTACCGCAGTCATGGCGAGTTGCAGGTATCTCCAGAGATTCCGCCTGAGGTACGCGTCTACGCCGAGCGGATGGCGGCGGTCTGGAGTCCTTCGACCGTGTTCGTACTAGATGTGGCGCAATCGCAGGGACGCCTCTGCGTCATCGAGATAAACGGATTCAACAGCTCAGGCTTCTACGCCAGCAACATTCGGGACATCGTGGAGGCCGTTTCCGAAGTGGCGGCACGCTCTGGACCATCCGACGCCCACCCCGCCGCATGAATGCCGAATCGGTAGGGTCGGACGACGGTCGACCGCCGATAGCATTGATCAGCACGGTAACGTGTGACCTTCAACGCAGTAAGTCGCCCTTGTTCAGCGGCCATCCGCCATCGCGCCGTGCCTCTTCAGTACCTGTAAGAGGTTGTCCTGCAGCTGCTGCGCCGAAACGATGCCGCTCGAGATCAGGTCGACTTCATCTTCAAGAAGGGAGAGCTCTACCCACAGTTCACGCGACAGATCCGTCATCGCGCCAATGGCAATCGACTTCCAGATGGCAGAAGGAACACTCATCTCTCCGGCGACAAGCCGTGCGCCGATGTCAGACAATAGCCAACATCCGGCCTGCTGCCAGTTGGCCGTCCGCGCTCCGATTTCGAGCGCGTCCAGCGCCGCAAACTGGTCATGGGATGTCGCGATCTCGATGATCTCGATCGGCGGTGCATCCAGTGCTTCGATCAGGCCATACGCCCACGCGTTCGCTTCCTCGGCTGTCCTGATACCCAGCTCGATTCCCACCAAGAAATAGGCGCAGATGGACGCGTGATCCGCGTCGGCAGGAAACCCCTCCGTTGCACAACCTGCAATCACGGATGCGACTACGCCAGCGTTCAATGGATGCTTCCTGCAGAGTTGACGTTGAATCCTACGGATTCACCACGCTTCAGTTCAAGAACGTACCAGCGAGCGCTGTGCCACACGTGCCTGGATGGCTGCCAGCGTTTCTGCGGATTTCTGGGCAGAGCGCATGACAGAGGCGATGCCTGGCTTCCAGACCGTCAGCTTGCCCGTCTCGTGATGCCAGTGCCGGATTTCCGGTTCGACCGCTCCATCGACGATGCGCATCACCAGATGGTTGCCGGTGCCGTTGTTGGCAACGGCCAGAAGGCCGAGCGTGCGCAGGTGCTGCCCCCACGCGCCGCGCAGATTCTCATAGGTGATCGCGCCGGCCGTCTTCCTCGGGTTGGCAGGGTCGAACACGGGGAAGAAGCGCCAGCCTCCGGGAAGCTCGTTGCAGTTGTGGGTTCGCCAGATCGCTTTCAGTGCCTCGGGAAATGTGAGGTTCAACTCGATCTCGGCGTTCTTGATCAGTTCGTCCATGGGGCGCTCAAGGGGGTACGGGTTGGGTCCGGCGGAAGCGTGCCTCCGACGCTGGTCATGCGTTACCGGGTGCTGCACCGTCGTCGGCAGTCGCCTTGCGGCCGACTCTACCAAAGCGCAGCGTCCGCCTGGACCAAGGGATCCCGGCACCCCAGTGCCCGGGGCCAAACCCGACACCCCCTCTTGCACCCTCAAACCTAACACTGTTAGATTCCATCCCTAACAACGTTAGGTAACCTCCCCTCCATGCGTCAGGCCATCGCCCGCGACAACATTGTGGACGCCGCCTTCAAGCTGCTCGACGAAGCCGGCATGGAGGGCGTCACCCTGCGCAAGGTGGCCTGCTCGCTGGGTATCCGGGCCCCGTCGCTGTACTGGCACTTCAAGAGCAAGCAGGCGCTGGTCGACGCCATGGCCGACGCCATGATCGTGGACGTGGCCCGGCACATTCCCGAGGGCCAGCCGTGGCGGCAGACCCTGCTGCAGATCGCGCGCGAGTTCCGGGTGGCGTTCAAGGCGCGCCGCGATGGCGCGCGGGTCTATGCCGGCACCTTCATTGCCACCGAGAACGTGCTGCGGGTGGGCGAGGCCAGCATTGCCGCGCTGACCGCTGCCGGTGCACCGGCCAGCTTTGCCGCGACCACCGCGATGGACCTGGTCTACTACACGATGGGCTTCGTCATTGAAGAACAGTCGTGGCCGGGCGACGGCAGCATGGAAGCGCTGGGCGAGGCCTTCATGGCCCTGGCCGAACAACGTTTCCCGCACTGCTGGCAGGCGCGCGAAGTCTGGCGCGAAGTCGATTTCGATACCCGCTTTGAACAGGGCGTGGGGCTGATGCTGGACGGCATCGAACAACGCCTCGCCCGCACCTCCTGAATCCACCTCCCTTACCGCTGCTCCGACACGGAAGCTCATCCATGCGTTCGCCCTTACTTCGCTGCTCCCTGCTTGTGCTTTCCCTCGCCGTGCTGACCGCCTGTGGCGGCAAGGACGATGCCGAGGCCGATGCGGCCACCACCTCGGCGCTACCGGTGTCTGTCGCCGCCGCACAATCGCAGGTAATGCCGCGCACGGTGCTGGTATCCGGGCCTGTCAGTGCCTTCGAGGAAATGCAGCTGGGCGTGGAAATCAGCGGCCAGCGCGTGACCGCGTTGAACGTGGATGTGGGCCAGTATGTAAAGAAGGGCCAGATCCTGCTCCAGCTCGACCACCGCACCCTGGACAGCGAACTCGCCCAGGCCGAAGCGTCGCTGCGCCAGGCGCAGGCATCGCAGGAGCTGGCCCGGCTGAACTACCAGCGCAGCGAAAAGCTCGCCGCCGAGAAGCTCATCAGCGAAAGCAGCCTGGACGAGCTGCGTGCCAATCGCCTCAACGCCGAAGCGCAGACCGCGACCGCCCGCGCCGCGCGTGACTCGGCGCAGCTGCGCCGCGACTTCGCCGACCTGCGTGCACCGGCCGATGGCCTGATCTCCAAGCGGCTGGTCCAGCCTGGACAGGTGGTGTCGGCCGGCACCGAACTGCTGCGCCTGATCCGCGACGGCCGCCTGGAATGGCGTGCCGAACTGCCGGAAGACCAGCTGGCCGGCGTGGCCGTAGGCAATTCGGTACAGCTGCCGTACGCGGGGCAGACCATCACCGGTCGTATCCGCGCCGTCACGCCGGGCGTGGATGCGCAAACCCGCACCGGCACCGTCTACGCGGACCTGCCGGAGCCGGGCACGCTGAAGCAGGGCATCTACGTGGAAGGCCGCATCGTCACCGGCGACGGAGAAGTGCTCACCATTCCCACCGCCGCCATCGTGCAGCGCGACGGCCACAGCTATGTGTTCAGCGTCAACGACAAGCAGCAGGCCACCCGTCACCGCGTACGCACCGGTCAGGTCCAACAGGGTCGCACCGCAATCCTGGAAGGGCTGAAGGCCGGCGACAAGGTCGTGGTCGACGGTGCCGGGTTCCTGGGTGAAGGTGACCGCGTGCGCGTGGTCGATGCCACGGCCGCCAAGAAGGCGGACGCGCAATGAACTTCTCCGCCTGGGCGATCAAGCGCCCGTTACCTGCACTGCTGATCTTCTTCGTGCTGTGCGTGGCCGGCCTGTGGGGTTTCCACCAGTTGCCGGTGGCGCGCTTCCCGGACATCGCCTTCCCGATGACCACGGTCACCGTGACCCAGCCGGGTGCGTCGCCCAGCCAGCTCGAAGCGGAGGTCACCCGCAAGGTGGAAGACTCCGTGGCAACGGTGAACAACGTCAAGCGCGTGATCTCCTCGGTCAGCGAAGGCGTCAGCACCACCACGATCGAGTTCCAGCTGGAGGCCGATCTGGCCACGGCGCTGGACGACACCCGCGACGCGGTCACCCGCATCCGTACCGACCTGCCGCAGGACATCCAGGAGCCGGTGATCTCCAAGGTGGACATCGGCGGCTCGCTGATGACCTACGCGCTGGTCGCTCCGCACATGACACCGGACGAGGCCAGCTGGTTCGTCGACCGTGACATTTCCCGCGCGATGTACGGCGTACCCGGCGTGGCCCGGGTCACCCGCGTCGGCGGCGTGCAGCGCCAGGTACGGGTGGACCTGGACCCGAACGCGCTGATCGCCATGGGCATCACCGCCGGCGACGTCTCGCAGCAGCTGGCGCGCATCCAGGTGGAACGCGCCGGCGGCAAGGCCGAGATCGAAGGCGCGCAGCAGACCATCCGCACGCTGGGCACGGTGGGTGACGCGCAGGCGCTGCGTGACTACTCCATCGCCTTGCCGGACGGCCGTTCGGTGCGACTGTCCACGCTGGCCAAGGTGACCGATGCCGCGGCCGACCCGACGGAGGCGGCGCTGCTCGACGGCGGCGCGGTCGTGGCCTTCTCCATGTCGCGTACCCGCGGCTCCAGCGAAGTGAAAGTCGAAGCCGGCGTGCACGAGGCGCTGGACAAGATCAAGGCCGAACACCCCGGCATCGACTTCAAGCTGGTCACCACCGCCATCGATGAAACGCATCGGTCGTACGATTCGTCGATGACCATGCTGTACGAAGGCGCGTTGCTGGCGCTGCTGGTGGTGTGGTTGTTCCTGCGTGACTGGCGCGCCACCTGGGTGTCGGCGCTGGCCTTGCCGTTGTCGATCATTCCCACTTTCGCGGTGATGTATTTCTTCGGCTTCACCCTGAACATGATCACCCTGCTGGCCTTGTCGGTGGTGGTCGGCATCCTGGTGGACGATGCGATCGTGGAGATCGAAAACATCGTGCGCCACCTGCGCATGGGCAAGCCGCCACTGGAAGCGGCGCGCGAAGCAGCCGGCGAAATCGGCAACGCGGTGATCGCCACCTCGCTGACCCTGGCCGCGGTGTTCATCCCGGTCGCCTTCATGCCCGGCATTGCCGGCAAGTTCTTCCGCGAATTCGGCTGGACCGCGGCGACGGCAGTGCTGTTCTCGCTGCTGGTCGCGCGACTGCTCACCCCGATGATGGCGGCCTATCTGCTGAAGCCACACGGGGAAGAGAAGCCCGAGTCGAAGCTGATGACCTGGTACCTCGGCTGGGTGGACGCCGCGCTGCGTCATCGCGGCCGTACCCTGTGGCTGGCTACCGGTCTGTTCGTGGCTTCGTTGGCGCTGGTGCCGCTGATTCCGGCCACCTTCATTCCGCAGTCCGACCTGGGCCGCAGCAATCTGAGCCTGGAACTGCCCCCGGGCACCCGCCTGCAGGAAACCGTAGCCGTGGCCGAGCAGGCGCGCGCGCTGCTCAAGGACATGCCGGAGCTGAAACAGGTCTACACCGCGGTCGGCAGCGTGCTCGACCTGGGTGACCCCAGTGCCACCGGCGTCGGTGAACCGCGCAAGGCCACCCTGGTGCTGGATTGGGGGCTCGCCGATGACCGTGACCGCGACCAGCGTGCGCTGGAGCGTGATGCACGCCAGCGCCTGGCCAATCTGCCGGGCGTGCGCGTGAGCTATGTCAGCTCCGAACCGGGCAATCTGCTGCAGCTGGTGCTGTCCGGCGATGACCCGCAGCGCCTGCAGGACGCCTCAACCGCACTGGAACGTGACCTGCGCAGCATCCAGGGGCTGGGCAGCGTGACCTCCACGGCCTCGCTGCTGCGTCCGGAGATCCAGATCGTGCCCAACGCCGCGCGCGCCGCCGACCTCGGCGTGGCCACGGCGGATATCGCCGAGGCGGCCCGGATCGCCACTGCGGGCGACTACGAACAGCGACTGGCAAAACTCAATCTGCCGGACCGTCAGGTACCCATCCGCGTCGGCTTCGCCGAATCCGACCTGGCCAATCCGTCGCTGGTGCACCAGTTGCGTGTGCCCGGTCGCGACGGTCCGGTGCCGCTGGCGGCCGTGGCCGACATCCAGCCCGGCAGTGGCCCGTCGCAGATATCGCGCTACCAGCGGCAGCGCAACGTGACTCTGACCGCTGAGCTCAACGGCCGCCCGCTGGGTGAAGTGATGACCGAAGTGCAGGCCCTGCCCAGTGTGAAGAAGTTGCCGCCGGGCGTGACCTTCCTCAACACCGGCGACGCCGAAGTGTTCGTGGAACTGTTCATCGGCTTCCTGCTGGCGATGGCAGCCGGGTTGATCTGCATCTACATGGTGCTGTTGCTGCTGTTCAACCACGCGCTGATGCCGGTGACCATTCTGGCGGCCGTACCGCTGTGCGCCGGTGGTGCCTTCGGCGCGCTGCTGATCACCCAGAACATGCTCTCGCTGCCGGCATTGATCGGCCTGCTGATGCTGATCGGTATCGCCACCAAGAACTCGATCCTGCTGGTGGACTACGCGGTGATGGCCGAAGACGAGCAGGGCATGAGCCAGCACGATGCGCTCATTGATGCCTGCCGGAAGCGCGCCCAGCCGATCATCATGACCACGCTGGCGATGGGTGCCGGCATGATGCCGATCGCGCTGGGTTTTGCCGGTGACTCCAGCTTCCGCGCGCCGATGGCGATTGCGGTCATCGGCGGCCTGATCACCTCCACGCTGTTGAGCCTGATCGTGATCCCGGCGGCCTTCACCGTGGTCGATGACGTCGGCGACTGGCTGTCGCGGAAATTCCGCCACCGCTCCTCGCATCATTCGCACGCTGTGGGCGATTGATGCGCCCGCCGCGTCTTGATGGCGTGGCAGGCCCGGGTAGGGTCGGTCGATAGACGACCGCCGATAACGGTGATCGGCACGGTGACGCATGACCTCGGCCGATGGAACCTCTCCGGCCAGGGTCATGCGTCAATGCATTGAACGGATGGGTCGGCGGTCGTCTATCGACCGACCCTACCAAGGCGGACTATGTGTCCTTCCCGATAGGCGATGAGTTCTGCGCAGCAGCTGTGACGCAGTCCACACCGCGTTCTGGGTCGCGCACTCCCTGCGCACAGTGTCATGTGGAAGTCACTCACGCTACCGATACTCCGGCGCGTCCTCCATCCCCCACTGAGAACTCATGCGCATTGCCGGACGTGTTCCCCGCATCACCCTGCTGGCCCTGACCCTGACTGCCGCGCTGGATGTACTGGCGGCCGAGAACGCCCCCGTCGATGACGCACGCACCTTGGACCAGGTGCAGGTGATCGGCCAGGCCACCAGCTACGCCAAGACCAGCGTCAGCCAGGAAACCCTGCAGCGCCAGCAGATCATCGGCAGCGTCAACGGCGCGCTCAACGAACTGCCGGGCGTGGTGGTCAGCGAGGCTGACGCCACCGGTTCGTCGGTGTGGGGTACGCAGATCAGCATGCGCGGCTTCGTCACCAACCGTGACACCCAGCAGATCGGCACCACCATCGACGGCCTGCCCAATGGGGGCTCGGGCTACGGTGGCGGCTCGCTGGCCAACCGCTACATCGATACGCTCGACCTGGAAACCATCGAAGTCAGCCAAGGCACTGCCGATATCTCTTCGCGCTCCAACGAGGCGCTGGGTGGCACGCTGAACTTCCTGACCAGTGATCCGCTCAGCGAGCAGCGCCTGCGCATGGTGGTCGGGGCCGGTGACAACGACATGCGCAAGTACTACGTGCGCTATGACACCGGCCTGCTGGGCGGACATACCCGTGCCTGGGTGAGTGCCTCGTCCGCGCGCGTCAGCGACTGGATCGACGGCAGCGGCAAGACCAGCAATGACCACGTGGCGGCGAAGTTCATCACCGAGCTCGACCGCTGGACGCTGAGCGGCTATGCCTCGTACAACGACGCCGACGAGCCTGAATACACCAGCGTCACCCCGGCCGCCTTTGCCACCAACCCAAGCCGCGACGGTCTCACCGGAACGCTCACCGGCATTCCCAATCTGGACCAGAACTATCGTTCCGGCTCGCGCGCGCTGCGCGAGAATACGTTCGCCTACCTGCGCGGCGCCTTCGACAGCGGCAACGGCTTCAAGGCTTCGCTGAGCGGATACGTGCACAAGATGGAAGGCCGGGGTGACTGGCTGCCGCCCTATCTGGTGCAGGCCCGCAACGACGGTGCCGGTGCGCCGGAATCGGAATACCTGGGCGGCAGCACAAGCTACGGCGGCAGTGCACTGGGCCAGTTCTATTTCGTCAATCCGGACGGCAGTGCCGCGCAGATGATCGCCGGCTGCACGCCGCGCGCTGGCTTCAGCGCTGAGTACGATCCGAACTGTTACGCCGCCAACGTGCAGGGTGTGCAGTCCTACCGCCACACCCACTACGACAACGACCGCGCGGGTGTCACCGCCGACGTGGAATGGACCCAGGACCTGGGCAGCGTGCAGAACACCGTGCGCGCCGGCCTGTGGGTGGAGAAGTTCGACCGCACCGCACGCCGCGACTGGCACCGCCTGCTCAACGTGGGCACCGACATCGGCTTTGACCAGCAGCCGTACTGGGTGCAGTTCGAAGACGACTACAGCACCGACGAGCAGATGTACTACGTGGAAGATGTGGCACGGTTTGGTGCATTCAGCGCCCGTGTCGGCGTGAAGCAGTTCTTCGTCGACCAGACCCGCCACCGCACCATCGGCGCGGCCGAGAACGTGCGCTCGGACTCGAAGTCCGATCCGCTGATCTCCGCCGGTGGTACCTGGACGCTGCCGGTGGAGGGCCTGGAAATGTTCGCCGGTTTCTCGCAGAACTTCGCCGCCATTCCGTCCGGCGTGCTCGGCGAAACCGATCCGCAGCGCTTCGCCCGAGTGGAACCGGAAACCGCCGACAACATCGAACTTGGCCTGCGAATCAGCCGCTGGCCCTTGACCGGTGCGATCACCCTGTACAACATCAAGTTCGACAACCGCATCGTCTACCTGCCGGCGCGTCTGGCCGACGGGATCGACTATCTGGATGAAACCGATGGCGTGTACGAGAACTTTGGCGGCGTGGAAAGCAACGGTGTGGAAGCCGCGCTCGGCTATGGCTGGGACAACGGCTGGCGCATCAACGGTGCCTATACCTACAACCGCTCCAAGTACCTGGGCAGCGGTAATGTCGACCGCGACACCGCGCTGGGCATCGTCGATGGTGCCCAGGTGATCGGGCAGCCGCGCCACATGCTGGTGATGTCGGCTGACTGGCAGGGCGAGAACTGGAACCTCGGCGTATCCGGTCGCTACCTGGGTGAGCGCTACCTCAATGCAGCCAATACCTCGAAGCTGTCGTCGGCCACGGTGTTCAATGCCAACATCGGCTTCGACCTGCAGAGCCTGTCGCCGAAGCTGAAGGGCGTGGGGGCCAGCATCGTGGTCAACAACCTCACCGACCGCAAGTACCTGGCCGGCGTGGACGGCAGCAACTCGGCCTTCATCGGTGCACCGCGCACCGTGGGCTTCTCGGTGCGGGTTGACCTGTGACCGATCTCGGTCGCCGTCGGCTGCTGCAGGGGGGCATCAGTGCGGGCATCGCCGCACTGATGCCCAGCATCGCGCGTGCCGCAGCCATTGCCCCGGATGCGCGCACCCGCAGTCTGCAGGACCTGCAGCACATCGTGGTGTTCATGCAGGAAAACCGATCATTCGATCACTACTTCGGCACCCTGCCGGGCGTGCGCGGATTCGGAGACCGCTTCGTCGCGCCGGCCGCGCCGCTGCAGCAGGGGCAGCCCGCGCGCACGCTGTGGCTGCAGCCGAACGCGGCCGGCACGCGCGGCATTGCCCCGTTCCCGCTGGACACGGCCGCGCAGTTCGGGGTCATGCGCGTGGAGGGTACGCCGCATACCTGGCCCGATGCACAGCGCGCCTGGGACCACGGACGCATGGCGCACTGGCCGGTGGCCAAGCAGGACCACGCGATGGGGTACTACCGGCGCGCCGATCTGCCGTTCCAGTTCGCGCTGGCTGAGGCGTTCACCGTGTGCGACGCCTACCACTGTGCGATGCAGGCCGGTACCAACCCAAACCGTCTGTTCCTGTGGACCGGGCACAACGACCCGCAGGGGCATCATGGCGGGCCTGCGGTGGCCAACTCGCACGACAACTTCCCCGAGCTGGGCGGCCATCCCAACAGCTACACCTGGACCACCTATGTGGAACAGCTGCAGCAGGCCGGCGTGGACTGGCGCATCTACCAGGACATGGCGGACAACTTCACCGACAACCCGCTGGCCGGGTTCGAGACCTTCCGTCGGGCCTGGCGCGATGCACCCGGGCATGACCCGCAGCTGCGCGCGCGTGGGGTGAGCACACGAGGTCTGGCCCAGTTGCGCGAGGACGTGCTGGGCAATCGCCTGCCGCAGGTCAGCTTCATCATTGCCGACGCGGCGGGCAGCGAACATCCAGGGCCCTCCAGCCCGGCGCAGGGCGCGGCGTACACCGCCCAGGTGCTGGATGCACTGACTGCCAATCCAGAGGTGTGGAGCCGTACCGCCCTGCTGTTGATGTTCGACGAGAACGACGGTTTCTTCGACCACATGCCACCGCCCGCACCGCCCTCGGCGGACGCCACACGAACGACCGGCTGGGCCGGCGCGTCGGCAGTATCCACCGCGGGCGAGTACCACCAGCACGCCTCACCGGGCAACGAGAAGGCCGATCCGCTGGACCTGCGCGGCCGGCCCTATGGACTGGGTCCCCGCGCGCCGCTGTACGTGATTTCGCCGTGGAGCCGTGGCGGCTGGGTCGACTCGCAGGTGTATGACCACACCTCGGTCATCCGCCTGATTGAACGCCGCTTCGGCGTGCCAGCACCGCAGCTGTCGCCCTGGCGGCGGGCGGTGTGTGGCGATCTGACCGCCGCATTCGACTTCTCGCGCGCGGACGAGCGCCCCTTCGTCGGTGGCCTGCCAGCGACGGCCGCAGTAGCGGCGCGCGCGGCTGCACTGCCCGGGCGCACGGTCCCGGCGCTGCCGGAAGGATTGCGGCCGGCGACCCAGGAAGCCGGCGTACGCCCGGCGCGCGCGCTGCCCTACCGCCCACAGGTGGCGATGACCCTTGCCGGCGACGATGTGCAGCTGGAACTGCGCTGCGACGGTGCCGCCGCAGTGCTGCACGTGTACGACCAGCTGCAGCTGGAGGCGATTCCGCGACGCTACACGGTGGTGCCGGGCGCGGCGTTGCAGGACGTATGGCAGATGGATGCGGAGCGAGGCTACGACCTGTGGCTGCTGGGGCCGAATGGTTTCCACCGGCATTACCGGGGTGAAGCCAACGCGGAGCCAGTACAGGTGGCATTGATGCGAAGCGGGGACGAACTGTGCCTGCGCATGAACAACACTGCCCCCGCTGCGGTGAACGTCGAGGTCCGGGCGATGGCGTATGCCGCGCAGATGCCGACGCGAAGGGTGGACCTGCCTGCCGGAGGCAGCGCGGAGATACGCTGGGCGGCCGCGCCGACGTCCGGTTGGTATGACCTGGAGATCGTGCAGACAGGTGCTTCGCAGCGCCTGGCGGGCAGGGTGGAGGATGGCCGACCTGGAACCACCGATCCGGCAATGGGGGCGCAGGCAATGGTGTTTCATCTGCGCTGACCGGTGAGACAACTTCGATCAGGGTCATGCGTTAACGGACGTTGCACCGTTCACGGCCGTCGTCTATCGACCGACGCTACCGGATCACGCATTGCGCACGCGTGGTGCACGGCTCCAGGCGCGCAGGCCCATCACCGCCAGGCCGATGAACAACACATACAACCCGGCGGTGACGTTCAGCGACTTCACCAGGTACATGCCCACGTAGACCACGTCGACGACGATCCACAGCCACCACGTCGCCACGTGACGCCTGGCCTGCCACCACTGCGCGACCAGGCTCAATGCCGCCAGCATGGCGTCCAGCCATGGCAGCGCCGCGTTGGTCCAGGTGTGCATGGCCGCACCGAGCAGCACCCCGCCGAGCACACCCACTGCCAGGTCACGCAGCAGCTGGTGGCGCGACAGCGGGGCAATGGTGATCTGCCCCTCCGCCGCCGCGTTGCGCCGCCAGCTCAGCCAGCCGTACAGCAGGAAGCAACCAAACGCGATCTGCAGCAGCGTGTCCGAGTACAGCCGTGCCTCAACGAACACCAGCGCGTACAACGCAACGGCCACCAGTCCCACCGGCCACGCCAGTAGATGCCGGCGTGCCATCAGCCACACGCCGAGGATGCTGGCGGCCACCGCGGACCATTCGAGCACGACCGGATTCATAGCCCGATCGTCACCGACAGGCGCGCCTGGCGCGGCGCGCCAGCGAACAGGTAGTAGTCACCGTCGGTGCTGCCGGTATCGCGCCAGTAGAAGCGATCAAACAGGTTGTCGACCGACAGGTTCCAACGCACCGGGTGTTGGCCCACGGTGTGCTGGAAGCGCAGCCCGGCGTCGAACACGCTGTAGGACGGCACTTTCACCTTTCCATCCACAGTGGCCACATTCGCCGAGGCGTAGCGCCAGCCCGCACCGACCGCCAGTCCCTCCACGAACGGCAACGCGTAATCCGCGTGCACGCTGGCACGACGCTTGGGCACGTTCACCAGCTGATGGCCTTCATACGCAGCCGTGCCGGCGTCCCGGGCACGCGCCTGCAGCACGCTGGCGCTGGCGGTCACGGTCAGGCGCTCGCTGAGCTGACCGTCGGCGCTCAGTTCCAGTCCGGTGTGCACCTGGCGACCTTCCTGCACGAAGGTGTAGCCGGCCTCGCTGTCATCGGGCTTGGCGTACTGCAGCGGCAGTGACGTGCGGAACAGCGCCGCGCTCAGCGTCAGCGCGTCGGTGCGGGCGAACTTCACCCCCACTTCGGTCTGGCGAGATTCCAGCGGCTGCAGCCAGCTGCCCCCGTTCTGGGTCCAGAACGGGGCTTCCTTGCCCAGCGACAGCCCTTCCACGTAACTGGCGTACACGCTCAGCGCATCGCTGGCCTTGAACACCACCGCGGTCTGCGGGAGGAAGGTCGAGAGCTGGCTGTGGCGCTCGGGGTTGCCACGCTTGTCATAGGCGCGCTCGTCCATGCGTACGTAGCGGCCGCCGGCCAGCCATTGCCACTGGTCGTTGAAAATCACCCGGTCCAGCACGAAGGCCGAACGCTGCCAGCTGTCCAGCCGCCGTGCCGACGCACCGGGCTGCAGCGGCGACGGATCGAACACCGGCACCTGCGGATCATGGATGTTGGCCGTGCCCACGTACTCGTTGACGTTCTGGCGCTTGTCCACAGTACGGTGGAAGGCATCCACGCCGAACGACAGCTGGTGCTGCACGCTGCCCGTGCTGAAACGACCTCGCAGTTCGGCGCGCAGCTGCTGGTTGACCCGGGTGTCGTCGGGGCTGCGGTAGTCGTAGATGTCGTAGTCGCCATTGGGTGCGAAGTAGTTGCCCGGCGTGCTGCCGTCGGCGCAGGCGTCGCTGTAGTAGCAGCCGTAGGCAAAGGCGACGTTGTCGTTGATCACCGTGCGGCTGTGGCCCACCGAGAGGCGCGACTGCCAGTCCGGCGTGATGTCGAAGGTGTGCAGCGCGGTGAGGTTGGTGCTGGCGATGCCCACCGGCTGTACCCACGGCTGGTAGCCGAGCATCTTTTCGCGGTCCACGCCGCGCGGAATGCCGGTCGCGCCGAGCAGCTGGAAGCCGGAGGCCGAGCGCTGCGCGCTGGTCTGGTAGTTGGCATCCACTTCCAGCTTGTTGCGCGCGCTGATCTGCCAGTCGGTGGCCAGCGAATAGAAGTTGCGGCGGCCGTCGGCATGTTCGATGTAGGACTCACTGTCGTCCCAGGCCGCGTTGAAGCGCACCCCGAAGGTCGGGGTCAGCCAGTGGCCCAGGTCTACAGCGGCGTAGCGCGAGCCTTCCGAATCGGTGCCGAGGGTGAGGTTGCGCACTTCCGCCGGACGCTTGCCCACGTAATTGATCAGGCCACCCGGTGCCATCACGCCCGCAGCCAGGCCGGCCTCGCCCTTGAGCACCTCGACCTGGGCGATGTTCTCCAGCGCCAGGCGCTGCTCGCCAGCCATCGACAGCCCGTTGAAGCGGTAGCCGGTGGCCAGGTCCAGCGCGAAGCCGCGGATCGCCACGTTCTGGTAGTAGCCCACCGGGGCATAGCTGTCACCCAGCGAGGCGTCGTGCCGGGCCAGTTCGGACAATCCGCGCACCTGCAGGCGATCCAGATACTCGCTGCCCAGTACATTCACCGAAGCCGGCGTGTCCTTCCAGCTGCCCACGCCGAAACTGCTGGAGGGGGCCGTCTTTGCGGCCTGCTGATGTGCCTGCACGCGGATGCCGGCAAGCTCGGTGGGTGAACGGTCACCGGCGTCGGCGGCGGCCTCGCTGGCATGCAGCGGCAGGGCGGCGCACAGGGCGGTGGTCAACAGGGAAATGCGCAGGCGGTTCATTCGTTTCGTCATCAGCCAGAGGAGACGAAGCGAAGGCACGCACGCAGCAGTGCCCAGAACGGACACCGTGTGTGTTGCTCAAAGCTCCCTACGCCGGTGCAAACCGGATCAGGTTCCAAGGGACTCTCTCAGCCTGGTCATCCAGGCACCCCCGCTTCAGGGGGCCATTTCACACCAATCCGGCGCGAAAGGCCAATCCTGGTCTCAGGCTGCGTTGCGAATACGATCCAGCAAGGCTCGTCCTGCAGGGCCGGCGAACCAGGTGGCATGACCGATCAGGAAGGTGTGGTAGGCCACGTCGGCATTGGCGCGAGACCCGGTGACCGCGTGGAAGTACTCCACTTCCGACAGCGCGAAATCCAGATGCACCACCGGCAGCAGGTCGGCCAGCAGGGTGACGTCCGCCGGGGGCAGTGGCTGCTGCTGGCGGTAGCCGTCCAGCAAGGCCAGCGCGGTGTCGGCGTGGGCGACCGGCCCCCCGCTCGCCAGCCAGTCCACCGCATTGCGCTCAATGGCCGTGGCCAGGTCGAACAACGCACTGGTGGGGGCGGCCAGCCCGAAGTCGAACACAGTGCTGATGGTCGCCTCGGCACCGCGGCCCTGCCAGAGCAGGTTGGACACGTGCCAGTCGTTATGGGCCCAGCGCACCGGCTCGCTGGCGTAGCGACCGCCCAGCGCGGCATGCCACGGCCCGATCGCGCGGGTGATATCGCGCTCCCACGGCACGCCGGCCAGGTACGCCGCCAGTCCCGGTCGCTCAGCCAGCTGGACGTGCAACTGCGCAACCGGATCGTCGGCGCGGATCAGGTCGTCACGCGCGACAAGCACATGGGTGGAGCGCTGCGGCGCGCGAAAGTCCGCCGCCGCCCCGTGCAGGCGTGCGAGCATCGCGCCCACCTGGTTCGCGTGCGCCAGGTCGGTAAGCGGTGTCCACGAAGGGACCTCGCGAAACAGATCCGCACCGATGCCTTCGGCATGGACCTCATACGTCCAGTCGCCGCGCACCAGCGCCGTATGTCCGTCAGCAGCGGGCAACACCTGCACCACGGGCACACCCGCGCCGGCAAGATATGCGATGAAGCGATGCTCCTCTTCCAGCGCCGCCGCACTTCGCACGCGCAGGTGATGGCGCTTCACGAACACGCGTCCACCCGGTGTCTGTACCAGCGCTGCGGCGGAGAAGGGACGCGGGCTGTGCCACAGCACCGTGCAGGGACCTTCCAGCGCTGCGTACCGGGTGCCCAGCCACGCAAGTTCCTGCGCATCAATGGCCGGCCAGTCGGCCTGGACCTGATCGTTGTCCAGACCCTGCACGTGGTGCTGCGGCGTGCTCAAAGCTTGCTGTCGCGCAGGTAGTCGAACAGTTCTGCATCGCCTTTCAGGCCGAGCTTGAGCATGGCATCGCCCTTCTGCCTGCTGATCGTGCTGACACTCTTGTGCAGATGCAGCGCAATTTCCTTCACTGTCTGACCGGCACCGAGCAGGCGCAGCACCTCGACTTCCTTGGGCGACAACGTGCGGGTGTCCTTCTCTTCGACGTTATGTGTGCCAATTGCGTCAATCCGGTCCTTCAGTGTGCGACTCAGAAACGGTTGGCCGCGCTGTACCGTCTGGATGGCCAGCGGAAGCTCGTCCATCGACGAGGCCTTGTCGACGAGGCCGAGAACACCGGTGGAAACCACCATGCGGAGAATCGCCAGGTTGTTGGCCACGCTGAGCAGCACCACCGGCAGCTCCGGGTAGTGGCGGCGGATCATTCCAATCATGGCGAAACCGTCAGCCTGACCCGCGCCGGGCATGGAGTAGTCCGTGACCAGCAGATCGCAGGGATGTGCCTTGAGCATGTCCATCAGCTCACTGGCACTGCTGGCTTCGGCAACAACTTCACCAACGCCGCTCGATTCGATCACGGCCTTGGTCCCGATACGGACGACCGGGTGGTCGTCGGCGATGATAATGCGCAGGGTCATGGACTAGTATTGCCTGTAAGGCAGCGGCCCTTCCGGGCCCGTCGGGATGTTGGAATCATTTTACGGAGATCGGACCGCATGCGTACCTCGGTTGTCCGCTGGCTGCTCGTGCTGGTTCTGCTGATCACTGCAAGTACCTCCGGCAATTCTGCGCCCGGTACATTGCCAGCGCCGGCACTTTCGCCGCGCCAGGCCGGATGGGTCGAGCGGAACCCTACCATCTTACTGGGCCTGTACGACAGCGGCTGGCCACCGTATGAATTTGTACAGAACGGAGAGCCAAAAGGGCTCGGTTACGACTATCTGATGCTGCTCTCGCACCAGTTGGGGCTGAACGTTCGTGTCCGCATGTATCGCGATTGGGCCGAGGTGCTGGACGCCGCCTGCCGGGGTGAAGTGGATGTCGTAATGAACATCGCGCTGACCCCGGGGCGCACCCGCTGCATGGTCTACACCTCGCCTTACGCCGAAGCGCCGCTGGCGCTGGTGGGGCGGCCTGGTGACACGCGCGCGTCGACGGATCCAGACCTGACCGGCCTGCGCGTGGTGACCGAGCAGGAGTTCCTCACCAGCGAACAGATCCGCTCGCGCTTCCCCGCGGCGCGGCAGCTGGTGGCGTCCAATACCGGCGCGGCATTGGAGATGGTGGCGCAGGGTAAGGCGGACGTTTATATCGGCAACGCGCATGTCGCAAATGCCATCATCAATGACCGGAAGCTGGAAGGCATCACCTTGTTGCGCCCCAGCGACCTGGCCCCTGAACGCCTGCATTTCGGTGTCCCCAATGCCCGCCAGCCACTGGCAGAGGCACTGGATGCGGCATTGGCGACATTGCCGACCACGCAGCGCGACATCATCGCCAAGCGCTGGATCACGCCCCTGCAGTGGTCCGCGCAGTCGCGGCTGGCACTGAGCGAGGCCGAGAGCCGGGTGCTCGCCACCCCGCTGCGCATGGGATACGCACCGCAGGCCTCGCCGCTGTCGTTTGTGGACGCATCCGGCGAACCCAGCGGCGTTGCCGGCGACTACCTTCGCCAGTTGCGCATGGTCGGCGCGCAGTTGAACCGGGTGCCGGCGCACGACTGGTTCGAGGTGCGCGACCAGATGCGGCGTGGCACCGTCGATGTGGTCATGGGCATGCCCAACGACGCGCATTACCTGGGGGATGACTGGGTGTTCAGCCAGCCGTTCATCAGTGTGCCCAATGTCGTGGTCACGCCAAACAACAGCCGTTCCGTGCTGGGCCTGAGCGACCTGGACGGGCGCACGATTCTTCTATCCGACCCTGACCGTCTGCGCGGGTACATCCTGCAGTACGCGCCCAAGGCGCGCATCGTGCCAGCACGCAGCGTGGAGCAGGCACTGGCGCGGCTGGCCAACGGCGACGCCGATGCCTATGTCGGGAATCTGGCGATGGCCGACCGGGTCATCCGCGAGCTGTATCCGGCCCGCCTGCACGTCGCCGCACCTGCCGGATTCAGCGACCAGCTGTCGCTGGCGGTGAAGCGCCAGTACGCGCCGCTGGCCACCACCTTCGACCGCGTGCTGACCAATCTGAGTCCGCGCGAACATGCGGCCATCCGCGGTGACTGGCTGCTCGCCGAGTACCGCGCGGGGCTGGACTGGCGCTCGATCGCACGCTGGGCGGTGCCGCTGTCGTTGGTGCTGCTCACCGGCATGATCGTGCATGGCTGGGGTTACCTGCGCCTGCGCCGGGAAGTGTCCATGCGTCGCCGGCTGGAAAAGCGCCTGGATGAGATCACCGACAACCTGCCGGCCATCGTGTACCAGGCTCGACGCGAAAGCGACGGACGGGTGACCTTCCCGTACATCACCGGTGACCTGCATTCGATGTTCGGGGTGACTACGCTCGAAGTCATGCGCGATGACACCCTGCTCGAAGCCCAGATCGACGCGCGTGACCGCGACGCGATCAACGAGGCGATGACCCATGCGGCCCGCAACTTCACCCCGCTGGATCTGGAGTTCCGCACCAGCCCGCACGGTGTGGTGCGCTGGGTGCGGACGCGCGCGCTGCCGTACGCCTCTTCCGACGGGGCGGTGCTGTGGAGTGGTTATTGGGTGGATGTCACCGAAGCGCGTGCCCAGGCCGATGCGCTGGCGGCCGCCAAGTCCGATGCCGAACGTGCAACCGACGCCAAGTCCAACTTCCTGGCCACCATGAGCCACGAGATCCGCACCCCGATGAGTGGCGTGCTGGGCATGGTGGAGGCGTTGTCGCACACCCCGCTGGACGGCGAACAGCGGCGCATCATCGGGGTGATCGAGGACTCGGCCCAGATGCTGCGGCAGATCCTGGATGACATCCTGGACTATTCGCGCATCGAGGCAGGTGCGTTGCCGCTGGAGCCGCAACCGGTCGCCCTGCGCAGCTTGCTCGACAACGTGCAGCAGCTGCTCGCTCCACAGGCGTCCAGCAAAGGCCTGGACCTCAGCCTGGAAGTAGACCCCGACGTCGCCCCGCAGCATCTGGTGGACGGCATGCGTCTGCGCCAGGTGGTCTTCAATCTGCTCAGCAACGCGATCAAGTTCACCAACCAGGGCCGTGTGAGCATCGCCTTGAAGGTGGAGCGTTCCGACGACATGGCGCAGACTCTGCGCTTGACCGTGACAGACACCGGCATCGGCATTTCCCCCGAGCAGCGCGAGCGTTTGTTCAAACCCTTCGCGCAGGCCGACGTGGCGATCACCCGGCATTACGGGGGGACCGGTCTGGGACTCAGCATCTGCCAGCGTCTGGTGGGGCTGATGCGCGGGCGGCTGGACATGCACAGCGTGCCGGGGCAGGGCACCCGCGTGGACGTGGTGGTGAGCCTGCCACGCGTACCCGGTGCGGAAGACCAACACGACACAACGCACGGCATCGACGATGTGCAGCCACTGCCCTCGGGGCAGGCGCGACGCCGCGTGCTGGTAGTGGAGGACCATCCCACCAACCAGGCCCTGATGCGCTGGCGCCTGCAGCAGCTGGGCCTGCAGCACGAGCTGGCAGTGGATGGCGAGGCGGCGCTGGCCCTGCTGGACACCTCGAGCTTCGACCTGGTGATCACCGACTGCCGGATGCCGGTGATGGACGGCTACACGTTGACCCGACGCATCCGGGAACGCGAGCGCGGCACGGGCCGGCATCTACCGGTGCTCGCGCTGACCGCCAGTGCATTGGCTGAAGATCTGCAGCGCTGTCGTGAAGCCGGGATGGATGACCTGCTGGCCAAGCCGGTGGCCCTGGCCACCCTGCGCAGGGCGCTGCGACGCTGGCTGCCGATCGACCCGGAGGACGAAGGTCCGACGGCTGCCGATCTGGCCCCCGTGGAGACCACCACGCCGGCACCGCCGCCGACCCGCAAGGCGATTGTCGAGCGCTTCGGCTCGGAGCACGTGGCGGCCGTGCTGATTGACAGCATGCGCAAGGCGACCCGCGAGGACCTGGGCCGCGGAGCGCTGGCGCGTGAGCAGAACGACAGCAATGCGGCCGTGGAAGTGCTGCATCGGATCGTGGGCGGGCTGGGCACGCTGGGCGCGGAATCGCTGGCCGCACAGGCACGCACGCTGATGCAGCGGATCCAGGTCGAGGGGGTGGCTGCGTGCACTGCCGGCATCACCGCGTTCGAGCAGGCGCTCGAAGCGTATCTGGAGAGCCTGGATCCGTAGAGCCAGGCTCTGCCCGGCTTGCCTGTCCTTTCAAGTACTCGATCACCAGCCGTCGCCGTTCGGGGTCGGCGGTGGAATTGACCATGCGCGAATCGGGCACGACGCTGGCTGGCGAACGCAGGAACGCATCCAGCGTCTGCTCGGTCCACACCAGGTTCGCGCGGCGCATCGCCGGCGAATACGGGTAGTCGGACAAGCTGCCGGCGCGACGACCGATCACCCCGTGCAGATTCGGGCCAAACCGATGCACCCCACCGGCCTGCACGGTGTGGCAGCCACCGCAGATCGCAAACGCGCGTTCGCGCTCGCGTTGCCGCGCCTGTTCGGGTGTCTGCGGTGCGGCCGTGCATGCACTGAGCAGCCCGGCCACCGCGATGACCAGTGTTCTCACATCGAGGAATAGTTGGGGCCACCGCCGCCCTGCGGCGTCACCCACACGATGTTCTGGGTCGGGTCCTTGATGTCGCAGGTCTTGCAGTGCACGCAGTTCTGCGCGTTGATCTGCAGTTGCTCCTGGCCTTCGCCGCCGACGAATTCGTACACGCCGGCCGGGCAATAACGCGCTTCCGGGCCTGCGAACTCGGCGAGGTTCACCCGCACCGGAATGCTGGCGTCCTTCAGGGTGAGATGGCTCGGCTGGTCTTCTTCGTGATTGGTGCTGCTCAGGAACACCGAGCTGAGGCGGTCAAAGGTCAGCACGTTGTCCGGTTTCGGATACGTGATACGGGTGTGCTGCGACGCCGGTTCCAGGCATTCGTGATCGGGCTTGCTGTGACCGATCGTCCACGGCGGATTGCGGATGCCCAGCTTGGGCAGCAGCCACTGTTCGATGCCGGTCATCAGCGTGGCCACGGTGCGGCCCTTCTTGAACCACTGCTTGAAGTTCTTGGACAGCTTCAGCTCGTCATGCAGCCAGCTCTTTTCGAACGCGTCCGGGTAGGCACTGAGTTCGTCGCGCTGGCGGTCGGCGGACAGGGCGTCGAAGGCCGCGTCAGCGGCGAGCATGCCGGTCTTGATCGCCGCGTGGCTGCCCTTGATCCGGCTGGCGTTGAGGTAGCCGGCCTCGCAGCCGACCAGCGCGCCACCCGGGAACACCGTCTTCGGCAGCGAGAACAGCCCGCCGGCGGTGATCGCACGTGCGCCGTAACCAATGCGCTTGCCGCCTTCCAGGTGCTTGCGGATCGACGGGTGGGTCTTGAAGCGCTGGAACTCCTCGAACGGGCTCATCCACGGGTTCTTGTAGTCCAGCCCGACCACGAAGCCGACGGCGACCTTGCCACCTTCGGCGTGATACAGGAACGAGCCACCGTAGGTGTCGCTCTCCAGCGGCCAGCCGGCGGTGTGCACCACCAGGCCCGGCTCATGCTTGGCCGGATCAATCTGCCACAGTTCCTTGATGCCGATGCCGTAGGACTGCGGGTCCTTGCCGGCATCGAGCTGGAAGCGCGCGATCAGCTGGCGGCCGAGGTGGCCGCGCGAACCTTCGGCGAAGATCGTGTACTTCGCATGCAGTTCCATGCCGCGTTCGAAGTTCGGCCCGTGGCTGCCGTCCTTGCGGATGCCCATGTCGCCGGTGGCCACGCCCATCACCGCGCCGTTCTCGTCGTACAGCACTTCGGCGGCGGCGAAGCCGGGGAAGATCGCCACTTCCAGCGCTTCAGCCTGCTGCGCCAGCCAGCGGGTGACCTCGCCCAGGCTGACGATGTAGTTGCCCTGGTTGTGGAAGCACTCCGGCAGCAGCGCATGCGGCGTGCTGCGCGCGCCTTCGGGGCTGAGGAACAGGAATTCGTCGCGGGTGACCGCCTGCTTCAGCGGTGCGCCGCGCTCGGCCCAGTCCGGGAACAGCTCGGTCAGTGCGCGCGGGTCCATGATCGCGCCGGACAGGATGTGCGCGCCGGGCTCGGAGCCCTTTTCCAGCACGCAGACCGACAGTTCGCGGCCGGCTTCGATGGCGCGCTGACGCAGGCGGATGGCCGTGGCCAGGCCGGCGGGGCCGGCTCCGACGATCACCACGTCAAATTCCATGGCTTCGCGCGGGGGCAGGGCGGTGGTTTCTTCGCTCATGGTGGTGCGTAACTCGTTGGGTAGTGCCACCGGCCAGAAGCCAGCGGCGGTTGCCTGGGGATGCAGTTCAGTACGTCAGGGTACCGGGAGCCGGCGTTTACGCCTAGTTCGCCGACGTTGGTCATCGTTTGAAGGATGAATGGTGCACCGCCGCATTACCGGCGTTACCCGCCAAACGCTGCGTGATACCGCACTTCTGCATCCGGCCATGCCCCCTTCAACAACACCGCCTGGAAGTACTCTTGCGGCACCCCGGCCAGGCGCAGGCGCGGATCCGCCCGGAACCCGAATCGCCCGTAGTACCCCGGGTCACCCAACAGCACGCACCCGGCCGCCCCGCGTTCCTCCAGCGCCGCCAGCGCGGCCTGCATCAACGCGCTGCCCAGGCCGCGCCCCTGATGCGGGGGAGCCACCGAAATCGGACCCAGCCCGTACCAGTCTTCGCTGCCGTCGCTGAGCGTGACCGGCGACAGCGCCACATGGCCGACCAGTGCTCCACCTTCTTCCGCCACCAGCGATACCGACAGCGCGCCGGCGGCGCGCAATGCGTCAACGACGTCCTGCTCGGTCCCGTCACGGTGCGGCGCATCGGCAAACGCCTCGCGGGTCAGTGCGTGAATGACAGGGATGTCCTGCGCGCGCTCGGGGCGGATCTGCATGGCGGAAGCTCTGCGACGAAATGTCGCCATTGTAGGCCCGTGCTGCGCCGTGCCTTGGCCGGGCGGCGGTGAGCGCGGACAATGGCCGCCTCTGCTGCTCTTCCCTGCCAGGTAGCCATGTCCCTGAATCCGTATGACCTGTTCGATGTCCGTTCCCTGCTCAGCGAAGAGGAACGCGCGGTGCAGGCCAGCGTGGCGCGTTTCACCGATGAACGCGTGCTGCCCATCATCGGCGACGCCTTCGACCAGGGCCGGTTCCCGGATGAGTTGATCCCCGAGATTGCCTCGCTTGGTCTGCTGGGCTGCACCTTGCCGGAACAGTACGGCGGTGGCGGACTCAACGCGGTCAGCTACGGGTTGATCTGCCAGGAGCTGGAGCGTGGCGATTCGGGCCTGCGCAGTTTTGTGTCGGTGCAGAGCTCGCTGTGCATGTACCCGATCTACGCCTATGGCAGTGAAGAACAGCGCCTGCGCTGGCTGCCGGACATGGCGGCGGGCAAGGTGATTGGCTGCTTCGGGCTGACCGAGGCGCACGGTGGCTCGGACCCGGCCGCGATGAAGACGCGCGCGGTGCGCGATGGCGGCGACTGGGTCGTCAACGGCAGCAAGATGTGGATCACCAGCGGTCCGGTGGCCGACATCGCCGTCGTCTGGGCACACACCGACGACGGCATCCAGGGCTTTGTGCTGGAGAAGGGCATGCCCGGCTTCACCACCCAGGAGATCAAGCACAAGATGAGCCTGCGCGCCTCGCTGACCGGTGCGCTGTTCTTCGACAACGTGCGTGTGCCCGAGCGCAACCGCCTGCCGAACGTGCAGGGGTTGAAGGGGCCGCTGGGCTGCCTGACCCAGGCGCGTTATGGCATCAGCTGGGGGCCGATCGGCGCGGCGGTGGCCTGCCTGGACGAGGCGCTGGGTTACACCAAGGAACGCGTACTGTTCGGACGACCGGTGGCGGCCACGCAGAGCGCGCAGATCAAACTGGCTGACATGGCCCGCCGGATCACCAGCGCCCAGCTGCTGGCGCTGCAGCTGGGGCGTCTGAAGGATGCCGGGCAGATGCAGCCGCAACAGGTGAGCCTGGCGAAGTGGAACAACTGCCGCATGGCGATCGACATCGCCCGTGAGTGCCGCGACCTGCTGGGCGGAGCGGGCATCACCACCGAGCACGTGGCGATCCGGCATGCGTTGAATCTGGAATCGGTGATCACCTACGAGGGTACCGAAACCGTGCACCAGCTGGTGATCGGCCGCGAGCTGACCGGCATCAACGCGTTCTGACGGTCATTCCCCGCCGGCAAACCCGTTCTGCCGCCAGGCCTCATACATGACCACGGCAACCGTGTTGGACAGGTTCAAGCTGCGGTTGTCCGGCCGCATCGGCAAGCGCAGCCGACGGCCATCCGGCAGCGCGTCCAGCACGTCCTGTGGCAGGCCGCGGGTTTCCGGGCCGAACAGGAAGGCGTCGCCGTCTTCGAACTGCTGGGTGTCATAGCGCACGCTGCCTCGGGTGCTGAGGGCGAACAGGCGCTTGGGGGCAATGCGCTGCAGGGCGGTCTCCAGGTCTGGATGCACCTGCAGTCGTGCGTACTCGTGGTAGTCCAGGCCGGCGCGCTTGAGCTGCTTGTCGCTCAGGTCGAAACCGAGCGGTTCAATCAGGTGCAGCTGCGCGCCGGTATTGGCGCAGAGGCGAATCACATTGCCGGTGTTCGGGGGAATTTCCGGCTGGAACAACACGACGTGGAACTGGGGAGAGGTCATGGCCAAAGTGTACGCCGCGACCCGTCACCGCAGGTACCAGCCCCTGGCTGGTACACCGCGGGTATTACGGGCGAGCCAGCACAGAAACCGCTTCAGCCGCGAAGGCCTGCAGGTCGTTCGGCGACGGGCGCACCTGCAGGGTCGGCAGGTTGATGATCACTTCGCTGGCGACGGCGGTCGCCGCAGCGGCGAAGGTGCCCATGTAGTCGCGGTGGCTGTCCTGCTCGGCGGCCAGCGCTTCGCGCTGTTCGGCGGTCGGACGCACTTCCACGGCGGCCAGGGTGGTCACCCGGCGGCTGTCGGCCAGTTCCTGGCGGTACTCGGCGATCTGACCGGCGGTGGGACGCACTTCCACCATGGCCAGGGTCGGGATCGCGCTGTTGCGTTCCCATTCGGCCTGGGCGAGCTGGTCGGCGGAGGGACGGACCTGGACGGTTTCCAGGGTGGTGATGGCGGAAGCGGCATGCACGTTCGAAGCAAACGCGGAGCCGGCGGCGATGGCGATGGCAATTGCGATGGTCTTGGTGTTCATGACGAGGCCTGTTTAGTGTTGGTGAGCAGTGGTGTGGTAGTAAGGTAGTACACCGAATCTGGGCTTGCAAGGAAAATTTTCAGTTTCGGTGTTTTGTTCAGCGATCAGTCAGTTTGGTTTTGATCGCCTTTTGTCCGCACAGAGATCAAAGCAGGACCCGTGCCAACTTTTGAGCGTTGATTTGCAAGGGTTTTTGGCCTGAATCGAGGTGTCCGCTGTCCGGACACCTGTCCGATCTGCAGGCAATGACTGTCCGTCTGCCGCGATGTGACCGGCCCTGAGGGCGGCAATGACTGTTGGCCGATGCCAGATTCAGTAGGGCCGGGCTAGGATCGGCCTCCAATTACACGACCAAGGACCCGGAATGACCCTGCACCTTCGACCGCGTGGCGCGCTGCTGGCTGTTGCGCTCTCTGCCGCCCTGGGCACGCTGGCCCCGGCACCGGTGCTGGCCAAGCCGGCCCAGGCGGCCACGGTCGACATTCCGTTCGAGGAGTTCACCCTGCCCAACGGCCTGCGCGTGGTGGTGCACACCGACCGCAAGGCCCCGATCGTGGCGGTGAACATCTGGTACCACGTCGGCAGCAAGGATGAGCCCGCCGGCCGCACCGGCTTCGCGCACCTGTTCGAACACCTGATGTTCCAGCGCAGCGAGAACCACGACGGCGAGTACTTCGAGCCGTTCAAGCAGGTGGGCGTGACCAACCAGAACGGCACCACCAACACCGACCGCACCAACTACTTCGAAAATGTCCCCACCACCGCGCTGGACATGGCGCTGTGGATGGAGTCCGACCGCATGGGGCACCTGCTGGGTGCCATCGACCAGGCGGCGCTGGACGAGCAGCGCGGTGTGGTCCAGAACGAAAAGCGCCAGGGCGAGAACCAGCCCTATGGCCAGGTGTGGGAAAAGCTCAACCGCGCGCTGTACCCGGTCGGCCATCCGTATCACCACAGCGTGATCGGGTCGATGAACGACCTCAATGCCGCGTCGCTGGACGACGTGAAGACCTGGTTCCGTACCTGGTACGGCCCCAACAACGCGGTGCTGGTGCTGGCCGGCGACATCGACGTGGCCACTGCCAAGGAAAAGGTCGCGCGCTATTTCGGCGATATTCCCGCCGGCCCGAGCATGGCCCAGCCGAAGGTCAACGTCGCCCAGCGTGAAAAATCCACCCGCGAGACCATGACCGACAAGGTGCCGCAGGCGCGCATCTACCGGGCCTGGAACGTGGCCGAAGTGGGCACCGCCGATATCGACCAGCTGCAGCTGTTCGCGCAGGTGCTGGGCGGGGCCAAGGCCTCGCGCTTGGACCAGCGCCTGCTGCACCAGGACAAGCTGGTCGACAACATCAGTGCCGGGGCCTACAGCTCGCAGCTGGGCTCGAACTTCATGATCATGGCCACGGTGAAGCAGGGCGTGGATCCGGCCAAGGTCGAGGCGATCATCGACGAGGAAGTCCGCAAGCTGATCAAGGACGGTCCGACCGCCGCCGAACTGGCCCGCGGCAAGACCGCCTTCCGCGCCGGCTTCATCCGTGGCATCGAGCGCATCGGTGGCTTCGGCGGCAAGGCCGACGCGCTGGCCGAGTGCACCGTGTATGAAGGCGACCCCGGCTGCTTCCGCCGTTCGCTGAAGGTGATCAACGACGCCACCGCCGCCGATGTACGCGGCATCGGGGCCAAGTGGCTGGGCCCGGGCGACCACACCCTGGTGGTGGAACCGGGTGCCCGCGTCGCCCTGGCCGAGGAACCCTCGGCCACGCCCAAGCCGTTCAACCCGCCGGCCGTGGATCCGAAGTTCAGCACCCTGCCGACCCAGGTGGAGCGCAGCAGCGGCGTGCCGCAGACAAAAACCTTCCCGGAACTGAAGTTCCCGCAGCTGCACCGCGCCACGCTGAAGAATGGCACCCAGGTGATCCTGGCCGAGCGCCACGACATCCCCGTGGTGCAGTTCAGCTATGAGTTCCCGGGTGGATTCACCGCCGACCAGGGCCGCAAGTCCGGCACCGCCAACTTCACCATGGACCTGATGGGGGAAGGTGCAGGCAAGCTGGGCGCGCTGCCGTTCGCCGACGCCGCCGACATGCTCGGCGCGAGCCTGGGCGCGAGCGCCTCGCTGGACAGCGCCAGCGTGTACCTGTCGGCCCTGAAGGAAAACCTGGCTCCGTCGCTGGCCCTGTACGCCGACATGCTGCGCTCGCCGCGCTTCGAGCAGGGCGAGATCGACCGGGTCAAGGCGACCTGGATCGCCGGCATCCAGCAGGAGAAGGTGAACCCCAACGCCGTGGCCATGCGCGTGCTGCCGCCGCTGCTGTATGGCAAGGGCCATCCCTATGCCATTCCGTTCACTGGCAGCGGCCGCGAAGCGGACATCCAGTCGCTGACCCGCCAGGACCTGGTGGACTTCCACCGTGACTGGCTGCGTCCGGAGCAGGGCACCCTGATCGTGGTCGGTGACACCACCCTGAAAGAGATCGTGCCGCTGCTGAACCGCCAGTTGGGCGACTGGAAGAGCACCGGACCGGCCCCGCAGGTGAAGGCCACCGTGGACGTGGCGCGCCCGGCGAAGGGCCGGGTGTTCCTGATCGACCAGCCCGGTGCGGTGCAGGCCAACCTGTTTGCCGGCCAGGTGGTGCCCTCCACCCTGGACGCCGGTGCCACCCGCTTCGACATCGCCAATGGCGTGCTCGGCGGCGACTTCACCTCACGCCTGAACATGAATCTGCGTGAGGAAAAGCACTGGTCCTACGGTGCCCGCAGCAGTGCCAGCAGCACCTTGGGCCAGCGCCCGTGGATGGCGATGGCTCCGGTGCAGATCGACAAGACCGGCGAGGCCATGGCCGAAATGCGTCGCGAGATCGCCGACTTCGCCAGCGCCGCCGAGCCGGTCACCGCGCCGGAGGTCAGCCGCATCCGCAACATCCAGACCCTGAGCCTGCCCGGTGCCTATGAAACCGCCAGCGCGGTGCTGGGCACCATCAGCGGCATCGTCCGCTACCAGCGCCCGGACGACTACGTGTTCAAGCGCAAGGCCGAGATCGAGGCGATGATCCCGGCCCAGGTCCAGCAGGCCGCCGCCACGCTGGACCCGAATGCCCTGACCTGGGTGGTGGTGGGTGACCTGAAGCAGACCGAGAAAGAGGTGCGCGCGCTGAACCTGGGCGAGGTCACCGTCATCGATGCCGACGGCAACCCGGTGAAGTAAGTAATGCGTGGTGCCGGGCCCACGCCCCCCCGCCCCCGCATGAGGTCTGCCGGGCCCCGGGGGGGG
>NZ_JASCOZ010000002.1 GCF_029960115.1 Stenotrophomonas sp. PS02289
CGGCCAAGCCGGCTCCGGCCCCGGCCGCGGCGCCGAAGGCGGCAGCGGCTGCCCCCGCTCCGAAGGCCCCGCAAAACAAGAATCCCGTGCCCGTTTCGAAATCGCCTGCAAAAACCCCCGCCAAGTCCGAGCCCACCGCCAAGCCTGCCGTGCAGCGCCCGGTCGGCAAGGTCGCCGTGGCTGTCGCCGCGCGCTCGTCCGCCCCGGCTCCGCGTACCAAGTACAAGGTGGTGGAGTTCAAGACCGACGAGGCCACCGGCCGCCCGATCCTGCCCGCCGGCTACAAGCCGAGCGCGGATGAGGAATACATGAGCACGCTGCAGCTGGAGTATTTCCGCCAGCGTCTGCAGCAGTGGCGCGCGGAACTGGTCGAAGAGTCCAAGCAGACCATCGAGAACCTCAAGGAAGAAGTCCGCGACATCGGCGACGAAGCCGAACGCGCCACCCGCGAAACGGAAAATTCGCTCGAGCTGCGTACCCGCGACCGCTACCGCAAGCTGATCGGCAAGATTGAAAGCACCCTCAAGCGTCTGGAAGCCGGCGACTACGGCTACTGCGTCGACACCGGTGAAGAAATCGGCCTGGACCGCCTCGAAGCGCGTCTGACCGCCGAGCGCACCATCGACGCCCAGGAGCGTTGGGAGCACATGCAGAAGCAGCAGGGCGACTGATCGTCTGTTGTTGTGGATTGCGCGAAAAACCCGGCTCCGGCCGGGTTTTTTGTTGGTTCTGTGATTGTCGGCATTCGACGGCCTACGTGTCGCCGGGCTCTGCCCGGCTGCTGTTGGTTTTTGGCGAACAGCCGGCGGTCATCGGTTCCCTGTGTTGGCGTGCCGGGATGGGCGTTCCGGGGGACGCCGCAAGTACGTCCATGTAGGCTCGATCGCCGCATCCATGCGGCTCACGCCCCCTCCAGCCCACCCCGACCCGCCACGACAGTGCGTCGGTAGTCATCGAAGATCAAAACCGCACGGCCATCGTGCCGATTGAAATTCCCGGGGTATGTGGGCCCGGTAGAGTCGACCGTTGGTCGACTGCAGTGAAATCCCCAACACCCGGTAACGCATGACCCCAAATCGACACCGCCGTTGATCTGGCATTTCCCCATGGCCACCGACATTCTGTCGTGGCGGCTCGGGATGGGTTGGAGGGGGCATGAGCGGCATGGATGCCGCGACTGAGCCTACAAGGATGTACTTGCGGCGTCCCCCGGAACGCCCATCCCGGGCCGCCAGCCCAGGGGAGCCGTGAACCGAGGGTTGTTCGCCCAAATCCAACAGCAGCCGGGCAGAGCCCGGCTCTACGTAGTGCGTGCAATCACTGCAGATCGCGCAGATTCAACCGGCGCAGGGTGGGGTTCTTCCAGGCGGTGATGCCGGCGACGCTCAGGACCGCGAAGCCGCCCAGGACAACGGCGGGGACCAGGCCCAGCAGCTTGGCCATCGTGCCGGCGTAGAACGCGCCCAGTTCGTTCGACGAACTGATGAAAATGCCGTTGATCGAGGAGACGCGTCCGCGCATCTCTTCCGGCGTGGCCAACTGCAGGATGGTCGAGCGCACCACCACCGAGACCCCGTCGAAGGCCCCGTAGAACAGCAGGATCGCTGCTGACAGCCAGAAGTGATGCGACAGGCCGAAGCCGATCACGCACAGGCCAAAGCCCGCCACGGCAAACAACAGTACCCGGCCGGCGTGCTTGTGCAGCGGATGGCGCGCCAGCCACAGGCCCACGCAGACCGAACCCAGTGCCGGGGCCGCGCGCAGAATGCCCAGCCCTTCCGGACCGTGGTGCAGGATTTCATGCAGGAACGCCGGCAGCATCGCCACCACGCCACCCAGCAGCACCGAGAACATGTCCAGCGCCATCGCGCCCACCATGATCCGGTTGCCCAGCACGAAACGGCCGCCTTCGGCGATGCTCTTGAAGATCGGGGCCGCCGGGCCGGTATGCACCGGCTCGCTCACCCGCAGCGCGGCCAGGCAGCCCAGTGCGGCCAGCGCGAACGTCGCCGCCACCGCGTAGGCCACGCCTTTGCCGCCCATGCCCACCAGCACGCCACCCAGGGCCGGGCCGATCACCATGCCGGTCTGGAACACCACTGCGCCCAAGCCCGCGCCGCGTGCGTACTGGTGCCGTTCCAGCACCCGGGCGAACAACGCGTTGTAGATCGGCGAGAGGAACGCACGCACCATGCCGGTCAGTGCGATTGCCGCGTAGATCGGCCACACCCCGTGGAACGGCAGCCAGCCCATCGCCACGCAGGTCAGCACTACCGCTGTCAGCACCAGCCCCGTACACGCCACCATGCCCAGCCGGCGGCGGGGCAGGTGGTCCACCAGGTAACCCGCGAACGGGGCCACGCAGAAGAACGGCAGCACTTCGGCCAGCCCGACCAGCCCCAGCGAGAACGGATTGCGGGTTACTTCGTAGATGTGCCAGCCCACCGTGACCGCGACGATCTGGTAGGACAGCATCGCCAGAATGCGGTACGCCAGGACCTGCGCGAAGCCCGGGCGGGCCAGCAGGCCCAGTGCGCTTTCTTCGCCGGCCGGCGTGGGGGCCGCCGGACTCACGACTGCGCTTGCGCGGTGTCGCGGATGAAGGCCAGCATCGCCGCCACGCCGTTGCTGCGGGTGGGAGACAGGTGCTTGGCCAGGCCGATGTCGCTGATGTAGCTCGGCTCGGTCGCCAGGATCTCTTCGGCCGAACGGCCCGAGTACACCCGCAGCGCCAGGTAGATCAGCCCGGAGACAATCGCCGAGTCACTGATCGCGTGGAAGCGCAGGTTCTGTGCATTGCCTTCCGGCACGATCCACACCATCGACTGGCAGCCCAGCAGGCGGTGCTCTTCGGACTTCCATTCCTCGGGGAAGGCCGGCAGCTTGCGGCCCAGGTCGATCAGGTACTGGTAGCGCTCGGACCAGTCGCCGAAGAAGGCGAATTCCTCGGCGATGGCGGCCTGCGCTTCAGCAGCCGTGGGTTCAAGCGGGAAGGGGGAGTCGATCACAGCAGTCTCAATCAGTAAACGGTTTCAACAAATCCCGGTAGCACCCGACCGTTGGCCGGGTGCCGGCCTCAGCCGCGCTTTCGCACCCAACGAATACCCTGCGCGGTGTCCTCCAGCACGATGCCTTCCGCGGCCAGCTGGTCACGGATCGCATCGGCGCGTGCAAAGTCGCGCCCGGCCTTGGCAGCAGTGCGCTCATCAATCAGCGCCTGGATCCGCGCATCATCATCGGCGTCGCCACCGGCGGTGCCGAACCACGCCGCCGGGTCCTGCTGCAGCAGGCCCAGCGCCAGGCCGGCACCCAGCAGGGCAGACTTGGCGGCGGCACGGTCTGCCGGTTCGGCGCGACGCGCTTCCGCACCCAGCCGGGCCAGTTCGGCCAGCGCCTGCGGGGTGTTCAGGTCGTCGTCCAGGGTCGCTTCCACTTCGGCCGGAATCACCGCAGTGGCCTCGACATCGGCCAGATCGCGCAGGGTGCCGTACAGGCGGTCCAGGGTGCGCGCGGATTGTTCGATCAGCGCATCCGACCAGTCCAGCGGCTGCCGGTAGTGGGCCGACAACAGCGCCAGGCGCAGCGATTCCGGCGCGTGCTTGCGCACCAGGTCGTGGACCCGCTCGATATTGCCAAGCGACTTGCTCATCTTCGCGCCATCGAAGGTGAGCATGCCGTTGTGCACCCAGAAGCGGGCGAAGGTCTTGCCGCCATGGGCACATTCGCTCTGCGCGATCTCGTTTTCATGGTGCGGGAAGCGCAGATCCACGCCACCGGCATGGATGTCGATGGTCTCGCCCAGGTGCGCGGCGGCCATCGCCGAGCACTCGATGTGCCAGCCCGGACGGCCGCGGCCCCAGGGGGACTCCCAGCCCGGCAGGTCGTCGCTGGAGGGCTTCCACAGCACGAAGTCACCCGGGTCGCGCTTGTACGGAGCCACGTCCACGCGCGCACCGGCCAGCAGTTCCTCCGGGTCGAAGCGCGAGAGCTTGCCGTAGTCGGCATACGAAGACACCGAAAACAGTACGTGGCCCTCGGCGGCATAGGCGTGTCCGGCGGCGATCAGCTGCTCGATCATGGCGATGATCTGCGGCATGTGCGCGGTGGCTTCCGGCTCGATATCCGGCGGCACGACGCCCAGCGCGGCCATGTCTTCACGGTAGGCGGCAGTGAAGCGGTCGGTGATCGCGCTGATCGGCACGTTCTGTTCGCGCGCGGCCGTGTTGATCTTGTCGTCCACGTCGGTGATGTTGCGCGCGTAGCGCAGGCCGCCAAAACGCCGGCGCAGCAGGTCGGCCAGCACCCCGAACACCACCGGGCCGCGGGCGTTGCCGATATGCACGTAGTTGTAGACCGTGGGACCGCACACGTACATGGTCGGACAGGCCGGATCGAGCGGGGTGAACGGTTCGAGCTGGCGTGTCAGGTTGTTGTGCAGGCGCAGGGTCATGAGGGGCGGTGGCCGATGGGAGTGGGGCAAGTCCTCGATTTTAGAGCACAACGCCGCCGCGCGCCGGTCTGACGGGGTCTGGAGGGTGTCATTCACGCCAATTGGTGTCGGTTTCTGGCCGTCCAGCTATGGGCATTAGCGTCACGGACGGGTAATGTTCAGCCCCTTGTCCCTTGCACTGCCTACACTATCCCCTTGTCCTCCGACCCGTTGCCGATGAAATCCGCTCTGTTGCTGACGCTGGCTGGCTGCCTGACCGGAAGTGCCGCCTTCATGGCGTGCGCCCAGGAAGCCGACGTCCGCAACCGGGTCGTCATTGTCGAGAACGTCAAGTTCGACTACGCCCAGGTGCTCAACGTGGAGCCGGTGTTCCAGACCCTGCGTGCCACCCGCACCGAGGAGCATTGCGAGCCGGTGTCGACCCGGACCCTGGCCCCGGTCAACGTCACCGGCGAGGAGCCGCAGGAAGAGAAGGGCCGCTTTGGCCGCTTCATGGACTCGGTACGGTCGATCTTCAAACGCGACGACACCCAGGTGAACGAGGACGGCAGCCCGGTGGTGGAAGCGGCCCCGGCCGCCGCCAACGGCCCGCTGCTGACCCGCGACTGCAAGATCGTGCCGGTGGGGCGTGAATTTCGCCGGCCCATCGCCTACGACGTCGACTACGTCTACAAGGGCACCAAGTACCGGTCGCGCCTGCCGGAAGATCCGGGCAACCGGCTCAAGATCCGGGTCTCGATCACCCCGTGGGTCGAGGCTGAGCAGCAGGCCAGCGCGGCAAACCCGTGACGACGGGTGTTGCGCACGTCCCCGCCACATGTAAAGATGGCGGGCGATGAAACTCACCGACTTCCAGCACGACACCAGCGCCGCCCGTATGGCTACGGGCATGACGTCGCGTGCCCGCCGACCGGAACCCCACATTTTCGCTGGGTAACCGGAGCTTCGTGCTGTCTGTTCGGAAAACCCAGCCCCCGCGCTGGGTTTTTTCGTTTCTACGATTTGAAAAGTTGCATTTGTACCCTTTCTTCCATTGAAACCCGCCTCAAAGGATCGATCGATGTCCCTGAAGCACTTCCTGAACACCCAGGACTGGAGCCGTCCGGAACTGGACGCCCTGCTGACCCAGGCCGCCCTGTTCAAACAGAACAAGCTCGGCGACCACCTGAAGGGCAAGTCCATCGCCCTGGTGTTCTTCAATCCGTCCATGCGGACCCGCACCAGCTTCGAGCTGGGCGCATTCCAGCTGGGCGCGCATGCGGTGGTGCTGCAGCCGGGCAAAGATGCCTGGCCGATCGAGTTCAACCTGGGCACGGTGATGGACGGCGACACTGAGGAGCACATCGCCGAAGTGGCCAAGGTGCTGGGCCGCTACTGCGACATCATCGCGGTGCGCGCCTTCCCGAAGTTCGTCGACTGGGCCTATGACCGCCAGGACATCGTGCTCAACAGCTTCGCCAGGTACTCGCCGGTGCCGGTGATCAACATGGAAACCATCACCCACCCGTGCCAGGAACTGGCCCACGTGATGGCGCTGCAGGAACACTTCGGTACCCAGGACCTGCGTGGCAAGAAGTACGTGCTGACCTGGACCTACCACCCCAAGCCGCTGAACACCGCCGTGGCCAACTCGGCGCTGACCATCGCCACCCGCATGGGCATGGACGTGACCCTGCTGTGCCCGACCGCCGACTACATCCTGGACGAGCGCTACATGGGCTGGGCCGAGCAGAACGTCGCCGAGAACGGCGGTTCGCTGAAGATCAGCCATGACATCGACAGCGCCTATGCCGGTGCCGACGTGGTCTACGCCAAGAGCTGGGGCGCGCTGCCGTTCTTCGGCAACTGGGAGCCGGAAAAGCCGATCCGCGACCAGTTCAAGCACTTCATCGTCGACGAACGCAAGATAGCCCTCACCAACAACGGTGTGTTCAGCCACTGCCTGCCGCTTCGTCGCAACGTCAAGGCAACCGACGCGGTGATGGACTCGCCAAACTGCATTGCCATCAACGAAGCCGAGAACCGTCTGCACGTGCAGAAGGCAATCATGGCCGCCGTCGCCGGTCGATAAACGCAATTCCACATTCCATCCATTAGAGCCACACCCCCATGACCACGAACAAAGACATCGTCCTGGCTTTCTCCGGCGGACTCGACACCAGCTTCTGCGTGCCTTACCTGCAAGAGCGCGGCTACAACGTGCACACCGTGTTCGCCGACACCGGCGGCGTGGATGACGAAGAGCGTGACTTCATCGAAAAGCGCGCCGCCGAGCTGGGCGTGACCAGCCACGTCACCGTCGACGGTGGCCCGGCGATCTGGAAGGGCTTCGTCAAGCCGTTCGTGTGGGCGGGCGAAGGCTACCAGGGCCAGTACCCGCTGCTGGTGTCGGACCGTTACCTGATCGTGGACGCCGCACTCAAGCGTGCCGCCGAGCTGGGCACCAACATCATCGCCCACGGCTGCACCGGCATGGGCAACGACCAGGTGCGTTTCGACCTGGCGGTGAAGGCGCTGGGCGACTACCAGATCGTCGCGCCGATCCGTGAAATCCAGAAGGAACACACCCAGACCCGCGCTTACGAGCAGAAGTATCTGGAAGAGCGTGGCTTCGGCGTGCGCGCCAAGCAGCAGGCCTACACCATCAACGAGAACCTGCTGGGCGTGACCATGTCCGGCGGCGAGATCGACCGTTGGGAAGCCCCGGGCGAAGGTGCCCGCGGCTGGTGCGCACCGCGCGACCAGTGGCCGACCGAGGCACTGAACGTCACCCTGAAGTTCGTCGAAGGCGAAGCGGTTGAACTGAATGGCCGGGCGCTGCCGGGCGAGCAGATCCTCGCGCAGCTCAACAAGCTGTTTGCCCCGTACGGCGTCGGCCGTGGTGTGTACACCGGCGACACCGTGATCGGCCTGAAGGGCCGCATCGTGTTCGAAGCCCCGGGCCTGGTCTCGCTGCTGACCGCGCACCGCGCGCTGGAAGATGCCGTGCTGACCAAGCAGCAGAACCGTTTCAAGCCGGACGTGGCGCGCAAGTGGGTGGAGCTGGTGTACGAAGGCTTCTACCACGACCCGCTGAAGACCGACATCGAAGCCTTCCTGAAGTCCTCGCAGACCAAGGTCAACGGCGAAGTGGTGCTGGAAACCCGTGGTGGCCGCGTTGATGCGGTGGCGGTGAAATCGCCGCACCTGCTCAATACCAAGGGCGCGACGTATGCGCAGTCGGCGGATTGGGGTGTGGAGGAGGCCGAGGGCTTCATTAAATTGTTTGGCATGAGCTCGACCTTGTACGCGCAAGTCAATCGCTAACGCGATTGACTTGCCCACGCATTCCACGTAATCCCCGCGCCGTTGGCGCGCCCCCTTGAACATCAAGGGGGCTCTCCTCCAGCCGGCACACGTTGTACTGAAGGATCCTTGATTCATGCTTGAACAGACGATCTCGCATCTGCAGGCCCTGGTGTCGTTCGACACCCGCAATCCGCCGCGTGCGATCACCACCGGGGGCATCTTTGATTACCTGCGTGCGAACCTGCCCGGGTTCAACGTCGAGGTGATCGACCATGGTGCCGGTGCGGTCAGCCTGTATGCGGTGCGCGGTACGCCGAAGTACCTGTTCAATGTGCATCTGGATACCGTGCCCGATTCCCCGCACTGGAGCGCTGATCCGCACGTGATGCGGCGCGCCGAGGACCGAGTGATCGGGTTGGGTGTATGCGACATCAAGGGTGCAGCCGCCGCACTGGTGGCCGCGGCCAATGCCAGTGACGGCGATGCCGCGTTCCTGTTCTCCAGCGACGAGGAAGCCAACGATCCCCGCTGCATCGCGGCGTTCCTGGCCCGAGGCATTCCGTATGAGGCCGTGCTGGTGGCCGAGCCGACCATGAGTGAAGCGGTGCTCGCGCACCGCGGCATCAGCTCGGTGCTGATGAACTTCGCCGGACGGGCAGGGCATGCCTCGGGCAAGCAGGATGCGGCCGCCAGCGCGCTGCACCAGGCGATGCGCTGGGGTAACCGCGCGCTGGATCATGTGGAATCGCTGGCCCATGCGCGCTTCGGCGGACTGACCGGGCTGCGCTTCAACATCGGTCGCGTCGAAGGCGGCATCAAGGCCAACATGATCGCTCCGGCGGCCGAGCTGCGCTTTGGTTTCCGCCCGCTGCCGTCGATGGATATCGACGCGCTGCTGGCCACCTTTGCCGGGTTTGCCGAACCAGAAGCGGCCGTGTTCACCGAAACCTTCCGGGGTCCCAGCCTGCCGGCCGGCGACATTGCCGAAGCCGAACATCGCCGCCTGCTGGCGCGCGACGTGGCCGACGCACTGGACATTCCGATTGGCAACGCCGTGGACTTCTGGACCGAAGCGTCGCTGTTCTCCGCCGGTGGTTACACCACCATGGTGTACGGCCCGGGCGACATCGCCCAGGCGCACACCGCCGATGAGTTCGTGACGCTGGAGCAGTTGCAGCGTTACACCGATTCCGTGCACCGCATCATTGCGGCCGGTGCCTGATTGATGACCGCGTCGCGGCCCGCCGCGACGTATTCCTTTCCTGCGGCTGCGGCCGCTTGTGACGAAACCGAAATGTCTCCTGCACTCCAGCCCCACCGCCAGACCCGCCAGACCATCGTGCGCCTGCTGTCCAGCATGGCCAGCGCGAAGGAGATCAGCCAGTACCTCAAGCGCTTTTCGCAGCTGGACGCCAAGCGCTTCGCCGTGGTCAAGGTCGGCGGCGCGGTGCTGCGCGACGACCTCGATGCGCTGACCTCCTCGCTGTCGTTCCTGCAGGAGGTCGGCCTGACCCCGATCGTCCTGCACGGGGCCGGCCCGCAGCTGGATGCCGAACTCTCGGCGGCCGGGATCGTCAAGGAAACCGTCAACGGCCTGCGCGTGACCTCGCCGGAAGGCCTGGCCATCGTGCGCCGGGTGTTCCAGCAGTCCAACCTGCAGCTGGTGGAAGCCCTGCAGCAGAACGGCGCGCGCGCCACCTCCATCACCGGCGGCGTGTTCGAAGCCGAGTACCTGGACCAGGCCACCTACGGCTTGGTTGGCGAGGTGAAGAAGGTCAACCTGGCCCCGATTGAAGCCAGCCTGCGCGCCGGTTCCATTCCGGTGATCACCAGCCTGGGTGAAACCCGTTGTGGCCAGATCCTCAACGTCAATGCGGATTTTGCCGCCAACGAACTGGTGCAGGAACTGCAGCCGTACAAGATCATCTTCCTCACCGGCACCGGTGGTCTGCTGGACGAAGAGGGCAAGGTGATCGACTCGATCAACCTGTCCACCGAGTACGACCACCTGATCGCCCAGCCGTGGATCCACGGCGGCATGAAGGTGAAGATCGAGCAGATCAAGGACCTGCTCGACCGCCTGCCGCTGGAGTCGTCGGTGTCGATCACCCGTCCGGCGGACCTGGCCAAGGAACTGTTCACCCACAAGGGTTCGGGCACGCTGGTGCGCAAGGGCGAGAAGGTGCTGCGCGCCACCGCCTGGAGCGAGCTGGACCTGCCGCGTCTGAAGGGCCTGATCGAATCCAGTTTCGGCCGCACCCTGGTGCCGGACTATTTCGACAAGACCAAGCTGCTGCGCGCCTATGTCAGTGAGAACTATCGCGCCGCGGTGATCCTCACCGACGAAGCCGAAGGGGTGTACCTGGACAAGTTCGCGGTGTTGGATGACGCGCAGGGCGAGGGCCTGGGCCGTGCGGTCTGGAACGTGATGCTGGAAGAAACCCCGCAGCTGTTCTGGCGCTCGCGTCACGGCAACCCGATCAACCATTTCTATTACGCCGAATCCGACGGCTGCTACAAACAGGATCACTGGAAGGTGTTCTGGTTTGGCGCGGACGGCTTCGAGCGTATCCGCAGCTACGTCGACCACTGCGCTGCCCGCACCCCCAGCCTGCTGGGCTGAGCGAAGAGAACCGCATGAGCACCTCCAAGAACTTCACCGTCGGCATCGTCGGCGCACGGGGCCACACCGGGGCCGAGCTGATCAAGCTGATCGCCGCCCATCCGCAGCTGCAGCTGGGCTTCGTGTCCTCGCGCGAGCTGGCCGGCCAGCGCGTGGGTGACCATTACCCGGACATCACCGACGCATTGCATTTCGAAAACCTCGACGCCGACGCCGTCGCCGCCAAGGGCATGGACGCCGTGATCCTCGCGCTGCCCAACAACCTCTCGGCTCCGTTCGTCGCCGCGCTCGACGCGGCCAAGCCGGACACCGTGATCGTCGACCTCTCGGCCGACCACCGCTTTGAAGGCAGCTGGTACTACGGCCTGCCCGAACTGACCCGCGGTGATTACGCCGGCCAGAAGCACATCAGCAATCCCGGCTGCTATGCCACCGCCATGCAGCTGGCGATCAGCCCGCTGCTGACCCAGCTGGCCGGTCCGCCGCAGTGCTTTGGTGTGTCCGGCTACTCCGGCGCAGGCACCACGCCCTCGGACAAGAACAACCCCGAGCTGCTGGCCGACAACCTGATGCCGTATGCGCTCACCAACCACGTGCATGAGCGCGAAGTGTCCGCGCACCTGCGCGTGCCGGTGGAGTTCATGCCACACGTGGCTCCGCATTTCCGCGGCATCACCATGACCGTCAACCTGTGGCTGACCGACGTGATGACCCGCGAGCAGATTCTCGCCCGCTACCAGGCCTTCTACGCGCACGAACCGCTGGTCGAGGTGATCGACCAGGCACCGTGGGTCAGCCACATTGCGGGCCGCCACGGCGTGCAGATTGGCGGCTTCGACGTGGCTCCGGGCGGCAAGCGCGTGGTCGTGGTGGCCACGCTGGACAACCTGCTCAAGGGCGCGGCCACCCAGGCCATGCAGAACCTCAACCTGGCCCTGGGCCTGGACGAGCTCACCGCTATTCCGCATTGATTGGAGCAAGACAATGGCAGACCTTCTGTGGCAGAAGCCCGGCGTGGCGGTGGACGCCAAGATCCAGACCTTCCTGGCCGGCGATGACGTCATCCTCGACCGCGAATTCTTCCTGTACGACATCACCGCCAGCAAGGCGCATGCGCAGGGCCTGCAGCACATCGGCATTCTCAGCAGTGAAGAGCTGGAAGGCCTGCTGCGCGAACTGGACGTCCTCGCTGACGATTTCCGCAGCGGCGCGTTCGTGCTGGATGAGCGCTACGAGGACTGCCACTCGGCGATCGAAGCGCGCCTGACCGAGCGTCTCGGCGACGCCGGCCGCCGCATCCACACCGGTCGCAGCCGCAACGACCAGATTCTGGTCGCCACCCGCCTGTGGCTGAAGGACAAGCTGCTGCGCGTGGCCGAACTGAGCCGCGAAATCGCCAAGGTCGCGTTGGATCGCGCTGAGGCCGAGAAGGACATTCCGCTGCCTGGCTACACCCACATCCAGCGCGCCGTGGTCTCGTCGGCCGGCATGTGGTGGGCGGGCTGGGCCGAAGCCTTCATCGACAATGCGATCCGTGCGCACGATACCTTTGCGCTGGTCGATGCCAATCCGCTGGGCACCGCCGCCGGCTATGGCGTGAACCTGCCGCTGGACCGCACGCACACCACCGAAGCGCTGGGCTTTGCGCGCATGCAGATCTCGCCGATCTACGCGCAGCTGTCGCGCGGCAAGTTCGAGCTGGCGGCACTGGAAGCGCTGGGCGGGGCCACCCTGGACCTGCGCCGCATCGCGTGGGATCTGTCGCTGTTCACCAGTGGCGAATTCGGCTTCGTCGCGCTGCCGGCGCAGTACACCACCGGCAGCTCGATCATGCCGAACAAGCGCAACCCGGATGTGGTCGAGCTGCTGCGTGCCACGCACGCTGCGGTGGCGGCCGCGCGCACCGAGATCGAGCAGCTGCTGTCGCTGCCGTCCGGCTATCACCGCGACCTGCAGAGCAGCAAGGGCGCGATCTTCCACGGTTTCGGTCGCGGCATTCCGGCGCTGGAACTGCTGCCGGCGCTGCTGGCCAATCTGGAATGGCGCGACGACAAGCTGCGTGCCGCGATCGACTCCGGCATGTACGCCACCGACGTCGCGGTGGAAGCCGCCGTCGCCGGCGTCCCGTTCCGCGAGGCCTACAAGGCTGCTGCCGCGTCTGCGGACACGGCGGGTCAGGGCCGCACGCCGGAGGGCAGCCTCGCCGCGCGCGTGTCGCCCGGTGCGGCAGCCGACCTGCGCCTGGACGAACTGCGCACGCGCTGGGCGGCGCTGGTCTGATGGCCAGCGTCACCGCTCCGGCCAATATCGATTCGGCCCGGCACTACGTGTGGGGCGGGACCTGTGACGGCTGGCACCTGCTGGACGTGCCGGACCTGAGCGTGATTGAGGAGCGCATGCCGCCGGGCACCTCCGAGGCGCGTCATTTCCACCACCGCGCGCGGCAGTTCTTCCGCGTGCTGGAGGGCGAGGCCATGCTGGAGCTGGACGGCACCGCGCACTGCCTGCGCGCCGGTGACGGCCTGCATGTACCGCCGGGTGCCACGCATCAGATGCGCAATGACTCCGCGGCGGACGTGCGCTTCCTGGTCGTCTCCAGCCCGCACGCACACGGCGACCGGGAGCTGGCCGCATGAGCACGCTGTATCTGGTGATGGCGATGCGTCGGCCGCAGTTCAACGACGCCGCGGTGCAGCCGCACCGTGACTTCCTGGACGCATTGCGCGCCGCCGGTCAGCTGCACCTCACCGGTGGTTTCAGCGACGGCAGTGGCGGGGCTTACGTGCTGTGCAATGTGGGAAGCCTCGCCGAGGCCGAAGCCATCGTCGCCCGCGATCCGCTGGTGACGATGCAGGCTTCGGAATTGCATGTGCACGAGTGGTTGACCCGTTAACCACCTCTGACCCTCTATTGGTATCTGCCATGACCGCATCGCGTTTCCCCGAACAAGCGTTGCCTTCATGGCGGCGTGCCGTGCTCAAGGTCGGCAGCAGCCTGCTGGCCGCTGATGGTGGTGGTTTGTCGCCGCGCCACGCGCTGGGACTGGCGCAGTTTGTGTCTGCGCATGTGCAGGCGGGGCGCGAAGTGGTGATTGTGTCGTCCGGTGCCGTGGCCGCAGGTCGCGCGATCGTGCCGCGTGCGCTGGAAGCCGGCGCGGCAATGGCCGCACGACAGGCGCTGGCCGCCTTGGGCCAGGCGCAGTTGATTGGCTTGTGGCAGCGCTTCTTCGAGCGCCCGGTGGCGCAGGTGCTGCTGACCCATGATGACCTGCGCAACCGCCGTCGCTACCTCAATGCGCGCGCCACGCTCAACGAGCTGCTGCGGCTGGGCACGCTGCCGGTTGTGAACGAGAACGACACCGTGTCGGTGGACGAACTCAAGCTCGGCGACAACGACAACCTGGCCGCCACGGTGGCGGCGTTGATCGACGCCGACGTGCTGTTCATCGCCACCGATATCGATGGGCTTTACAGCGCTGATCCGCGTCGTGATCCGGCGGCGGTGCCGATCCATGACGTGCCCGAGCTGACCAGTGCAGTGCTGGCGATGGCCGGCGGGGCCGGTAGCGGAGCCGGCACCGGCGGCATGCACACCAAGCTGGAAGCCGCCGCCAAGGCGGGCAGGGTGGGCATTGATACCTGCCTGTTCAATGGCCGTGATGCGGATGTGGTGCGTGCGCTGGCGCAGGGGCGGTTGTTTGGCACCCGTATCCATGCCGGGCAGAGCCGTGAGGCCGCGCGCAAGTACTGGCTGCGGCATGCGCCGCTGGAAGCCGGGGCGATCGTGGTCGATGAAGGCGCAGCGCGGGCGTTGCGTGAGAAAGGTGCTTCGTTGTTGCCGGGTGGGGTGACCACCGCCGAAGGCGATTTCCGGCGTGGCGACATGGTGCAGGTGCGGTTGCGCACCGACGCCGGCGAGGTGACGTTGGCGCGTGGGGTCAGCCAGTATTCGGCCAGCGACATCCGGCGCGTGGCCGGGCGGCATTCGCGGGAAATTGAAGCGGTGCTGGGGTACAACTACGGCGGTAACGTGATTCACCGTGACGATATGGTGCTGGTGTGAGTGCATTCGCCACGCAGGGCGTGGCTCTACGAGGATTCCCTGATGGCCGATGACATCCGTACCCAGGCGCTGGCTTGTCGCGCCGCCGCGCAGACCCTGGCCCAGCTGTCCGCCAGCGCCAAAACCGCGTTGCTCAACGGCATGGCCGACGCCCTCGACGCCGACAGCGACGCGATCCTCGCCGCCAACGCGCGCGACCTGGCCGCCGCCGAAGCCAAAGGCACGGGCAGCGCGATGCTCGACCGGCTGGCACTCAACCCCGCACGCCTGGCCAGCATCAGCGCCGCCCTGCGCGAGGTGGCGGCGTTGCCGGACCCGGTCGGCGCGATCACCCGCGACGATGTGCGCCCCAATGGCATCCGCGTGCAGAAAGTGCGCGTGCCGCTGGGCGTGATCGCGATGATCTACGAAGCCCGACCCAACGTGACCGCGGATGCCGCCGCCCTGTGCATCAAGGCCGGCAACGGGGTGATCCTGCGTGGCGGCTCGGAAGCCATCCATTCCAACACCGCCATCGCCGCCGCGCTCAAGCGTGCGCTGCGTGAGGCGGGCGTGCCCGACGCCGCGCTGACGCTGGTGGAAGACCTGCGCCGCGAAACCATGCTGGAACTGCTGCAGCTCAACGAGGTGATCGACCTCGCCATTCCGCGCGGGGGGGAAGGGTTGATCCGCTTTGTCGCCGAACACGCGCGTGTTCCGGTGATCAAACACTACAAGGGCGTCTGCCATCTGTATGTGGACCGCGCCGCAAACCTGGAGCGCGCGGTGGACCTGCTGGTGGACGGCAAATGCAGCCGCCCGGCCGCCTGCAACTCGCTGGAGACGCTCCTGGTGCATGCAGACGTGGCGGCGGATTTCCTGCCGGCGGCCGGCAAGGCGCTGGCCGAGCGCGGCGTGCAGCTGCGCGCCGACGCACGTGCACGGCACTGGCTGCCGCAGGCCGCAGAAGCCACTGAAGACGACTACGCCGCCGAGTATCTGGACCTGATTCTGGCCGTGCGCGTGGTGGATGATCTGGAGCAGGCGCTGGTCCATATCCAGCAGTACAGCTCGGATCACACCGAGGTGATCGTCACCGAAGACGCTGTGGCGGCCGAGCGCTTCGTGCAGGCATTGCGTTCGGCGGTGGTGATGGTGAATGCGTCGTCGCGTTTTTCCGACGGCGGCGAGCTGGGCTTGGGCGCGGAGATCGGGATATCGACCACGCGGTTGCATGCGTATGGGCCGATGGGGTTGGAGGCGCTCACTGTGGAGCGGTTCGTGGTGCGCGGGGAAGGGCAGACGCGCTACCGGGGTTCCCGTTCCGCAATGCCTCACAATTACGGCAACACCTCATACGCGATGCGCCGGTTCGCGGCTCGGCCGGCTTCGGTACTGTTGTCGCCGATCGGGCGGTTCGAGCCGAATCCACGGGCGGCCAACCGGTCTGAAGGTACCCCGGCGCCGATCAAGGCATCCGCCACCGCGCGCGCACGCTGCTCGCTCAACAACTGGTTGCTGGCCGCGTCGCCTTGATTGTCGGTGTGCCCACCCACTTCCACCCGGGTGCCGGCCGGTGCACCTTCAATCGCATCGGCCGCTTGCTGGATGATCGCCTCGCTGCTGCGGGTGATGTTGGCTGAGCCGGTGTCGAAGCGCACCGTGGTCTGATTCAACGCGGCGGTCAGTTCGGTCGCGCTGTATCCGGCCTTGAGCCCTTTGATCGCCTGCACACCCCGATCAAACAGACCTTCCACCTTGATCGTCGGCAGCTGCTTCTGGAACAGCGAACTGACCGCAATCCGCTCGGCTTCCGGCAAGGCACTGGTGTCCAGCTTCACCGCATCGCCGCTGAAGGCGAACTTCAGCCCCTCGGCTTTGAGGCTCGGCAACATCCCTTTCAGGCGGTCCAGCCACGAGGCCGGCTTGACGCTGGCATCCACGTCCAGGCGGGCGTTGAGCCTATCATCGCCGAAGGTGGATTTAAGCGCGTCCAGCAGCTGGAACTTCTCGGCCGTGGTGGCCAGTGTTCCGCTCACGTCCACCTTGCCGCCGCTGTGCTGGAAGGCGAAGGTGGGCGCACCGACCGACTGCGCGGTGCCATCGGTGCTCGCCACCGGTGCAGTGGCCGCCGCCGGGGTGCCCACCGGCGGTGACTTGCCGCGCATGTGCCAGCCGCAGTACGCCAGTGCCAGCAGGGCCAGGATCGGCAGGATCCAGCGCCACAGGCTGCCGCGTTTGCGGTTGTTGCGCAGCTGGGCGATGGTGCCCTTGCCCCAGTCGACATTGCCCGCCAACCCGGCCAGTGAGGCCGGAATGCCATTAGGCACGACCCCGCCAGCGGTCATCGAGCGCACCAGCAGCGGTAGCGCACTGGCGATGGCCGAGCCAATCAGGGTCTTGGGCACGCCGGCTTTTTCGGCAATCGCCCCGAGGTTGCGCTCGCCCAGGGCGTTCTGGATCTGCCCGCCATCAATGTCCCGCATGTTGGGACTGCCACTGAGCCAGGACTCGAAAATGCCGCCCAGGCCGGCCTTCTGGAACAGTTTCTGGAACCCCTTGAAACCATCGGACTGGCTGAAGATGAAGCTGGCCAGCACCCCGACGAACTTGCGGGTGTTGTCGCCGAGGCCGGTTGCCCGGGCGACCTGATCGATCAGATTTTCGACGAATGACATGGACTTGCCCTCACATGGATGTGCGGGCGGGTGTCTCCCCAACAGCAGCATACGCCGGTTGTGGGGGAAAGCGGCCAGGGTGGGCCGGCAAGCGGGGCAGAGCCCCGCTTTACGCCAGCCGGGCGACCGGTTCGGGCTCGGCCAGGACCTGTGCGCTCAGGCCCACCGGGCGGGCGTGGTCGTCCATGTGCAGGGTCACCGCCTTGCCGGCCAGCAGCTCGGCGGCCAGCGCCGGGGCGGCCCCCAGGTCGCGGGCCATCTCTTCACGGGTCACGTCCTGGCGCGGGTTGCGCCGTTCCTTGCCGGCAAAGCGAAAGCGGTTGTACTCGGCCCAGGCGATCAGCAGCACCGCCGTGCAGACCAGGATGATCGGCAGCGCGATCACCAGGAACGGGTCGATGCTCTGCTTGTACTCATACAGCTGCAGAAACGCCAGATGACCGCCCAGCAACCAGGAAATGGCGGTCACCAGCGGGGCCCACAGGTAGAAGTAGAAGCCCCAGAAGGCCAGGGTCACAAAGCCCCAGGCGGTGCGCTGCAGGCGCGGCTGCTGGCGTGACTTGCGGATCAGGCGCGAGTCGAAACGGCGGCTGGATTTGGGCGTGGTGTTCATTTGATACCCCGGTCAGGACTGACCCACACAGCCCGCTTGCCACGACGCTTGAACAGCGTCTTGGGCAGGGCCACCAGGGTCGTGAACAGACTGATGAGCCAGTACGCCATCGGGTACCAGATCACCCAGAAGTAATTGCGTCCAATATGTGTTTCGTAACGGCGGTCGATGATCAGGCTGCTGGCAAACTGCAGCAGGCACACCAGCGCCAGGATCACGCCGTGCCACTGCGGCAGCAGCGTGGCGATATACAGCTCGTTGGGCAGCGGCATGAACTTGCCGAGCGCCCACAGCACCACGATCGCCAGCATGGTGTAAGCCCAGAACACACTCAGGATGTACTCCAGCAGCACGCCCCACATCCGCCGCTTGCGCCAGCTGAACAACGAGCGGCCGTGACGCAGCAGCACTTCCACGCCGCCCTGGGCCCAACGCAGGCGCTGCCGCCACAGACCCTTCAGCGTTTCCGGCATCAGGATGAAACACAGCGCATTGGGTTCGTAACGGATGTCCCAGTGGTCCAGCTGCAGACGCCAGCTGATGTCGATGTCCTCGGTCACCATGTCGTCGGCCCAGTAGCCGATGCGGTGCAGGGCGGTACGGCGGAAGCCGGCAATCACCCCGGAAATGGTGAAGATGCGCCCGTACACGCGCTGCGCGCGCTTGATCATGCCGATGATCGAGGAGAACTCGGCCACCTGCAGGCGGCCCAGCAGGGTGGAGCGGTTGCGGATGCGCGGGTTGCCGGTCACCGCGCCCACGCGCGGGCCGGAGGTCAGGTGCCACACCATCCAATGCGTGGCGTATTCCTCCAGCATGGCGTCACCGTCGATGCACACCAGGTATTCCGAACGCGCGGCGAGTGCGCCCATGCGCAGGGCGTTCGCCTTGCCCAGGTTGCGGTCCAGGTGCACCACGCGCAGGCGCGGGTGCTGTGCGGCCAGCACGTCCAGCCGCGCGCCGGTGTCATCGCGGCTGCCATCGTTGATGGCAATCACTTCGAAGTCCGGGTACTTCTGCGCCAGCGCCGCGCCCAGCGTGTCTTCCAGGTTGTCCGACTCGTTGTGGCAGGGAATCAGGATCGACGCGAACGGGTAGTGGTCCATCGGCGGCGGGTTGTCGCGGTCACGCGCTTTGCGCTCGCGGCGGAAGAAGTAGTACAGCCCGCCGGACATCCAGAAAAACGCCATCACCATCGGATAGAAGAAGGCGAACTGGAACAGGAGATAGACGAAGGGATGCATGGCGGGGCCTCACTTCTCCGGATACGGGAAGTTGCGCGTCGACATCGCCGCACGCGCGTCCTTGGTCGACGGCTTGCCGGCAATGAAGTCGTCCGGGTACCAGGCGAAATGACGCACGCCCTGCGCCTGCAGACGACGGATCTGCGCACGCAGGCGTTCGCCGGGAATGGCTTTCTGGGTGCGCCAGTCCACGGTCTGCAGTTCGAACATGGTCTGGCTCAGCTGCGGGTCGTGCTCACGCACGGCGACCACCAGCCGGTCCAGCCATTTTTCCGGATTGCGGCTGCCTTCCATCCACGGCATCGCCATCAGTGCGGTGTGGTCATACGCCTGGTTGAACAGGTCCAGACGCTGAGCGAACCAGCTCGCGCTCTGCGGCTGCAGCACCGGCTGCGCGTACAGGTTGCGCACCGTGGCCAGCTTCGGCCGCCAGCGCTGGGCCGCGTTGCGCAGTTCCAGGGTGAAATCGATCAGCGCCTGGGTACGCGCGCCGTCGGCACCTTCCTGCGGCAGGTTGGCCAGCTCGGTGTCGCGCAGGTAGGCGTCATCGTGGAACAGCAGGCCCTCGAAGTACGAGTTGATCGCCAGGTCTTCGTAGATGTCGTCGATGATGTGACGCACCTTCGGGTTGGTGAAGTCCAGACGGAAGATGCCATCGCTTTCCGGGCTCTCGATCGCCAGCGCCTTGCGGATCGCCGGGTCCTTCAGCTCGAAGCCCAGTACCGGCAGCCATGCATACACCTTCACCCCGGCGCGGGTCTTGAGCTGCCACGCCACGCGGTTGAACAGGTCCGCGCGCATCGGCAGGTGCCGGTTCGGGAAGTACAGCGCATCGGCTGAGCCATTGCCGTCCGGATCGGCGAACGCCTGCAGGAACACGTGAGTCGGGCCCACGGTTTTGACCCGCTCGATCAGCGCATCCAGGTTCTTGCCCTGCTGCACCGGGTCGGCGTCATACACCGCATCCAGGTCGATCTGCAGGGCACGCATGCCGTCGCGTTCCACGTCGCGGCGCAGTTCATAGGCGATGTTGGTCACGGTCGGATTGCCGGTCACCAGCAGACGCGCCAGCCCGTGCAGGTCGCGGGTCACCGGCGTGCTGCGGCCTTCCAGGTCGAACGACACCGGCATGCCCAGGTCTTCGGCAATCTTGTTGCTCAGCGCGTTGTACGCCGCATACGGCCACACGATCGCCTTCGGGCTCACGCCGACGTTGTCGCGGATGCGCTTCACGCTCAGCGCCAGGTCCGTGCGCAGGCGCGCCTCATACTGCTGCGCGGTTTCGTACTGCTGCGTGGCCGGGAAGTAGGTGCGGGTGATCACCGCCGGGGTCTGGTTGCCCTGCGGATTGGATTGCACGCCGTGGTGCTGGTTGTCGGTGTGGCTGGCCAGTTCAACCAGCCCGCTGCGCTGCATCTCGCGGATCTGCGCCCAGGTCAGGAAGTCGTCATGACCAAACGGACGGTAGCCGTAGTCGATGGTGCGGCCCGGGGCCATGTCCACGTAGTCGGTGATCACCGCCACCAGTGCCGGGTAGTTGTAGGCGCGCAGCAGCGGGAACACCTTGGTGTACACACTGCGCAGGCCGTCATCGAAGGTCAGCAGCACCGGCTTGGGCGGCAGCGGGGTGCCGCCCTGCGAGGCGGTGATCAGCTGCGACAGCGACACCGGGTGGTAGCCATGCGCGGACAGCCAGTCCAGATGGGCGGCGAAGTTCTGGGTGCTCACCGCGTACGCGTCCGGGTCGCCCTTGACCGCCACGTCGTCGCGCACGTCGTGATAGCTGAGCACCAGCAGACCGTTGTCGGCCGAGTCCAGCACGCGAGCAGGCAGCTGTGCCGGCACCGATTGCGCCTGTGCATTGCCCAGCACCGCCAGCAGGGTCAGCAGCGTGAGGGTGATGAAGCGCTTCAAGTCCATGTGTCGCATCTCATTGCCCCCAGCGCAGACCGGCGTCGAAGCCGATGTGTCGTTCACGTTGTCCGTCGTAGACCGGTCGCGACCAGCTCACGCCATATTCAAAAATGCGGCCGTCGGCCAGCTGCCATTCGTGCCGGTATTCGGCCGAAGGAATCAGCGCGCTGCCGTAGCCCTGCTGCCAGTAGTTGCCCACCGACACGGTCAGGCGATGGCGGAAGTGACGCTCGTAATGCCGCCACAGCTGCTGGTCCACGCGCAGCCCGATCTCCACCGAACGGTCTTCCGACGGGTTGAAGTAGGGCACGTCATCCAGGCTGCCGCGGCTGGCGTACACGCTTCCCAGGCCGTCCAGCTGCACGGTGGGGCGGGTCAGCAGGCGCTGCTGGATGCTGCTGGTGACCGTGTCGCGGCGATTGCCGTCGTCGTAACGGTACTGGCTGCCGCCGATGCTCCACTGGGTGCGTTCGTTGCGGTGGTAGTCCACCGACACCGCCACGCTGTCGGCGGTGATGCCGGACACGCGGGCCTGCATCGACGCATCGGCGTCGTTGCGGGCGGCGGTGATGCCGGCATGCCAGCGGTCGTTGAACTGCCAGCCCACGCCACCGCTCAGGCCGGTGTCGCCGACATGGTCATTGGCGCGGTTGACGAAGGCTTCCGCATCCAGCTGACCGAAGCGGTAGCGGGTACCGGCACCGAGGCGCAGCGGGTTGATGGTCTGGTCCTGGAAGTCCACGCTGCGGCGGTCGGCGAAGGCCACCAAGCGCCAGCGGTCGTCCAGAATCGGCGACTGCACTTCCACGCCGTAACGGCCATCGTTGTTGCCCAGCGGCGACGCACCGCCGCCACCTTCGCTGCGGCCGCCTTCGGCGTAGGCATGCAGCTGCCAGCCGCGGTGTGCGCGCCAGGCCCGGTCCATGCGCTGCACGGAGGGTTGGTGGGGGTAGGCTTCGAGCAGGGAATCATGGATCGGCCGCGCCAGATCGTCGCGCTGCAGTTCCACATACGCATCGATCTGGCCGATGCGTGCGGACACGTCACGCGGGTCCAGCGTGTTGGCCATGCCGTAGCGTTCCAGGCCGCGACGCGGCCAGCCGCGCATCATGTAGACGTTGCCCAGCGAGGATTGGGTGCCGCCGTTGCCGGGGGCCATTTCCACCATCGCTTCCAGGTCGCGCTGCGCGCTGGGCAGGTCGCCGGTGTAGGCACGCACCATCGCCAGGTTGAGGTCGGCTTCGTAGCGCGGCCAGTTCGCATAGGGCGCACGCGCACCATTGGCCCAGCGCCACGCCGGTTCGGCGGCGCTCCACTTCTTCAGCAGGTTGATCGCTTCGTAGGGCTGTTCGTCTTCCAGGTAGGCGTAGGCCAGTTCCGAATGCACCTCACTCTGGCCGGGATCGGCTTTCAACGCCGCTTCCAGTACGGGAATGGCTTCGGCCGGGTGCTGGGTGGCCATCAGTGAATCGCCGACGGCCGCTTTCACGTAATCCGGAACCGGATGGCCTTCGGCCAGCAGGGCGCGGTACTCGTCGCGCACCTGGGTGTGACGGCTCAGACGGTTGAGCAGGATCAGGCGGTCATAGCGCACGCGCAGCGGCGCGGTCGCGGCGGTCAGGCCGTCACGCTGCAGCATCGTGTCCATCTGGGCCAGCGCCGCTTCCGCTTCGTCCAAGCGGGTGTCTTCGCTGGTCGCGTAGGCCAGGCTCCAGCCCACGCGCTTGGCCAGGTAGTTGGCTTCAAAGCGCTGCTTCTGCTCTGCGTCAAACAGTTCCGGGCGCTGCTGGTAGAGCTGCCAGGCACGATGCGCGTTGCCGATGTCGGCCAGGGTCAGCACCTGCAGGCGATACAGCAGGTCATCATTCGGAATGTCGACCTGCGCGCGCTCGATCGCCGCCAAGGCGTCCAGCCAATGCGCCTGGTCACGGTACTGGCTGATTTCGGCCAGATGTTCGGCGCGGGTCGCGGCCGAAACGGTGGCGGAAAGGCAAAGCGTGGCGCATGCCAGGCTGACGGCAAGCGTCAGCGGCCGGTGGTTGTACATGGAGCCCCCAGAGCGTCCTTTCAAAAATGTCGGTGTGCGAAAAATGTGACGCACATCACATGCCAATCGTGCCCGATTTCTCATATGTCCACAAATCGTTAACACACGGAAGGTAGTCCGCGATCCGGCCAAGGGACGCAGAATTCTGGTCAAGTTGTTGATTACCAAGACCTTCCGGCCGCCGCCACGGCGCTGTTCCGGGGGTCTATCCAACCTGAAACTGTTCAGCGAGACCTGACCGCTCCCACGGGTCCAGGTCACTGACCTGCCACTCAGGTCAGTTTTGGACACGCTACGTCAGCTGATGCCTACGGTGTGTGTAGGTCGGGGAATCTTGCAACCCGTAGAGCCACGCCCTGCGTGGCTGCCCCTCACCAATGATCTTCCAGCTTCTGCGGCTTGCACGCCATCCACGACGCACCCAACAACACACACAGGCACAGCCCCAGGAACCCGAACGGCAACATCCAGCCACCACTTACATCATGCAGCCACCCAAACAACAGCGGCCCGATGCAGCTGAAACTGTAGCCCACGCCCTGCATGAACCCCGACAGCGCCGAAGACCCGGCCGGCGTGCGCGTTCTCAAATTAATAAGCGTCAGCGCCAGCGGGAAGGTGGAAGGTCCCACCCCCAGCAACGCCACCCACAACCAGGGCGCTTTCATCGGTGCCAACAGCAACCCGGCAAACGCAATCACAAACGCACCCACGCCGATCAACACCAGCGGGAACGGATTACGCAGCCGCACCGCCAGCGCCGGCATGGTCAACGACGGCAGCAGTCCCAGCGCGGCAAACACCGCCACCATGAGCCCGCCAAACGCCGGCGTCGCCCCGGCTTCGACCACGATGCGCGGCAGCCAGGTGAACATCGAATAGGTCATCAGCGAGGTCATGCCGAACATCAGCGCCATGCCCCAGGCCAGCGGGGTGCGCGAGACCCTGCCATGCGGCTGCGCGCCGGCATCCACCGCCGGTTCCAGCGGATCAGGATGCGGCCGGCGACGCGCCAGCATCAGCCAGGGCAGTGCGGCGGCAAGGGCCAGCAGTGCCCAGATGCCCAGCGACACGCGCCAGCCGGCCTGTTCGGCCAGCGGCACGGCGAGCAGGGCCGGCAGCATGGTGCCCAGCTGCAGCACGGTGATGTACAGGGTGCTGACGGTGCCCACGCGATTGGCGAAGTAACGCTTCACCAGCGGTGGCACCACCACATTGCCGATGCCCATGCCGGCCAGCGCGACCACCGAGCCGAACAACAGGCTGGTGATGCCGACCGACGACGAGCGCAGCAGCAGCCCGGCGGCGGCCAGGCCCATGGCGAGCAGGGCGGTACGCTCCAGCCCGAAACGGCGGGCCAGCATGGGCGTGGCCATGCCGAACAACGCGAACGAAGCGGTCGGCAGCATGCCGAGCACGCCGGTCATGGTGGTACCAAAACCGAAGGTGCGCCCGAGCAGGTCGAGCAGCGGGGTAACCGAGGTAACGGCCGTACGCAGATTGACGGCGGCAAGCAGAATGGCGGCGAACGCCAGCACGCGTCCCTGCAGCAGGGACGCGCCGTGAGGTGCGGTATGAGTCATGGCGCAATTGTACCTGTGAGCATTCCCTGCCGCCGGCCCCTCGATACAGGGTCGGTGGCCATGGGAAATGCCGCAGCTACGTGCTTTTGATCTTCGATGGCCACCGACGCACTGTCGATGGCGGGTCGGGGTGGGCTGGAGGGGGCGTGAGCCGCATGGATGCGGCGATCGAGCTTACAGGGACGTACTTGCAGCGTCCCCCGGAACGCCCATCCCGATCCGCCAAACCCAGGAGCCGATGACCACCGGCTGTTCGCCCAAATCCAACCGCAGCCGGGCAACGCCCGGCGATACGTAGATTTCGTAATCCAACACGCACAAAAAAGCCCAGAGGACTTTCGTCTTCCAGGCTTCAATGTGACCACTTGTATGGTCGGGGAGACAGGATTCGAACCTGCGACCTCTACGTCCCGAACGTAGCGCTCTACCAGACTGAGCTACACCCCGTAAGGAGCCGCCTATTGTATCGGCTGGACCCTTGGGCGGCAAGGGGGCCGTTCCACATCATTTCGACAAAAAAGCCTGAAGCGGTGGGCTCCAGGCTTCATTGTGACCACCGAAGTGGTCGGGGAGACAGGATTCGAACCTGCGACCTCTACGTCCCGAACGTAGCGCTCTACCAGACTGAGCTACACCCCGAAGGAGCCGACAAGGATACGGTGTGAAGACCTTGCCGGCAAGTTTTATTTCACATCACTCGGTCTTGCCCTGCTCGCGGGCTTCAAACCACATGCCGTTGAGGATGGCCGCGGCCGAGGCCAGGCCGGTGCCGAGAATCCAGGCGAAATACCACATGTTCGTTCTCCTTCAGCCGGGCAAGCCCGGCTCTACGGGGTAGGTGCCGACCGTTGGTCGGCACGCGGTTATCAATAAGCGTTCGGATTGTCGGCCATGTCTTCGGCCGTGGTCTTGCCCTTCATCACCCGGTAAACCCAGCTGGTGTAGGCCAGCACGATCGGCAGGAAGATGATCGTCGCCACCAGCATGATGAACAGCGTCAGCTGGCTGGACGAGCTGTCCCACACCGTGAGGCTGGCGCTCGGCTGGCTGCTGGAGGGCAGCAGGAACGGGAAGATCGCAAAGCCCACGGTCAGGATGATGCCGGCAATCGAGGTGCCCGAGGCCAGGAAGGCCGCCATGCCGCGACGGCTGCGCAGCAGCACCGCGCTGGCCAGTGCACCGCCCAGGCCCAGCACCGGGAAGATCCACGTCCACGGCATGCTGGTGTAGTTGCGCATCCAGCCGCCAGCAGCTGCACCGATCTCTGCCGTCTTCAGCAGCGGGTTGGTCGGGCCATCGGTCACCACCTGCGAGGTGATCTGGTAACCCGGCAGACCCAGTGCCACCCACACACCGGCCGCAGCGAACAGCACGAAGCTGAGGATCGCGGCGATGCTGCCGTAACGGGCCGAACGCTCAGCCACCGGACCATCGGTCTTCAGCACCAGCATCGCGGCACCGTGCGACACCATCATCGACACGCCGACCAGGCCGGCAATCAGGGCGAACGGGGTCAGCAGGCCGAAGAACGTGCCCGTGTAGAAGATGCGCATGCTGTCATCGAAGTGGTACGGCACGCCCAGCAGCACGTTGCCCACCGCCACGCTGGAAATCAGCGCCGGCAGCAGCCCACCCACGAACAGCACCCAGTCCCAGCTGGTGCGCCAGCGCTGGCTCGGCATCTTGCTGCGGTACTTGAAGCCCACCGGACGCAGGATCAAGCCGAACAGCATGGCGAAGATCGCCAGATAGAAGCCCGAGAAGCTCACCGCGTACAGTGGCGGCCAGGCGGCGAAGATCGCACCGCCACCCAGCACCAGCCACACCTGGTTGCCTTCCCACACCGGGCCGACCGTGTTGATCACCAGCCGGCGTTCTTCATCGGTCTTTGCCACGAACGGAAGCAGGGTGCCCACGCCGAGGTCGAAGCCGTCCATCACTGCCCAGCCGACCAGCAGGATGCCCAGCAGCAGCCACCAGATCACGCGCAGCGTTGTGTAATCAAGTCCAAGAATTTCCATGGTGTGTCTCCTGCCTTATGCCTGGCCGGGGGCCGGTGCGGCGGCAATGGGGGTGATCGGCGTGCGCTTGGGCTGCAGCGAAGGAAGGATCTCGTCCGGACCGGTACGGATCGCCTTCAGCATCAGCTTCACTTCAATCACCAGCAGAATCGTGTAGGTGATGGTGAACACCGCCAGCGTGGTCAGGATTTCATGCAGGGCCAGGCCTGACGCGGCGTAGAAGGTCGGCAGCACGCCATCCACTGCCCACGGCTGGCGACCATACTCAGCCACGAACCAACCACATTCGATCGCGATCCACGGAGCCGGCATCGTCCACAGTGCCAGCTTCAGGAACCAGCGCTTGTCCTGGAAGTTGTTCTTGCAGGAGAAGTAGAACGCCAGTGCGAAGAACGCGATCAGCCAGAAGCCCAGCGCCGCCATGATGCGGAAGGTCCAGAACAGCGGAGCCACGCGCGGCACGGTATCCATCGCCGCCTTGGAGATTTCTTCCGGGGTGGCGTTGAGGATGTCGTCGCGGTAGCGCTTCAGCAGCAGGCCATGGCCGAGGTCCTGCCAGTGGCGGTCGAACATTTCACGCGCTTCAACGTCGTTCTTGTCCTTGCGGATGCGCTCCAGCGCCCCGTAGGCCAGCTGGCCGCCCTTGATGCGGTGCTCGGCACGTTCCACCAGTTCCAGAATGCCCGGAATCGGCTGGTTCAACGAACGCGTGGCGATCAGGCCCATCACGTAGGGAATCTTGATCGCAAAGTCGTTGCTCTGCGTCGCCTGGTTCGGAATGCCGAAGGCGGTGAAGTCGGCCGGAGCACGCTCGGTTTCCCACATCGCTTCGATCGCGGCCAGCTTCATCTTCTGGTGTTCGCTGGCGGCATAACCGCTTTCGTCACCCAGCACCACCACCGACAGCGAGGACAGCAGGCCGAAGGCAGCGGCCACCGCGAACGAACGGCGGGCCATGTCCTTATGCTTGTTGCGCAGCAGGTAGAAGGCGCTGATGCCCATCACGAAGATCGCGCCGGTCACGTAGCCGGCACTGACCGTGTGCACGAACTTGGCCTGTGCCACCGGGTTGAGCAGCACGGCAGCGAAGTCCACCACTTCCATGCGCATCGTTTCCGGGTTGAACACTGCACCCGTCGGGTTCTGCATCCAGCCGTTGGCGATCAGGATCCACACCGCCGACAGGTTGGTGCCCAGCGCCATGAACCAGGTCACCGCCAGGTGCTTGACCGGGCTCAGCCGCTTCCAGCCGAAGAAGAACAGGCCGATCAGCGTGGCTTCCAGGAAGAACGCCATCAGGCCTTCAATGGCCAGCGGTGCGCCGAAGATGTCACCCACATAGTGGCTGTAGTACGACCAGTTCATGCCGAACTGGAATTCCATCACCAGGCCGGTTGCGACACCGATGGCGAAGTTGATGCCGAACAGCGTGCCCCAGAACAGGGTCATCTGACGCCAGACCTGCTTGCGGGTCATGACGTACACGCTTTCCATGATGGCCACCATGAAGGACAGGCCAAGCGTGAGGGGAACAAAAAGGAAGTGGTACATCGCGGTCAAAGCAAATTGCAGCCGCGACAGCTCTACGACTGTCGAATCAATCATGGCCTGGCTACCTCGTTGGGGGGTTTTGCCGTTTTGGGGTGGCGGGAAGGGGGTCTACGGGATGAATTCTGTGACCGGCAACTTCTACGAGCCTTGATTCAGATCAATGAAGCGGCATTCAGGGAGCGCGAAGGTACACATCCCCCTGCGACCGCGTGCCGCACCGGGAGCTTGCGCCAGACCCTATTACAATGTCTGGCATTGCCCCGATGGCCGCCAGTGATCCACTTTGAGCATACCCCCCGACGCGCCCCCCATCGAGACTTCCACCCTGCGCCGCCAGCGTCTGGCATGGCTGAATGGGCTTGCCGTCACAGTTCGGGGCCGCCAACGGCTGGCCGCGCTCTGTATCTGTACGTCCGGCGCGCTGCTGATCGGCCACGCCGCCGCCATCGCCTGGTTTATCCAGGCCGTGCTGGTCGAACATCGCCCGCTGGCCCAGGCCCTGCTGGTGCTGCTGGGGTTGCTGGCGGTGCTGGCGGTACGCGCGCTGCTGGCCAGTGCCACCCAGGCCGCCGCCGGTGATGTGGCCGACGCGGCACGGCTGACCCTGCGCGAGCGGGTGTACTCCCGGCTGATGGCACTGGGCCCGCTGTGGCTGCGCCAGCAGCGCACCGGCGAACTGGGCGAGCTGATGCTGGCCCACGCCGATGCGGTGGAGAACTACTACTCCGGCTACCAGCCGGTGCGCATTGAAGTGGTGGTGGTGCCGCTGCTGATCGCCATCGCCGTGGCCTATGTGGACTGGGTGGTGGCACTCATTCTTGTGTTCACCGCGCCGCTGGTTCCGTTCTTCATGATGCTGGTCGGCTGGGGCGCGGAAGCGGCCGGCCGTGCCCAGTTGGGCGAACTGGCCCGCATGAGCGGGCATTTCGCTGACCGCATCAAAGGCCTGGGCCTGCTGCGCCTGTATGGCCGGGGCGAAGCGGAGCTGGAAGGCGTGGCCGCCGCGGCCGAAGGCGTGCGCGAGCGCACCATGAAGGTGCTGCGGATCGCGTTCCTGTCCTCCACCGTGCTGGAGTTCTTCGCCTCGGTCAGCGTGGCGATGGTGGCGCTGTACCTGGGCTTGAGTTACCTGGGCCTGATGTCACTGCATGCGGCCGTGCCGACGCTGGGTGCCGGCATGTTCTGCCTGCTGCTGGCCCCGGAGTTCTACGCACCGCTGCGCCGGTTGGCCGCGCATTACCACGACCGCGCCAATGCGCTCGCGGCCGCCGCCGAGGTGGAGCGCCTGCTCGGCGAGTTGCCCGCCGCCCCCGCCAGCAACGGCGCGGCCGCGACGCCGCGCGCGCCCGAGCTGCTGGAGCAGCATGCGCACCCGGTGGTCGTGCGTGACCTGGCGCTGCGTCCGTTGGGCGCACCGCACAACGTGATCCAACAACTGTCGTTCCATCTCGAGCCCGGTCAGCGCCTGGCATTGGTGGGGCCCAGCGGCAGCGGCAAGAGCACGCTGCTGGAGGCACTGGCCGGCTGGTTGCCACCGTGCGGCGGCAGCATCGTGCTGCGCCCCGGGCTGGAGGTGGGCTACGCCGGGCAACGGCCGTACCTGTTCCACGGCAGCATCGCCGACAACCTGCGCCTCGCCGACCCCGGTGCCAGCGACGCGCGCCTGCATGCGGTGGCCGAAGCGGCGCAGGTGATGCGCTTTGCGCGTGCGCTGCCGCAGGGCCTGGACACCGTGATCGGCGAGCGGGGTTTCGGTCTTTCCGGTGGCGAAGCACGCCGCATTGGATTGGCGCGGTTGCTGTTGCGCGACCCGCAGGTGCTGTTGCTGGATGAGCCGACTGCATTCCTCGACCCGGACACCGAAGCGGCCTTGCTGCAGACCCTCGCCGCCTTCGCACGCGACCGTGTCGTGGTGATCGCCACCCATAGCGAGGTGGCGATGCGCTGGGCCGACACGCGCTTGGAACTGACCACGTTGCACGCAACACAGCCGGAGGTGCAGGCATGAGTACCGCACGTACCGACGGGCTGAAACAGATATTCGTCCGCCATCGCGGTCGCCTGCTGCTGACCGTGCTGCTGCTGTGGACCACGATGCTGGCCGGCACCGCGCTGTTGGGCTTGTCGGGCGGCTTCCTCACGGCGGCAGCGTTGGCCGGTGCAGCAGGGTTGGGCAGTGGCTTCAACTTCTTCTCGCCCTCGGCCGGTATCCGTGGCCTGACCATGGCGCGCATCGCCTCGCGCTATTTCGAGAAGCTGGTCGGCCACGACGTCACCCTGCGCATCGCGCGCGACCTGCGCGTGTGGTTCTTCCGGCGCGCGCTGCCGCTGGCCCCGGCCAAGCTGGCCGGCATGCGCACCGGTGAACTGCTGGCGCGCCTGCTCAGCGACATCAATGAAGTGGACGGGCTGCTGGTGCGTGCCATCGGTCCATTGATTGCGCTGGGCGGTGTGTCGCTGGCGGCGGTCGGTTCCGCGTTGCTGATCTACCCACCGGCCGCGCTGCTGCTGGCGGTGCTGGCCCTGGTGATCGGGCTCGGCGTGCCGTGGTTCACCGTGCGCGGTGCCGGTGCGCACGAGCGCGACCGCGCGCTGCACCGTGCGCAACTGCGCACGCAGGCGTTTGAAGGTCTGGAAGGCGCGGCGGATCTGACCGCACTGCAGGCACGCGACCATTGGCAGCAGCGCGTCAATGTGGCCGCCAAGCAACTGCGTTCGCGCGACCGTCGCCGGCGTTGGCGGCTGGTGGCCGGCAATGCGCTGCACGGGCTGTGCGCTTCGGTGGGCTTGGTGGCGATGATCTGGCTCGCCCTGGGCGCGTTTGAACGCGGGGCGGTGGATGCGGCCTATGCAGCGGCGCTGGTGTTTCTCACCGTGGCGCTGATCGAGCTGTGGGCCGGCATCGGCCTGGCGTGGCAGTCGTGGTTGAGCGGAAAGGTGGCGGCAGGGCGGCTGGAAAGCATCGTCGACCAGGACAGCAGCGTGGCCGATGCGGTGGTTCCGGTGGCGTTGCCGGCAGGCGCGGCGGTGTTGGAATTGTGCGATATCAGCTTCCGCTGGCCCGGGCAGGGCAGGGCGCTGCTGCAGCATGTGAATCTTCGCGTGGCACCGGGTGAGCGCATCGCGCTGCGCGGCGACAGCGGCAGCGGCAAGACCACGCTGTCCGCATTGATGCTGCGGCTGTGGGATCCGGAAGCGGGTAGCGTGCGCTATGGCGACGTGGACATCCGGACGGTGGCGCAAGCGGAGTGGCACAAGCAGATTGCCTGGCTGCCGCAGAACGCGCCGGTGTTTGCGGGCACCGTGGCCGACAACCTGCGTTTGGGGGATGTGGCAGCCAGTGACGAACGCCTATGGCAGGTGTTGGCTGACGTGCGCCTGCAGGCGTGGGCGGAGGGCATTGGTGGGTTGAATGCCTGGGTCGGCGAGAACGGGGCGACGATGTCGGCCGGGCAGGCGCGGCGCTTGGCACTTGCGCGTGCGCTGCTGCGTGACGCACCGGTGCTGCTGCTCGATGAGCCGACTGAAGGCCTGGATGTAGACACCGCGCAGGCACTGCTGCACGACCTGGTCGCCGCGCTCGGCGGCCGCAGCATGGTGATGATCACCCACGACGAACTGCCCGAGGGTATCGTCCAGCACAGCTACCGCCTGCGCGACGGCACCCTGGTCGAGGACTGATTCCGCGACGGTGCCTTGACCGGTAGCGCCGGCCGTTGGCCGGCCCAGGCGGTGCCGGCCACGCCCGCGCATCATCAGCCACATACGACATCGAACCGCATGCTCTTGCCGCACATGCAATCGGTAATCCCGCAGCCGAAATAGTGATGGACTTCCTCCGCAAACCGCGCTGCAGCTCACGCATTTCGCGAAAACGCGCACATCACGACGTCACCTCACACGTTGCCGCCGACCATCTCACCACCCGATAGGAAATGTTGCATTCCCGTATGCTTCGCACACGCTGCAACCTGTGGCTACGGAGCCTGAGAATTCCGTTTGATGGTGGAAGTTGGTTGTTTCACGTCGGGAGGGTAGCGGAATACAAGACCCTCGCGGAAACATGCTACGCCCGTGCGCCATCAAACGGATCTCAGCCTCCCGACTCCCTCGCCATTCCGGCGAGGGAGAACACCACCGGAGATTCCGTATGCATGACGAAGACGCAGACACGCCAGATACCCAGGCCACCCCAGCCCCACGCTGCACCTGCCGGCAGATGCCCTTCCAGGTACGCGTCGTGGAGCGACAAAGCCACAGCGCACCCACCTGTCCCGTATGCCCACCGCCACTGGAAGTGTCACTGTTCGGCTGGTGGCTGCACGGCTTGAATGTGCGTCACAGCGCACGGATGACCTTGCGTCATACCGATGAAGGGCTCGTGTTGAGTCTGCCTGGAATGCGCAAGCCGCGTCGGCGGCGATCCAGAAGCGGAACGCGTTGATGGACGAGGACGAGTTACGGAAAACGGATTGCGTGAGTACGGGTAGGGTCGGTCGACAGACGACCGCCGATAGCGGCGATCAGCACGGTGACGCATGATCCCTGACGCGGAGGCGCGTGATGGCCGTTGGGTCATGCGTTACTTCGTTCTGGGGTCATGCCTTACCGAACGTGGTGCCAGTACGTGCGGTCGTCTGTCGAGCGACCCTACCTGTATCCAGCAATACCGATATTCCCAACATCCCCAACATCCCCAACATCACAGCACGTCGAGGAAGCCCCGTACCGCCGGCCCGAAGCGCTCGAAATCCACCAGGAACGCATCGTGCCCCTGCGGTGAATCCAGCCCGATGAACTGCGCGTCGGCACCACCGGCGCGCAGGCCGTCGGCGATCTGCTGCTGTTGCTGCACCGGGAAAAGGATGTCGGTGTTGGCACCAATCGCCAATGCCTTGGCCACCTTGATCTGCGCCAGCCCGGCCATCACGTCGCCATCGGCGTACTCGGCCAGGTCGAACCAGTCCATCGAGCGGCTCAGATACAGATAGCAGTTGGGATCGAAGAAGCGCACGAATCGCCGCGCGTGGCCTTCAAGGTAGCTTTCCACCTGGAATTCCAGGCCAAACGGATCATCGTCGGTCTGGTCCGAGTCCAGCCGCACGCGGCCGAAGCGGCCGTCCCATTCCAGCGCGGAGCGGTAGGTAATGACGCCAAGCTTGCGCGCCATGCGCATGCCCGATTCCGGGTACTCGCTCTCAGTATAGCGCCCCGCATTCCACTGCGGGTCCAGGCGGATCGCCTCGCGCTGCAGCGAGCGGATGGCGATGGAGAACGGCAACGCCTGCGCGCTGCCGGAGATATTGATATGGCTGCGTGCAATGCCGGGATGCAGGTGCAGCAGTGCCAGCGCGGTCATGCCGCCCATGGAGTTGCCGATGACGCAGGCCAGCTCGCTGACGCCCAGGGCGCGCACCACTTCGACGGCCGCGCGTGCACCGTCTTCGATGGACAGTTCCGGGAAGCTCAGGCGATACGTTTCGCCGGTAGCCGGATTGAGTGAGGCCGGGCCCGTGGAACCTTTGCAGCTGCCCAGTGAGTTCACGCAGATTACAAACCAGCGGTCGGTGTCGATCGGCTTGTTGGGGCCGACCATGGCTTCCCACCAGCCGGGAGCCGGGTTGTCGGCATTGGCCGCGGCATGCGCGTCGGGGGACAGGCCGGTGACGATCAGGACGGCGTTGTCGGCGGCAGCGTTGGGGGTGCCCCAGGTTTCATAGGCCACATGGGCACCGTGCAGTTCGCCGCCGCGCTTGAACGCGAAGGGCGAGGGCAGGGAGTGGTAACGGGTGCCGGGGGGAATGAATTCGGTCATGCGGGCATTCTAGCTGCGTGGCGCGAAGGCGGGGTGCCGAACAATGGAACACCGCGAAGCCACGCAGGGCGTGGCTCTACGGCAGGGTGAGCTTCACTGTGCCGGTGTGGGGTAGCTTTACCCGCACGGCTTGGGAATCCACATCGCCTTCCTTCCGGTTTGCCTGCCCACTGGCTGACACCCGCGCAAACACCTCTACCTCGTTCAAGGCAGACAACTTCACGGTCGGCATCGGGCTGTCGCCATCATCCAGCGTTACGGTGATCGGCAGATCCGCCAGCGCATGCTTCTCCACGGCCACCGGCATCGGCGGGCCGCCGGGCTGGCGGGCGATGATGAACACGGTGGCATTGGCGGGTAGGGCGTCCGCCTTCGTGCCCGCAGCCAGCGCCACCGAAACCTGCAACGCGTGACCGCTCGATGCTGCAGCCGGCGCATCACCGCCGACGCTCCGCGCAATCGCAATCTGCTCACGCAAGGCCGCCGCCGCACCCGGTTCCAGCTTCGGCAGCAACGCTTCCCACACCTGCGCGGCTTCCGCGTTCTGGCCGCGTTGACGCAGCGCCACGCCAATCAGCCACGCCGCCCGTTCGCTGTTCGGGTCCACCTGCTGCGCATGCCGCAGCCACTGCAGCGCGGTGTCGTCGAACTGCCGGGTGGGGTGGCTCTGCGCACGCGCCTGCGCGGCTTCCACCAGTACCGGTGCTTCGTCCGGGGCAAGCGCCACCGCGCGTTCAAAGGCGGTGTTGGCTTCTTCGGTTTTCCCCAACGCCAGCTGCGAACGCCCCAGCAGCGCCCAGCCATCGGCGCGCTGCGGCTCGCGTTCCAGCGCCTGCTGCAGCTCGCGGATGCCTTGCTGCAGGTCGTTGGAGGCAGCAGTTTCTGTACGCGGTGTGGTGGCCTCGGGGGTGCCTACCAGCACATACAAGGCACATCCGGCGACGCCGAGTGCGATGGTCAGGGCGATGAAGCCCTTGCGCCCACTGCCCCGTAGCGGCCACAGCACCATCAGTGCCATCACAGCCGCGGCGAATGCGGCAAAGGCAGGCAGCCACAGGTTCACCAGCGTTCCTCGCTTTCATCCATCGGTTGCACGGTGCGGCTGCGTCGCCGCACCACCCAGAACACGGTGCCCGCGCCGATCAGCAGCACGCCCAGTGGCCCGAACCAGAGCAGGCTGTTGCGCGCGTCCATCGCCGGACGGTACAGCACGAACTCGCCATAGCGCTCGACCAGGAACTGCTTGATCTGGGCGTCGCTGTTGCCCTGTTGCATGAGGGTCAGCACTTCACGGCGCAGGTCGTGCGCGATCTGTGCGTTGGAATCGGCCAGCGATTGGTTCTGGCACTGCACGCAGCGCAGCTCAGCGGCCAGCGCGTGGAAGCGGGCTTCCTCGGCCGCATCGCGGTACTGCAGCGGAGTAGGGTCGCTGACCGCCTGTGACCACGCCATTGCCGGCCACAACACGGTGGCCAACAGCAGGACGCGGCCTTTACTCAGCTGGCGGCGGCGTGGCAGCAGGTTGCGCATGGGCACGGTCCAGTTTGTCCAGTTCCGGCAGCAGTTGGGTGTCGATCACGCGCTGGGTGAGCGCGCCGCTGTACTTCCAGCGCACCACGCCGCTGGCGTCGACGAGGAAGGTCTCCGGCGCGGCGGTCACGCCCCAGTCAATTGCGGTGCGGCCTTCGATATCCGCCAGCACCAGCACGAACGGATTGCCCAGCGTTTCCAGCCAACGCAGTGCATCGGCTGGTTCGTCTTTCCAGTTGTAGCCGATCACGCGCACGCGCTTGGTTTCGGCGAACTTCGTCAGCACCGGGTGTTCTTCACGGCAGGCGGCGCACCAGCTGCCCCACACGTTCAGCACGTAGGGCGCGCCACGTAGCTCGGTGCTGCTCACAGTGGTCTGCGGGTCATGCAGAATCGGCAGCGCAAACGCCGGCGCGGGTTTGTTGATCAGCGCTGAAGGCAGGATGTCACGGTCCGGCGCGCCGGACTTCATCACCCCGTAGATCATCAGTCCGAGCAGCCCGAAGAAGAACAGCACGCCGATGACGATGGCAACAGGCGGAATGGGGCGGGGCTCAGACATTGGGTAATTCCTTGATACGGCGGAAGCGGCGGTCAGCGGCGGTGACAAACCCGCCCAGCGCCATCAGCAGCGCACCCAGCCAGATCCAGCGGACAAACGGCTTGATATGCACGCGCAGCGCCCAGGCATTGTTGCCCAGCGGCTCGCCCAATGCCACGTAGACATCGCCATTTACCCGTGCATGGATGCCGGCTTCGGTCATCACCTGGCCGCCGCTGGCATAGGCGCGCTTTTCCGGGTGCAGCAGGGCGATTTCACGCTCGCCGGCGAAGACCCGCACGTGGCCGCGGTCGGCCACGTAGTTCGGGCCCTGCTGGTGATCCACGCCTTCGAACTGGAACGCGTAACGACCGATCTCGATCTGCTGGCCGGGAGCGAGGGCGATTTCGCGCTGCACGTTCAGTGCTTCCACCAGCAGCGCGCCGACGAGGAACACCGCCACGCCGAAATGCGCCAGCAGCATGCCGACCATTTCCGCGTTGAAGCGGCCATTGCCGCGCAGGCGCTGCCAGACGAAGCGCGCGGTACCGAAGGTCACCCACGCGGCGGCCGCAACGCCGGCGGCGGTTTTCAACTTGCCCTGCGGAGCCATGAACCACGCGACCCCGCCCAGCAGCAGCGCGAACACCGCCCACGGGGCGAGCAGCGCCAGCCGACGTGACGCCTGGTCACGCTGCCAGTTCACCAATGGGCCGAACGGCAGCAGCAGCACCAGCGGGGCCATCAGCAGGAGGAACAGGGTGCCGAAGTAGGGCGGTCCAACACTCACCTTGCCCAGCCCCAGCGCATCCGCCAGCAGCGGATACAGCGTGCCCAGCAGCACCATCGCGCACGCGGTGGCCAGCAGCAGGTTGTTGGCCAGCAACAGGGTCTCGCGCGAGGTGGCCATGAATCCCTTGCGCGGGTCGTCCACGTTCAGGCCGCCGGCACGCAGCGCATACAACAGCAGCGCCGCACCGACCACCAGTGCCAGGAACACGAGAATGAAGGCACCGCGCGCCGGATCAGCGGCGAACGAGTGCACGCTGGTCAGTACGCCCGAGCGCACCAGGAAGGCCCCCAGCAGCGACAGCGCGAACGCGGCGATGGCCAGCAGCAGGGTCCAACTGGCGAAGCTGCCGCGCTTTTCAGTCACCGCCTGCGAATGGATCAGCGCGGCACCGGCCAGCCAGGGCATGAAGCTGGCGTTTTCCACCGGGTCCCAGAACCACCAGCCGCCCCAGCCCAGCTCGTAGTACGCCCACCAGCTGCCCAGCGCGATGCCCAGGGTGAGGAAGCCCCAGGCGATGTTGGTCCACGGCCGGGTCCAGCGCAGCCAGCGTGCGTCCACGCGGCCGTCCAGCAGCGCGGCAATGGCGAAGGCGAAGGGAACCGCAAAGCCCACGTAGCCGATATACAGCATCGGTGGGTGGATGATCAGCCCCGGGTCCTGCAGCAGCGGGTTGAGGTCGCGGCCTTCCAGCGGAGCCGGCAGCAGCCGGTTGAACGGATTGGAGGTGAAGAACAGGAAGGCGATGAAGCCCACGCTGATGATGCCCATCACCCCCAACACGCGTGCGCGCACGGTGTCGGGCAATTGCTTGGAGCCCACCGCCACCGCGCCGCCCCATAGCGCCAGCACCAGCACCCACATCAGCAGCGAACCTTCGTGCGCGCCCCATACCGCGGAATAGCGGTAGGCCAGCGGCAGCAGCGTGTTGGAGTTTTCGGCCACGTAGCGCACCGAGAAGTCCTGCTGCACGAAGGCGGCGGTAAGCACGGCGAACGCGCTGGCAATCAGCACCAGTTGCGCATACGCGGCCGGGCGGGCGATGGCCATCCACTCGGCCCGCTGGCGCTGCGCGCCCAACAGCGGCAGCACCGCCTGCAGCAGCGCGGCCAGCAGTGCACAGCCCAGCAGAATCTGCCCCAGCTCAGGCAGCACTCAGCGTGCCTCCACGGCCGGCACCGGCACGTCGTGCTTGGTGTGCGCCGCGCCCATCTTGTCGGCCACTTCCTTGGGCACGTAGTTCTCGTCGTGCTTGGCCAGGACTTCATCGGCGATGAAGCGGCCATTCTCGAGGCGGCCGCTGGCGACCACGGCGGTGCCTTCGGCAAACATGTCCGGCAGCATGCGAGAGGTACTCACCGGCAGGGTGGCGTCGCCGTCGGTGACCACGAAGTGGGCTTCCAGAGAGCCTTCCGCACGCTGGAACGAACCTTTCACCACCATGCCGCCGAGCCGGAAGCGCTCCTGGCTGCCGGCATCGCCGCGCAGCACTTCTGCGGGGGTGTAGAGATAAGCGATGTTCCGCTGCAGCGCGAATGCCACCAGCGTGGTGGCCAGGCCACCGGCCAACAGCACGATCAACACCCACATCAGGCGGCGACGCTGTACCGGGGTCATCGGCTCAGCTCCGTGCTGAGCGGGGCGGTGGCCGGCGTTTTCTCTCTCGCGCGCAGGCGTTCCTGTTTGCGCATGGCCTGGCGCTTGGCACTGCGCAGACGCAGCCAGGAACCGAATGCATCGGCGGCCAATACCAGCACGAACACCGAAAACGCAGCGATCAGGAAGGGAACGTGGGTCATGGCGCGGACTCCCTGGCGGGTGCGCCGCCAAAACGTTCGGCCACCCAGGCCTTGCCGGCCTCACGCGAAAGATTATCGGCGCGGGCCTTGGCCAGCAGCGAACCGGCAAACCACAGCTTGGTCGCCACCACCATCCACCACAGCGGGCCGATGAGCTGGTCGCGCACGGCGTTGTCGCCGAACACGTTGATCGACTGGCGCTGGTGCAGGCCGCCCCACCAGTCGACCGAATAGCGGATCACCGGCAGCAGGCTCACACCCACAATGGCCAACAGGCCAGCGGCACGCGCGGCGCTGCGGCGGTCTTCAATGGCGTGGTACAGGCCAATGACGCCCAGGTACAGGAACAGCAGCACCAGCTCGCTGGTCATGCGCGGGTCCCAATCCCACCATGTGCCCCAGGTGCTTTTGCCCCAGATGCTGCCGGTGAGCAGGGTGATCAGGGTGAAACCCGCGCCCATCGGCGCGCAGGCCATGGCCAGGATCTCGCAGATCTTGATCCGCCAGATCAGCGCGATGGCAGCGTACAAGGCCATGAGCGCGAACACGAAGAGGCTCATCCAGGCGCTGGGCACGTGGATGTAGATGATGCGGAAGGCGTCCAGCTGCTTGGCTTCTGCCGGCACCACGAACAGTCCCTGGTACAGCCCGATCAGCAGCACCGGCACCGCCGCTACATAAAACAGGCGCGACCAGCGCGCGGCGAAGCGGTCGAAGGTGGGCGGTGAACCGAATTGGTGGAACCAGCGGGTCAGGGAGTTCATGCAGCGAAGGCAATCTCAACGATGGGCAAAACAACGGCTGATCGTAGGGACGCGCCATGCGCGTCTGCGGTGAACAGGGCAACACACAGCACAATCATCAACTCAACGATATCCGTATCGCCGCGGCGGTGGCCAATGGGGCCAGCACCAGCGCCACCACCAGACCGGCCCCCAGCAGCAGCAGCGCTCCCACGGGATCCTGGCCGCGCGCGGCGGCTGAAACCGCCCCCGCGCCAAACACCAGCACCGGCACATACAGCGGCAGCGCCAGCAACGCCACGAGAATACCAGAGCGACGAATGCTGACCGTCAGCGCAGCCACCACGCCGCCAATCAGGCTCAGCAGCGGGGTACCCAGCAGCAACGATGCCAGCAACAGCGGCAATTGGTCATGCGGCAGATGCAGCATTTCGGCCAGCAGCGGGCTGACCACGATCAAGGGCAGGGCGGTGGTGGCCCAATGCAGCAGCACCCGCACCAGCACCAGCCAGGCCAGCGGCACCGGGGCCAGCAGCCATTGTTCCAGCGAGCCGTCCTCGGCGTCGCTTCGGAACAGTGAATCCAGCGCCAGCTGTCCGGCCAGCAGCACCGCCAGCCATAGCACCGCCGAGGCCACCCGGCTCATCGTGTCCGGGTCGCGGCCCAGCGCCAGCGCGAACAGCACCACCACCAGCAGCGCGAAGAGGACCGGCTGCAACGCATCGCCGCGCCGCCGCCAGAGCAGGCGCAGGTCGCGGGCGACCAGGGCGCGGGCGGTCTGCCACAGGCCGGGTTCGGTACCGGGGGCGATCATGCGGTGGCCCCCGGCGCGGACAACTCAATCAACCGCGTGCGCACCGGCGGCGCGGCATACGCCCCGTGCGTGGTCACCAAGGCGGCCCCGCCGGCACGGAGGTGCGCGGAAATCATCCGGTTGACCAGGTTGATCCCATCCAGATCCAGATTGGCGTAAGGCTCGTCCAGCAGCCACAGCGGTGCCGGCGACAGCCAGATGCGGGCCAGCGCGAGGCGTCGCTTCTGGCCGGCTGAAAGCTGCCGTACCAGGGTGTCCTCATAGCCGGCCAGACCTACGATCGCCAAGGCATTGCCCGGCATCTGGCGGGACCGGCGGCCATGCAGGCCGCACAGGAAATTCAGGTTTTCCAGGGTGTCCAGGTCGGCCTTCAGCGCCGGCAGGTGGCTCAGGTAGGCGACGAAGCGGGCCCGTTCACGGTGCCCGGCCGGCTTGCCGTCGATCTGGATCTGCCCGCCCCCCGGCCGCAGCAACCCGGCCAGCACCCGCAGCAGGGTGGTCTTGCCGGCCCCGTTGCCGCCCTGCACCAGCAGCGCCTCGCCGGCATCCACCTGCAGGTCCAGCGGCCCGAACACGGGTTCATCGTTGCGGTTGAAGGTGAGGCCATGAGCCGCCAGCAACGGGGGCGTATTCGGGGTGTTGTGCATGGGGAGGAGTGTAGCGGGATCGCGTTTGATGGGCTGTGCGTAGATGGCCATGTGGACCCGATTCGGTACCCATCCTTTACACTGCAAGGTCTCCTGATCCTGCCAGCGATGCCGATGAACCCGCAGACCAAGCTGCCCAAGGTGGGCACCACCATCTTCACCGTGATGTCCCAACTCGCTGCCGAGCATGGGGCCGTCAACCTGGGGCAGGGGTTCCCGGACTTCTCCGCGCCGCAGCGGCTCATCGATGAAACCGTGAAGGCCATGCAGGCCGGCCTGAACCAATACCCGCCGATGACCGGTGTGGCTCCGCTGCGCCAGGCCATCGCCCAGAAGTCGCTGGATCTGTACGGCGCACAGGTCAACCCCGACACCGAAATCACCGTCACCAGCGGTGCGACCGAAGCGATTTTCAATGCCATCCACGCGGTGGTCCGCCCGGGCGAGGAAGTGATCGTGCTCGACCCCGCGTACGACTGCTACGAGCCCGCCATCGACCTGGCCGGTGCGCGCGCTGTGCACGTGCCGCTGGACCCGCAGACCTTTGCGGTGGACTGGGACCGCGTGCGTGCCGCCATCACCCCGCGTACCCGCCTGCTGATGGTCAATACCCCGCACAATCCGTCCGGTGCCATGCTCACCGAGGCAGACATGCAGGCTCTGTGCGATGTGCTGCGCGGCACCGGCATCTATCTGATTTCCGATGAAGTGTACGAACACATCATCTATGACGGCCGCCGCCACGAATCGGCGCTGCGCTATCCCGAGCTGCGGGAGCGTACTTTCGTCATCTCCAGCTTCGGCAAGACCTACCACTGCACTGGCTGGAAGATCGGCTATGCCGTGGCCCCGCCGGCACTGACCGCCGAGTTCCGCAAGGTACACCAGTACAACACTTTCACCAGCTTCGGCCCCGCCCAGTACGGCTTCGCCGCGATGATCCGCGACGAACCGGAGCATCATCTGGAACTGGGCGCGTTCTACCAGGCCAAGCGTGACCGCTTCCGCGAGCAACTGCTGGGCACGCGCCTGAAGCCGCTGCCGGTGCCGGGCGGTTACTTCCAGCTGGTGGACTATTCGGCGATCAGCGATCTGCCCGACCACGAGTTTGTGAAGTGGCTCACCATCGAAAAGGGTGTAGCCGCCATTCCGCTGTCGCCGTTCTATGAAACCGCGCCGGAAGGCCAGCGCCTGGTGCGCCTGTGCTTTGCCAAGAACGACGCGACCATGGACGCCGCCATTGAACGCCTGAAGGTGCTCTGATGAACGCCCCCGCACGCGCCGACCTGCGCATCAGCCTGGTGCAGGGCAACACCCGCTGGCACGACCCGCAAGGTAACCGCGAACACTACGGTGCGTTGCTGGCCCCGCTGGCCGGCAATACCGACCTGGTGATCCTGCCGGAAACGTTCACCAGCGGGTTCTCCAACGACGCGATCTTCCGTGCTGAAGGCATGGAAGGCCCGACCGTGGCGTGGATCCGCGAGCAGGCCGCCAAACTGGGGGCAGCGGTGACCGGCAGCGTGCAGTTGCGGGTGGGCGAGGGCGTGTACAACCGTTTGTTGTGGGCCACGCCGGATGGCGAGCTGCAGCACTACGACAAGCGCCACCTGTTCCGTTACGGCGACGAGCACCTGCGCTATGCCGCCGGCAACGATCGCTTGAGCGTGGAATGGAAGGGCTGGCGGATCAATCCGCTGGTCTGCTACGACCTGCGTTTCCCGGTCTTCTGCCGCAACCGCTACGACGTGGAGCGCGCGGAAGAGCTGGACTTCGACCTGCAGATCTTCGTCGCCAACTGGCCGTCGGCGCGGGCCTACCCGTGGCGCACGTTGCTGCGCGCACGCGCGATTGAGAACCTGTGCTACGTGGCAGCGGTGAACCGCGTCGGCGTGGACGGCAACGACCTGCACTACGCCGGCGACAGCGCGGTGATCGACTTCCTCGGCCAGCCGCAGGTGGAGGTCCGCGAGACCGAGCAGGTGGTGACCACCACCATCTCCGCCGCTGCGCTGGCTGCGCACCGCGCACGCTTCCCGGCGATGCTGGATGCCGACGGCTTTACCCTTCACAGCGGTGATGCCTCCGGCAGCTGAACGCAACCCGCATGCGGGTGTGTGGCCTCATTTGGACCACACACGCGCACTGCTAGATTCAGCGCCATTCTCCCGTCACATGAGCGCATCGCAATGAAGAAGTACGCCCTGGCTCTGATCGCCCTGACCACCGTGGCCGCCGTCCCCGCTGCACAGGCGGCGGGGAACATCGACTGCGAACTGGCCTACAACCTGGCCGGCTGGTCGGCGTTCTACAAGACGGCGTCCGGCACCGGCACGATCACCTGCGACAACGGTGCGCGTATTCCGGTGAAGATCACTGTCAAAGGCGGTGGCTTGACCGTGGGCAAGTCGAAGATCGTGGATGGCAAGGGGCGCTTCAGCGGGGCCTATTCGGTGAATGACCTGATTGGTTCTTACGCCTCGGTGGAAGCGCATGCAGGAGCGGACAAGTCCAGCAGTGCCCAGGTGGTGACCAAGGGCAATGTGTCCCTGGCACTGGCCGGTACGGGCAAGGGCTGGGATCTGGGTGTGGCGGGTAGCAAGTTCACGATTGAGCGACGCTGACGGTTCGCGATTGCCGGGCAGAGCCCGGCACTACGGTCCATAAAAAGCCGGCTTGCGCCGGCTTTTTTTTTACTGTCGCGTCACCGCCCAGGCCATATGGCCGCGCTGCGGTTCGGGCAGCTTGGGAATGTAGGCATACAGGGTACGCGCCGCCCAGCAGGCGTCGGCGTCGGTGGCCAGGCTGATGTTGCTCAGTACCAGGCCAAGGCGGCGCTGGTCGCGTTCGCTGGGGATGAGGTTGACCAACGCCATCGCCGCCTCGTTGACCTGCGCGTCGCTTATCTGCAGACGAGGGCGCTGATGCAGCTCGGCCATCGCGGCTTCGTGGGTAAAGTCGAACCACTGGTCGATCACCGGTTGGGGCATCGTGGCCAAGGTGTCGAACAAGCGATCAGCATTGCGTGCGGCTTCGGCCGGGGTGCTGACTTTGACCATCGCGGCGCAGTCGGCAACAGGCTGCTTCTCCAATATCTGGCTGAACAGCTCAGCGCGGTGCTCCAACTGGCGCACGTCCAGCCGGGCCATGCCGTTCATCGTGAACTGCGCGCCCAACACCATCGCCTGCTCACGGCTGACGCCCTGCATGCGCTGCACGTAGACCGGGTCGTTGATCAGCTTGCGGGTGACCCGATCCACCGGGGCATGAAGTGGCGAGGACTTCGGGAAGGGATTCTGTGATGCGGCCAGTTCTTCCTGGACCTTCTTGCAGCCGGCCAAGGTGGTGAGGATGAGGGTGCAGAGGAGGACTGCGTTCAACTTCCGTGTCATGTGTGTTTTCCTGATGGGTGAGCGTGATCCGAGGGACGCGCATGGCGCGTCGCTACGAGTGATCAAACATTGCCTGCGGTTGGATGTGGCGTCCAGAAAAAACGGCCCCGAAGGGCCGTTTTTCATTACCTGCTATCAGCCGCCGCGCGGGCCGCCACGGTGACCGCCGCCGCCCGGACCACCGGGGCCACGGTTACCGCCGCCGGGGCGACCGCCGCCACCCGGACGACCGCCCGGACCGCGATTGCCGCCGGGGCCGCGATTGCCACCCGGGCCGCCGGGGCCGCGCGGGCCGGCATTGCGGTTGCCGCTGGGACGGGCGTTGCCGTACGGGCTGGCACCGGGGTTGGCGTGATCGGACGGGAAGCTGGGGGCATTGCCCGGGTGACCGTACGGATGGCGCTGTGCGCCCTGACCGCCACGGTTGCCTGCGCCGGCACCGGCCGGACGACCCTGGCCGCCGAAGCCGCCGCGACCTTCGCTGCGGCCTTCGCCGCCATAGGGGCTACGACCTTCACCGCCGAAGCCGCCGCGACCCTGACCCTGGCCGCCGGCACCGGGCTTGGGCTTGCCGAACGGACGGCCCTGGCCACCGGCACCCGGACCGCGTGCGCCGGGGCCACGGGCTGCGCCCGGACCGGCATTGCGGTGGTTGCTCGGACCGGTGCTGACGCCATCGGGCACGTACCAGCTGCGGAACGCGGCCGGATTGCCTTCGGGCAGGGCACGGGAATTCTTGTCGGCGCGCTGCTTGAACGGACGCTGCGACTGCTTGGCCGCCGCTTCGCCGCTGACGGTCAGGCCGCCCTTGAAGCCGCCGCCCTTGCCACCGCGACCACGGCCGCGATCTTCGCGCACGTTGTCGAAGCGGCGCAGTTCGCGGCCTTCATCGGCGACGTTGTTGCCGTTGACGTAGGCGTTGCCGCGGGCACCGTCGCGCGAGACGCGCACGGTGGTCTTGGCAGCACGACGCTGGCCGATCACCGGCTGCAGGGTCAGCGCCGACGGCGCGCCTTCTTCCAGCTTCAGTTCGGCGCGCAGCTGTTCAACCTGCTTGGCCGGCAGTTCAATCCACTGGCCGCGCAGCAGTTCGCGCGGCAGGCTGACCTTGCCGTAACGGGTGCGCTTCAGGCGGCTCACCTGGCAGCCCTGCGACTCCCACAGGCGGCGCACTTCGCGGTTGCGACCTTCCTTCACCACCACGCGGAACCAGTCGTGCGAATCGGTGCCGCCGATGCGCTCGATTTCATCGAACTTGGCCGGGCCGTCGTCCAGCGCCACGCCACGGGCGAGGCGGTCGACGATGTTGTCCGGCACCTTGTCTTCGCCTTCCGGGGCGCGCACGCGCACCACGTACTCGCGCTCCACCTCGAACGAGGGGTGCATCATGGCGTTGGCCAGTTCACCGTCGGTGGTGGCCAGCAGCAGGCCAGTGGTATTGATGTCGAGGCGGCCGATGGCGATCCAGCGCGCGCCCTTCAGGGCCGGCAGCGCTTCGAACACGGTCGGGCGACCTTCGGGATCTTCGCGGGTGGTGACTTCGCCTTCCTGCTTGTTATAGGCGAGCACGCGCGAGTTTTCGGTCAGTGCGGTGGCCACGAAGCCGCGGCCATCCAGTTCGACCTTGTCGCCGCTCTTGATGGACTGGCCGGTCTGCGCGACTTCGCCGTTGACCTTGACCAGGCCGTCGGCAATGCGCTGTTCCAGCGCGCGGCGCGAGCCGAGTCCGGCCTGGGCCAGGACCTTGTGCAGGCGTTCTTCGAGCTTGGGCTGTTCGGCGGCGGTTTCGCGCTTGAGCGAAAGCTTGTTCAACGACAGCTTGCGAGGGGTGTCACTCATTTACTTGGCTCCGGCCGGCGACACTTCGTCGGCCTCTGGTTCGGGATCGGCTTCGTCAACAGCCACGGTCGTCGTCGCGACGGCGTTGTTTTCGGTTTCGTTCGGATGCGCCGCGCGTGTTCCCGGCGCGGTATCGGGTTCGTCGTCGCTGTCGGGGAGTGACGGCGACGCGTTGAATTCGGGGTCGTGCGTATTGTCGGTTTCTTCGTCGCTTTGCGCCAGTCGGGCGGAGAAGCGGTCGAGGCGGTTCATGCGGCGGGTGTCGCCGGTGTCTTCGGCCGTAGAGCCGCGCGTGCCAGCGTCATCGGTGTCGTCGGCGTCGTTCGCGGCCGCGTCGATGTCGCCATCAGCATCGGCATCGGCATCACCAGCAGACACGCCGGCGGCGATCTTCCCGGCCGGCTGGCCGTCGCTGTCCAGCGGCAGCTGCGGTTCCAGTTCGCCCAGGTCGCGCAGTTCCGACAGCGGGGGCAGCTCGTCCAGGCGCTTGAGCCCGAAGTAGTCCAGGAAGCCCTTGGTGGTGCCAAACAGCGCCGGCTTGCCGGGTACGTCGCGGTGACCGACGACGCGGATCCATTCGCGTTCTTCCAGGGCCTGGATGATGTTGCTGCTCACGGCCACACCGCGCACCTGCTCGATCTCGCCGCGGGTGATGGGCTGGCGGTAGGCGATCAGGGCCAGGGTTTCCAGGGTGGCGCGGGTGTAACGGGTCTTGCGTTCGGTCCACAGCCGGGTGATGTAGCCGTGCACTTCGTTTGTGACCTGGAAGCGGAAGCCGGAGGCGACCTCGACCAGCTCCACGCCGCGGTCGGCGCAGCCGTCGCGCAGGATTTCCAGTGCGCGCTCGATGCTGCCCGGCGGTGCCGGTTCCTCTTCCGGGAACAGACCCTGCAGCTGGGCGAGGGTGAGCGGCTGGCTGGAGGCCAGCAGCGCGCCTTCGACAATGCGGTTGATCAGCGGTTGATCCATGCGTGAACGGGGCTCACTCGGTTTCGTTGGCGGCGTCGTTGTCGTCGAACTCGCTGTTGAACTGCAGCGGTTCGTTGGTGTTGCCCAGGGCCAGCGACTTGACGTAGATCGGGGCCAGCGGGGCTTCCTGCACGATGTCCAGCAGCTGCTCCTTGGCCAGTTCCAGCAGGGCCAGGAAGGTCACCAGCACGCCGAGCTTGCCTTCCTCGGCGGTGAACAGCGTTTCAAAACGGTAGAACCTGCCGTCTTCCAGGCGGCCCAGCACATCGCCCATGCGCTGGCGCACACTCAGCGCCTCGCGCTTGATGGCGTGGCCGGTGAACAGCTCGGCGCGCTTGAGCACGTCGTGCAGGGCCAGCAGCATCTCCTTCAGATCCACCGGTGGCGGCAGCTTCACCGCGGCCCGGTCGGGCACGAAGGCATGGGCCAGGCTGGTGTCGCGGTCCTGGCGGGGCAGGGCGTCGATATCTTCGGCGGCCTGCTTGAAACGTTCGTACTCCTGCAGCCGGCGCACCAGCTCCGCACGCGGGTCGGCTTCCTCGCCTTCGGCGCTGGGCGGCCGCGGCAGCAGCATGCGCGACTTCACTTCGGCCAGGATCGCCGCCATCACCAGATACTCGGCGGCCAGCTCGAAGCGCAGCTCCTGCATCACATTGATGTATTCCACGTACTGCCGGGTGATCTCGGCGACGGGGATGTCCAGAATGTCCAGGTTCTGCCGGCGGATCAGGTACAGCAGCAGATCGAGCGGGCCTTCAAACGCATCCAGGATGACTTCCAGTGCATCCGGCGGAATGTACAGGTCCTGCGGAATCTGCAGCACCGGCTGCCCATGCACCACGGCCAGCGGCATTTCCTGCTGCTGCGGGGCGGTCGGCCGGGTTTGCGGGTTCGCGTCGGACGCGAGTTCGGAAGTCATCAAGCGTGATGTCAGGATTGCATCGGACCGTTGGCCGGACCACGTCCGCCACCGGCCGGGCCGGACAGCAGGAACATGAGCGGCATGGCACGCCAGAACCGGCGTGGTTTCCACACTACAAACAGCAGGGCGCGCCGCATGGGGCAGCGACGTAACTACAAGGAGGTCGTCTACGTGTACCGGTGTGGGGCAGCGGGTCGGTCATCGGTGGGCAAACAGGCCGGAACCGACGGGGCTGCTGCGTCCAGCCACGTGCAATGAAGTGAAGAGTAAGCCGTTACCGGGCCTCTGTCCAGCCGGGCAGGCTAGAATTCACGTGTTTGTTAAGGTCACCCCCTGGAGTTGCCCGTGTTGTATGTGATTGAAGGCTATGACGGTACCGACGTGCTGGCCGCCCGGCTGGAGGCTCGCCCGGCCCACCTGGCCCGGCTGACCGCGCTGCGTGACGAGGGGCGGCTGCTGCTGGCCGGCCCGTGCCCGGCCATCGACAGTGAAGACCCGGGCCCGGCGGGGTTCAGCGGCAGCGTGGTGATTGCCGAGTTCGAATCGCTGGCCGCCGCCCAGGACTGGGCCGCTGCAGACCCCTATGTGGATGCCGGCGTCTATGTGCGCACCGAAGTGCGCCCGTTCCGCAAGGTGCTGCCATGAGCGCCGAACGGGTAGACCGCATCCGGGCCGCGCTGCAGGCGGCGCTGGACCCGGTGCTGCTGGAGATCGAGGACGACAGTCATCGCCATGCTGGTCACGCCGGCGCGAAGGACGGGCGGGGGCATTTCAATGTGCATATCGTCAGCGCCGCGTTCGAGGGCAAGCTGCCGCTGGCGCGCCACCGGGCGGTCTATGCCGCGCTGGGCACGATGATGGACACCGATATCCACGCGCTGTCCATCCGCGCCGAGACGCCGGTCACAAAACCCTGAAACCCTTGTCCTGCCTTGTCCTGGCAAGTCCCAGGACGTCCCCCACAAGACACGCCGAGGTTACGAGCATGCGACATTCACCTAACGTAGTGTTTACATCGGGGTTTGAAAACGCTTACATTCCGCGCCAAGCCCAGATCTCTAAGCCGTGGAGGGCGGCGAAGTGAACAAGGCAGCGATCACCATCAAGGATGTCGCGCGGGAAGCCCGTGTCTCTGTAGCCACGGTTTCGCGCGCACTCAACGGGCACGAAAACGTCGCCGAGCCAGTGCGCAAGCTGGTGCTGGAGGTGGCTGCGCGCCTGCGCTACACCCCGCATGCGGCCGCGCGCAGCCTGAGCAGCCGCCGCACCAATACGGTCGGGGTGGTGCTGCCGGACCTGTACGGCGAATTCTTCTCTGAACTGATGCGCGGCATCGACCAGGTGGCTCGGGCCCGTCGCCAGCATCTGCTGGTGTCCAGCTACCACGGCGACCAGGAGCAGCAGGGCGCGGCCCTGCGGGCGATGCGCGGCCGCGTGGACGGCCTGCTGGTGCTTTCCCCGTATGCGGAAAGCCCGGACTTCCTGACCGACAATCTGCCGCAGTCGCTGCCGACGGTGCTGATCAACACCTATCTGCCCGGCGAAGACCACCCGGTGCTGAGCATCGACGACCACGCGGGCGCGGTGGCGATGACCCGCCATCTGCTCGATGCAGGGCATCGTCGTATCGCCTTCATTGCGGGTCCGGACCTGAACTTCGATGCACGCGAACGCCTGCGCGGTTTCCGCGATGCGATTGCGGATTTCGGTAATGGCGCGGAAGGTATCGAGCTGCCCGGCGACTTCGATGAGGCCTCGGGCCATCGCGCCGGACAGGAGCTGTTGGCGGCGGGCGCACTGCCCGATGCGGTGTTCGCCGCCAACGACATGATGGCGCTCGGCTGCCTGTATGCATTCGCCCAGGCAGGCGTGCGCGTGCCTGCGGATGTGGCGCTTGCAGGCTTCGATGACATCCCGTTGGCGCGTTTCGTTCACCCTTCGTTGACAACGATGCAGGTGAGTATCGCTGAGCTTGGCGATAAGGCGATGACGCGTCTGCTGCAGTTGATGGATGGCAACAACACGGAAACGGCAGGGGACAAGCACACGCTTGTGCCTCGTCTTATCGTGCGCGATTCAAGCGGTACCCGTACCACGTCGTAAACCACGCTGTCATATAAAAAACGAAAGGCGGCCGCAACGACGGCCACCACCACCCGGAGATTTTCGCATGACGTATTCCAATCACCGCACCCGCCAGCCGGCCCGTCGCCTGCTGACGAGCGCACTGGTCAGCTGCCTGATGCTGGGCGCAGCCCCGAGCCTGATGGCGCAGTCGGCCACCTCGTCGCTGCGTGGCCAGGTTGCCTCGGCCGAAGCCGGCACCGAAGTGACCGCCACCAACACGGCCACCGGCACCGTTCGCCGCGCCACCACCCGCGCTGACGGCAGCTACTCGCTGATGGGCCTGGACCCGGGCACCTACGACGTGGTCGCCAATGGCCAGTCGCAGAAGGTGACGGTGACGGTGGCATCGACCGCCACGCTGAACTTCAGCGGTGCCGCCGCCAATGGCTCCACGGCCAATGCGACCAACCTGGACACGGTGAACGTGGTTGCGCCGACCCTGCTGCAGGAAGTGCGTACTTCTGAAGTGGGCAAGACCGTCAGCCTGCAGCAGATCCAGACCACCCCGCAGGTGTCGCGCAACTTCCTGGAATTCGCCGACGCGGTGCCGGGCATGATCTTCACCCGTGATGCGAAGGGCAACACCTCGCTGCGCGGCGGTGCGACCAATGCCGACGGTACCAACGTGTACATCGACGGCGTGGGCCAGAAGAGCTACGTCAAGGGCGGCGGCGTGGCCGGCCAGTCCGGCAGCGCGGGCAATCCGTTCCCGCAGCTGGCGATCGGCGAATACAAGGTCATCAGCGGCAACTACAAGGCCGAGTACGGCCAGGTGTCCAGCGCGGCCGTGACCGCGGCGACCAAGTCCGGTACCAACGAATTCAAGGGTGAGGCGTTCTACCGCTACACCGACGAAGACATGCGCGCCATGACCCCGGCCGAGCGCCAGGAAGGCAAGAGCAAGCAGGTCTCGGCCGAGAAGGAATACGGCTTCGCCCTGGGCGGCCCGATCATCCAGGACAAGGCGCACTTCTTCGTCACCTATGAAGCCAAGCGCTTCGACCTGCCGGTGACCATCGCACCGGAAGGTTCGGTAACCGACCGCGTTGGTCTGCTGCCGGCCGACGCCGCTGCCGGCCTGGGCCCGGCCAGCCAGCCGTTCGAGCAGGACCTGATCTTCGCCAAGATCGACTTCGAGCCGACCGACTACGACCGCATCGAGCTGACCTTCCAGGACCGCGACGAAACCCAGCAGCAGTTCAGCGGCCAGACCGCACCGTCGGCCGGCAAGGAAACCATCAACACCGACCGTCGTTACGCGCTGCGCTGGAACCACAGCGGTGAGCGTTTCTACAACGAGCTGATGGTCACCCACGAAGACTCGTTCAACAATCCGTACCCGCTGACCATCGGTCCGGGCATCACCTACACCGCACCGGACGGCACCGACGAGCGCATCCTGGTCAAGGTCGGCGGCGCTTCGGCACTGGACGCGCAGGTGAAGGGCCAGAAGGGCTGGTCGATCGAAGACAACCTGACCCTCAACGGCATCGAATTCGCCGGCGACCACACCATCAAGATGGGCGCGAAATACAAGGAAATCGATCTGTACGCCTCCGACGCGGCGCAGATCAATCCGCAGTACTCCTACACCCTGGGTGACCCGGACTTCCCGTCCGACATCCCGTACAAGGCGCAGTTCGTGAAGCCGGTCACCGGCGTGTCCGGCGTGTCCGGCGAAGTGCGCTCGAAGGTCAAGCAGATCGGTCTGTTCATCCAGGATGACTGGCAGGTCAACGACCACCTGCAGCTGAACCTTGGCCTGCGTTGGGACTACGAAAAGAACCCGAGCTACCTGGACTTCGTGACCCCGCCGGAAGTGGTGGCAGCGCTGTACTCGCAGGATCCGCGCGCGGCCGCTGGCCAGACCTATGCGCAGACCCTGGCGCTGAGCGGCCTGAACATCAACGATTACATCAGCACCGGCAACAACCGCAAGGCGTTCAAGGATGCCTGGCAGCCGCGTCTGGGCTTCTCGTATGACATCAATGCCGACGAGATGCACGTGATCCACGGTGGTGCCGGTCGTTCCTATGACCGCGACCTGTTCGACTACCTGCAGCTGGAAACCACCAAGCTGGCCCTGCCGCAGCCGACCGTGTACTTCCGCAACCCGGCCACCGGTACCTGCTTGAACGGCCAGCCGGCCTGCTTCGACTGGGATCCGGCGCTGATGGGCAACATCCAGGGCCTGCAGGCACTGCTGGGTTCCACCAGCAACGCCGGTCTGGAAGTGGACATGCTCAACAACAAGCTGAAGGCTCCGTACGCGGACCAGTTCAGCCTGGGTATGAGCAACCAGATCGGCGACTGGCTGACCGACGCCACCATCGCCCGTACGCTGACCTATGACGGGTTCGCCTTCACCCTGGGCAACCGTTACCCGACCGGCCAGTTCTTCGACGACCCGCGCCTGTGCGGTGGTACTTCGCCGGGCCTGGGCCAGGCGTGGAGCTGCAACGTGCCGGGCTTCGGCAGCCTGATCATCGGCCAGCAGGGCATCAAGACCCGTGCGACCCAGGTGCTGCTGTCGGCGCAGAAGCCGTTCACCAAGGAAAGCGGCTGGGGCACCTCGATCGCCTACACCTGGACCACGGCCCGTCACAACCGCGACATCAACGAGCACTACGCGTTTGACCGCGGCGTGATCGGTGACTACCCGACCATCCGTTCCAACGGCGCGCCGCGTCACCGCATCGTGCTGACCGGTTCGTATGCCGGCTTCTGGGACATCACCTTCGGCGGCAAGATCACCCTGGCCACCCCGACCGCAGTCAATGACTGGTACCCGGTGACCCAGGCCAGCGGCTATGACCTGCCGACCCCGGGCGCTGCGGTTGCCCAGGGCAATGGCAAGTTCCTGGTCGGTGGCAAGATCTGGGGCTACCGTTCGGTGGACCTGCAGGCAACGAAGACGTTCAAGATGCCGGGCGATACCGAGCTGTACGCGCGTATCGACATCATCAACGTGTTCAACTTCGACAACTTCTCCAACTTCAACTACACCAAGTCGAACGGGAAGCTGCTGGCGAGCTACAACGAGACCGGCGACATCGTCGGTACGCCGCGCCAGGTGAAGGCCGAAGTGGGCTTCCGCTTCTAAGTGTTGCAACCGGTACCGCCTGTGAGGGCGGTACCGGTTTTTTTAACTGATGTGCTGTAAACGATTTCACTCCACGGGCCGGTATGCTGACGTGGAAACCGTATTCCGAGGAGGGCAGGCACGATGAAGGCAACGCGCGTATTGGCAATGGCAGTGCTGGCAGTGGCCGTGGCGGGCTGCAAGCCGCAGGCAGAACCCACGCCCGCCAAACCCAAGCCGCCGGTGATCCTGATCGAAGCCGACGCCCCCCCGCGCCCGATGAAACCGGAACTGCCGCCGCTGTTCGATGACATTGAACGCCGCACCTTCCAGTTCTTCTGGGACACCACCAACGAGGTCAACGGGCTGAGCCCGGACCGCTATCCTTCGCGCCCGTTCGCCAGCATCGCGGCGGTGGGCTATGCGCTGACCGCGTATCCGATCGGCGTGGAGAACGGCTGGGTCAGCCGCACCCAGGCCGTGGACCGCACCCTGACCACGCTGAAGTTCTTCCGCGACCTGTCCAGCGGGCCGCAGCGCACCGGCAAGGGCGGGTACAAGGGTTTCTATTACCACTTCCTGGACATGCAGACCGGCCACCGCTATGACAGCTGGGTGGAACTGTCCAGCGTGGACACCGCGCTGCTGATGATGGGCGTGCTGTTCGCGCAGTCGTACTACACCGGTGACGACCCGCGCGAGAAAGAGATCCGCGCCATCGCCGACACGCTGTACAAGCGCGTGGACTGGCCGTGGCTGCAGCAGCGGGCACCGCTCATTTCGATGGGCTGGTTCCCGGAAAGCGGCTTCATCGACCACGACTGGATGGGCTACAACGAAGCCATGATGGTCTACATCCTGGCGCTGGGCTCGCCCACGCACCCGGTCAGCCCGGACGCGTGGACGGTGTGGACCCGCACCTACGACAACGACTGGGGCGTGTTCCAAGGCCAGGAATACCTGTCGTTCGGGCCGCTGTTCGGGCACCAGTACACCCACGTCTGGATCGACTTCCGCGACATCCAGGACGCGTACATGCGCGAACGCGGCAGCACCTACTTCCTCAACAGCCGTTCGGCGGCGTTGGCCCAGCGCGAATACGCCATCGCCAACCCGATGAACTGGAAAGAGTACGGCGAGAACGTGTGGGGCCTGACTGCCAGCGACGGTCCGCAGAACACCACCCAGGAGTTCCGTGGTGAGCAGCGCCAGTTCCGCCACTACTCGTCGCGCGGTGCCGGTCTGCGTGAGAACTTCGACGACGGCACCATCGCGCCGACCGCGGCGATCTCGTCGGTGGTGTTCGCGCCGGAGGAAGTGATTCCGGCCACGCTGGAAATGCACAAGCGCTATGGCGACTACCTGTATTCCAGCTACGGCTTCCTGGACTCGTTCAACCCCAGCTTCACCTACGACATTCCGATCAAGACCGGGCGCATGGTGCCGGATCGCGGTTGGGTGGCCAGTGACTACATCGGCATCGACCAGGGCCCGATCCTGACCATGATCGCCAACTACCGCAACGATTTCGTCTGGGATGTGATGAAGACCAATCCGCACATCCGTCGCGGCCTGGAACGCGCCGGCTTCAGCGGCGGCTGGCTGACCCCGGATGGCGAGGAAGCACCGCTGGCCCTGCAGAAGGACGAAAAGGCCGCCGCAGCACGCTCGATCGGTATCGCCGAATCGCGTGCGGCCGCGGCCCAGGAACAGAAGAACAATGCCAACAACAACCGCAGCCAGCCGCAAGGAAAGTAAGCAGTGCCCGTGATTTCGCGTCCCCGCAAGTGGGTGACTTTGTTGCTGCTGGTCATCGGCAGCCTGTTGTTGAGCGCCTGCCGCAAGGAGCCGGAAGGCGTCACCGTGCGCTTCTGGGCGATGGGCCGCGAGGCCGAAGTGGTGAGTGGGCTGATCCGCGAATTTGAAGCGGAGAACCCGGGTATCCACGTGGATGTGCAGAACATTCCGTGGACCGCCGCGCACGAGAAGCTGCTGACCGCATTCGCGGCCGACGGCCTGCCGGATGTCTGCCAGCTCGGCAACACCTGGATTCCCGAGTTCGCCGAACTCAACACGCTGACCCCACTGCAGCCGTTCGTGGCGCAGTCGAAGGTGGTGGACCCGGCCGATTACTTCCAGGGCATCTGGGACACCAACGTCATCCATGACGAGCTGGTCGGCGTGCCGTGGTACGTGGACACCCGCCTGCTGTATTACCGCAAGGACCTGCTCGCCAAGGCTGGCCATGACCACCCGCCGAAGACCTGGGACGAATGGAACCAGATGATGGCGGACATCAAGAAGATGCAGGGACCGAACCGCTACGCGGTGCTGATGCCGATCAATGAATTCGAACAGCAGCTGTCGTTCGCCCTGCAGCAGCCCGACCCGCTGCTGCGTGACCACGATACCCGCGGCAATTTCCGCAGCCCGGGCTTCCGTCGCACGCTGGCGTTCTACGAGAACATGTTCGCGCAGGGCTGGGCTCCGCGCATGTCCGAAACCCAGATCAGCAACGTGTGGGACGAGTTCTTCCGCGGCTTCAATGTGTTCTATCTGTCCGGTCCTTGGAACATCCGTGAGTTCAAGAAGCTGCAGCCCAAGGAACTGGAAGGGAAGTGGGGCACCGCCGCGCTGCCAGGGCCGGACGGCCTGGGTGCCGGCATTGCCGGTGGCACCAGCCTGGTGATCTTCCGCTCCTCGCAGCAGAAGGAGGCGTCGTGGAAGCTGATCGAGTTCCTGTCGCGGCCGGACATCCAGCAGCGTTTCCACTCCATCATCGGCGACCTGCCGCCGCGTCGCAGCACCTGGGAGCACCCCTCGCTGGCCAATGACCCGCTGGCGCAGCCGTTCCGCGACCAGCTCGAGCGCGTGCGCGCCACCCCGAAGGTGTTGGAGTGGGAGCGGATCGTGCAGGAAATGCGCATCGTCACCGAGAAGGTGGTGCGTGGCGGCATGGACCAGGACAAGGCGGTGACCGAGCTGGATGACCGCGTCGACAAGGTGCTGGCGAAACGCCGCTGGATGTTCGAACAACAGCAGGCGGCGAAGGCGGAGGTGCAGCCATGAAGCAGCGCTCATTGATCGGCTGGCTGTTCGCCGGCCCGGCGCTGGTGGTGATCGGGGTGTTCTTCGGCCTGCCGGTGGCGTCGGCGCTGGCGCTGAGCATCACCGACTTCGACCTCTACGCGCTGGCCGATGGAGCCAACCTGCGCTTCGTCGGCCTGGGCAACTACATCGACCTGCTGCAGACGCCGATGTTCTGGAAGTCGCTGTGGAACACCACGTATTTCGTGATCGTCGGCGTGCCGATGTCGATCGCGGTGTCGCTGGGTGCGGCCATGCTGCTCAACGCCCCAGCGGCGCGCTTCAAGGCGCTGTTCCGCACCGCGCTGTTTGCCCCGGTGGTGACCACGCTGGTGGCGGTGGCGGTGATCTGGCGTTATCTGTTCCACACCAGCTATGGCCTGGTGAACTACGGGCTGGGGCACCTCGGCATCGACCCGATCGACTGGCTCGGCGACCCGAACTGGGCCATGCCGACCATCATGCTGTTCGCGGTGTGGAAGAACTTCGGCTACAACATGGTGATCTTCCTGGCCGGCCTGCAGGCGATTCCGCATGACCTGTACGAGGCCGCGCGGATCGACGGAGCCTCGCGCTGGAAGCAGTTCCTGCACATCACCCTGCCGATGCTGGGGCCGGTGCTGCTGGTGGTGGGCGTGATCACCGTGTCCGGCTACTTCCAGCTGTTCGCAGAGCCCTACGTGATGACCCGCGGCGACCCACTGCAGAGCACGGTCAGCGTGCTGTACTTCATGTTTGAAGAAGGCTTCAAGTGGTGGAACCTCGGCCGTGCTTCGGCGGTGGCGTTCCTGCTGTTCCTGATCATCCTGGCCGTCACCACCGTGATGCTGCGTTTCGGCCGCAAGAGGCAGTTGGTATGAGTCGTGAAATCGGCCAGTCGCGCTGGCATGCGTGGTGGGTGAACGGGGGGCTGGCGGTGCTGGCCGCCATCAGCCTGGCCCCGCTGCTGTGGATGGTGTCGGTGTCGTTCATGCCGACCGGCGAGGCGGCGCATTTCCCGCCGCCGCTGCTGCCCTCGTCGGTGACCACGAACAACTACCACGAGCTGTTCGCCCGCACCGGCATGGGCAACAACTTCATCAACAGCCTGGGGGTGTCGCTGGCGATCACCCTCGGTTCGCTGCTGCTCAACACCATGGCCGGCTATGCGTTCGCCAAGCTGCGCTTCGTCGGCCGCGAGCGCCTGTTCCAGCTGCTGCTGGCGGCGCTGGTGATTCCGGCGCAGGTGGCGATGCTGCCGCTGTTCCTGCTGATGAAGCAGCTGGGGCTGGTGAACAGCTACGGTGGGGTGGTGGTGCCCGCGCTGGCCAGCGTGTTCGGCATCTTCCTGGTGCGCCAGTACGCGCGTTCGATCCCGGACGAACTGCTGGAGGCGGCCCGGATTGACGGGGCAGGGGAGCTGCGGATCTTCTTCCAGATCGTGCTGCCGATGCTCAAGCCGGTGCTGGTGACCCTGTCGATCTTCACGTTCATGGGCGCGTGGAACGATTTCATGTGGCCGTTGATCGTGTTGACCGACCAGGAGCACTACACTTTGCCGGTTGCCTTGGCCACCTTGTCGCGCGAACACATCATGGACGTTGAAATGATGATGGCCGGCGCGGTGGTCACGGTGGTTCCGGTGCTGGCACTGTTCCTGGTGCTGCAGCGCTATTACATCCAAGGTCTGCTGCTGGGGAGTGTCAAAGGGTGAAACGTGCCGTCGTTGCGGTGGGTCTGGTTCTGGGTGCGGTGGTGTCGATGGCGGCGGTGGCAGCACCTCCGGCGGCTCCGGCCGCGGTCAAGGTGCTGGACAACTTCGACGACATGGGCGCGTGGAAACTGGTGGTCTCCGACCAGGTCAGCGGCTCGCTGCGCAGCGTGGCCGGCAATGGTGGCGGCCGCGCGCTGTGCCTGGACTACAACTTCCACGAGGTGTCCGGCTACGTCGGCATCCGCCGCGAGCTGCCGATCACCTATCCGGACAACTACCAGCTGGGCTTCCAGCTGCGCGGTGATTCGCCGGGCAACGACCTGCAGTTCAAGCTGATCGACGCCAGCGGCGACAACGTGTGGTGGGTCAACCGCCCCGGCTACAGCTTCCCCAAGACCTGGACCGGCGTGCAGTACCGCAAGCGCCAGATCGACAAGGCCTGGGGCCCGGACACGGACCCGACCCTGGCGCGCAGCCAGTCGGTGGAGTTCACCATTTACAGCAAGGTCGGCGGGCGCGGCACGGTGTGCTTCGACCGGCTGACCCTGCAGCCGTTGCCGCCGGTGGACACCTCGGCACTGACCGCCTCGGTGATCGCCGATACCGCCACCGCCCTGCAGGGGCGGCTGGTGGACGGCAAGCCGGACACGGTGTGGATCAGCGGCGGGGTGCAGGACCAGACCATCAGTCTGGACCTGCACAAGGTGCGTGAGTTCGGTGGCGCGGTGATCCAGTGGGTGCCGGGCCTGGAAGCCACCCGTTACGTGGTGCGCGCCTCCAGCGATGGCCGTGACTGGCGCACCGTGCGCGAGATCACCGCCGGCGGTGGGGGTGACCGCGACTGGCTGGCCCTGCCGGATACCGAGGCACGCTATCTGCGCTTCGACCTGAAGGGCGGGCGCAGCTGGCGCTACGGCATTCGTGACATCGCCATCAAGCCGCTGGATTTTGCCGGCACCCCCAATGAATTCATCGAATCCGTCGGTGCGGACCTGCCGCGCGGGTCGGTGCCGCGCGGTTTCAGTGGCGAGCAGCCGTACTGGACCCTGCTCGGCCTGGATGGCGGCAAGGAGCAGGCGCTGATCGGCGAAGACGGCGCGCTGGAAGTGGCCAAGGCCAGCTTCAGCGTTGAACCCTTCGTGGTGGTGGACAAGAAGGTGGTGAGCTGGGCCGATGTGGAGACCAAGCAGTCGCTGCAGGACGACTACCTGCCGATTGCCAGCGTGGACTGGACGCATCCCAAGGCCGGGCTGAAAGTGACCGGTTTCGTGCAGGGGCGCCCGGACGCGGCGCAGCTGGTGGGGCGCTATGCGCTGCACAACCCCGACAAGGTGCCGCATGAGTACACCCTGGCGCTGGCGGTGCGGCCGTGGCAGGTGAATCCGCCGCGGCAGTTCCTCAATACGGTGGGGGGCTTCAGCCGGATCGACACGCTGGACTTCGAGCCCGGCCAGGTGGAGGTCAACGGCAAGCCGCGCGTGTTCCCGGTGCAGCCGGCCGATGCCAGCTTTGCCAGCCCCTTTGACGGAAAGCTCGAGGTGATGCATCTGGCCAACGGGCAGCTGCCGACCACGACCGAAGTGCGCGACGTGACCGGGTTGGCCAGTGGCGCGCTGCTCTATCGCTGGACGCTGCAACCGGGCGAAACCCGCGAGGTTGCACTGGTGCTGCCGCAGACCGGCAACTGGACCACGCCCAAGGACTTTGATGCCGCCAAGGCACAGCAGCAGGTCGCGGCGATGTGGCGCACCAAGCTGGACCAGGTGACCCTGCAGGTGCCGGCGGCGGGCAAGCCGCTGGCCGACACGCTGCGCACGGCGCTGGCACACATGCTGATCTCACGAATCGGCCCCAGCCTGCAGCCCGGCACGCGCTCGTACTCGCGCAGCTGGATCCGCGACGGTGCGATGATTTCGGAAGGGCTGCTGCGGCTGGGCCGCAGCGATGCCGTGCGCGAGTACGTGAACTGGTATGCGCCGTATCAGTTCGAGAACGGCAAGGTGCCGTGCTGCGTGGATGCACGCGGCAGCGACCCGGTGCCGGAGAACGACAGCCACGGCGAGCTGATCTTCAACATCGCCGAATACTGGCGCTACACCGGCGACACCACCTTCCTGGAACTGATGTGGCCGCATGTGCAGGGCGCGTATCAGTACATGGAGCAGCTGCGCCTGAGCGAGCGCACCGAAGAGAACCGTGCGCGTAACCCGGCCTTCTACGGGATGATGCCGGTGTCGATCAGCCACGAAGGCTATTCGGCCAAGCCGATGCATTCCTACTGGGACAACTTCTGGGCGCTGCGCGGCTACAAGGACGCCGCCGATATCGCTGAAGCGCTGGGCAAGCTGGAAGCAATGCAGATCAGTGCCTCGCGCGATGAGTTCCGTGCCGACCTGGATGCCTCGCTGCGCGCGGCGGTGGCCCAGCACAAGATCGATTACCTGCCGGGCGCGGCCGAGCTGGGCGACTTCGATGCCACCTCGACCACCATTGCGCTGGCTCCGGGTGGCGAGCAGGGCCGTCTGCCGCAACCGTACCTGGAGAACACCTTCCAGCGTTACTGGACTCAGTTCGAGCAGCGCCGTGACGGCAAGCGTGAGTGGAAGGACTACACACCGTATGAATGGCGCAACGTAGCGGCCTTCGTCCGGCTGGGCTGGCGCGACCGCGCCTGGCAGGCGACCGATTTCTTCTTCAAGGACCGCGCGCCGCAGGCCTGGAACCAGTGGGCCGAAGTGGTCTCGCGCACCCCGCGCAAACCGTTCTTCGTCGGTGACCTGCCGCATGCCTGGGTGGCCTCGGACTTCGTGCGTTCGGCGCTGGACATGTTTGCCTACAGCCGCGACGTGGACGACAGCCTGGTCCTGGCCGCCGGTGTGCCGACCCGTTGGCTGGAAGGGAAGGGCGTGGCGATCAAGGGCCTGCGCACCCCGCATGGGCAGCTGAGCTATGCGCTCAGCCGCACCGACAAAGTGCTGACCCTGCAGGTGCAGCCGGGTCTGCTGGCTCCGCAGGGTGGGCTGGTGCTGCCGTGGCCGTTCACGGGCGAGCCGGGCGAGGCGACCATCAACGGTGAGCCGGCGCAGTGGGTGAACGGCGAGCTGCGTATTTCGCATGTGCCGGCCACGGTGGAAGTGCAGATTCCGGCGGCCGCGCGCCGCGCCGAACGCAAGGCACCGTAATGCGCGGTGCCGGTCGTTGGCTGCGGCAGGTGTGGCTGCTGGGGCTTGCCCTGGCGTGGGCCGGCAGCGCAGCGGCGGTAGAACCCGGCGCGGCTGGCATGAGCGTGGTGACGTTCAATCTCCACCACGACCGTGAGGACTGGCCGGAACGCCGGCGCGTGATCCAGCGCGAACTGGAGCGGCTGCAACCGGACGTGATCGCGTTGCAGGAAGTGATCCAGAAGCCGCATGTGCGCAACCAGGCCGCGTGGCTGGCGCGCAAGCTGGGCTACGACTATCTGTTCGTGTCCACTGATCCGCCGGGGCGCTTCAAGCGCTATGGCAATGCACTGCTGACCCGGCGTCCGGTGCTGGCACGCAATGAGCATCTGCTGGCCCCGCTGACTGACTACCGCACGGTGGGGCATCTGCGTATCGACGTGGACGGGCAGGCGGTGAATGTCTACGCCACGCATCTGAACGAGCGCTCTGACGATGCCGGCAAGCGTATCCGCGGTGAGCAGATCGCCGATCTGCTGGCCTTTGTGGCGCGCACTTCGGGAGATGCGCCGGTGGTGATTGCCGGGGACTTCAACGCTCAGGTGGATGCCGGCGACCTCAGTCCGTTGCGTCAGCGCTTTGGTGACAGCTACGGCAGCGTGCATGTGAACAACGAGTTGGCCCAGGTGAGCACCCTGAACCGCCATTACTTCGACGCGCCGCGCCGGATCGACCACGTGTTCTTCCAGCAGGACCAACTGCTGGCGCGTGAGGCGAAGCTGTTGTTCGATGAGCCGTATGCGGAAGGGCGCTGGGCGTCGGACCACTACGGGGTGTGGACGCGATTGCAGTTCGCGCCACAAGTGATCGAACAGTAGCTACGCCGTGTTCTGGTAAGCGTCCATCCCTTCGATAAGGGCTTCAGAAACCTGGTATACGGTGGTGAAGTCATAATTGCGACCTGCTCTCAAAAGCCAGTAGCGGCCGTGTGCAAGCCAGTGACGATAGATCAGAGCGGCGCGCACGTCGCTGATGATGGCGGGTGAAATGTCACCTTTTGACTTCCAAAGCTCTAGTAGTTCTTCTTCCAGCCGCGCCCGGTTTCCCTTGACACGGTGAAGCTCACGCATGGAACGCGACAGCGGATCCTTACGCTTGTTGTAAACCCGCTCAAGAAAGTCGACTCGAATCGCTGCCTCCACGGCCGCCAATGCGGCCATCGAGCTGGAGTGCTCCAGTTCGGCCAAACAGGCACCTCGGGCTTCGTCGATGCTCTCGAACGCTTGTGTTGCATCGGCGTAGTCGCCGTGTTCGTTGTCGAAGTAGTGAAAGACCGCTTTGGTCAGATTCTGGTGGTGAACAGCTATGGCACTGAGGTCCTGCTCCTGAGTCGAAAAACTGACCTTACTCCCCATGTGTCGCTCCCATCACCTCCATCAGCGCATTCTGGAAGCTATCCTGGTCGACATCGACATAGGTGATTCGAGGCGGTGGCGTGGTGAACTTCCAGCTCCAGTCTTTCACTGGCGGATCGGGTTGGGCGTTCTTTTCGGACGCGCCTTTGCGCGTTGCGTATCCTGTTGCGTTGGCAGGTACGAGTACGATGCGGACAATTCCTCGCGGGCCAACAAGGTCGACACGTCCACGCGCGCCAATGATGAAGGTGGCTACGGGTTTGAGCCTTGCAGTTCTATTGCCTAGTACGATTCGTGCGGCCTTGGCCTCATAGCGGCCGAGAAGCTCTTCCTGCAGTTGCACGGTTTCAGTACTGAACGCGATCGTCCCGTCCTTGATGAATGGCGACAGGCTTTGCTCTACCGTTCGGTAGAGTTCCTCGAGCTTGTCCTGCCAGGTCTTCGTTTCGCGAGCGGCGTCGATCGTCGCTTGGGAACCGACACGGTTGGCGGTAATGCGGACAAAGTTCTCGAATTCTTTGCTCATGCGGTGCAGATCGGTGCGTCACAGGACGGTTTGGGCATTCTAGCCCCAGCACTTTCACAAGGCTGTCGGAAAACTACTGATTTTCTGAAACAGAAACAGCGGCCCTTCGGCCGCTGTTTTTTTTACTGCATGCGAGAGGAATCAGGCCTTGTCAGCCTTGTCCTCGTCCACCTTGGCAGCGGCTTCGGCCGGGGCGAGTTCATCGGTCGGGATGTCCTCACGGGCTTCGGCGACAGCGGCCTGGGCAGCGGCGTCGGTCGCGGCCGGTTCGGCGGCGGCCGGGATCGCGTCGACGGTGTCCAGCAGGTTGGCCTGCACCGGGCGAGCGGTCTCGGTCGGCTGCACGGCTTCCACCGGCTTCGGCGTTTCGACAACGACCGGGGTTTCCACCGGCTTCGGCGCTTCCACGACGACCGGGGTTTCGACCGGCTTCGGTGCTTCCACCACGACCGGGGTTTCGACCGGCTTCGGTGCTTCCGCCACGACCGGGGTTTCCACCGGCTTCGGCGCTTCCGCGACGACCGAGGTTTCGACCGGCTTCGGTGCTTCCACCACGACCGGAGTTTCAACCGGCTTCGGTGCTTCAGCCACGACCGGTGCCTGCACCGGAGCCGGGCTTTCCACGAACGGCACCGGGTCGTTGTACGACGGGGTGCTTTCGGCCTTCGCTTCGGTGTGACCGGCGGTCACCACCGGGCTGCTGACCACGGCGTGCGGCGCAGCGGCGGCGACGGCGGCAACCGGGGCGACCGGGCGCGGAGCCGGAGCGGTGCCCGGTTCGTCGTCGAAGTCGAACTCCGGCTGCGACTGACCGTTGCCGGCGGAGCGGGGGGCTTCGGCCTGAGCCGAATCCTGCGCGCCGTCCTGGTCACCGTCCTGGTCGTCGTCACCGTCGTCCAGACCGTTGTCCAGACCGTTGTCGTCCAGCTGGCCTTCCGCACCAGCAGCCTGTTCACCGTTGCCACGACGACGGCGGCGGCCACCGCGACGGCCACGGCGACGGCGCGATGCGCCTTCACCGGTGCCTTCCTCGTTGGAAGCCGGGGCATCGCCCTGCGCTGCACCTTCAACCACGGTGGTCGCGGTGTCTTCCACGGCCGGGGTCGACACCGGAGCCGGGGTGGTCGGTGCGGGCGCGGTGGGAGCCGGAGCAGTGGCGGCGGCGGTTGCGACAGCAGCGGCCGTCACCACAGCCGCATCCGCCACCGGCGCGCCGATGTTGGCCGGCTTCGGCGCTTCAGCCTGCGGCTGACGGGCCGGCTTGTCGCCGTCGTTCTGCTGCGGCTTCTGGCCGTTCTGGTTCTGGTTCTGCTTCTGCTGCTGCTTCAGCTTCGGCTGTTGCTGCTGCGGCTGCTGTTCGTTGCGCGGCTTAGGCTGCTGCTCATTGCGCGGCTTGCCCTGGCCCTGCTGGGCCTGGCCGGCGTTGGCAGCCTGCTCCTGGCGGCGGTCATCACGACGCTCACCCTTGCCGTTGCGATCACCGCGCTCGTCGCGGCGGTCCTTGTTGCGACCCTGGCCCTGGGCCTGGCCGTTGCCGCCGCGTTCGTCGCGGCGACGGTCCTTGCCGTTGCGGTCCTTGTTGCGACCGTTGCGGTTGCCGTCCTGGGCCGGGCGTGCCGGGGCAGCCGGTGCGGCGGCCGGGGCCGGTTCACCGCCGAAGATGCGCTTGAACCAGCCGACCACGCCGCCGGTTGCCGGCGCGGCCACCGGGGCCGGAGCGACCGGAGCCGGGGCCGGAGCCGCCTGTTCTTCGGCCACTTCGCGCACCGGAGCCGGGGCGCTGTGCTTGACGTGGGTCACTGCCGGGGCGGCCGGGATGTTCAGCTGGGCCTTGGTCAGGGCGTGCACCGGCAGCTTGCGCGGGGTACCGCGCTGGTAGCTCGGCTTGCCGCTTTCTTCGCCCAGCTCGTTTTCACGCAGGCGCGTGACTTCGTAGTGCGGGGTGTGCAACTGCTCGTCGGCGACGATCACGATGGGCGCGTCGTGGCGCTGCTCGATCTCGCGCAGGGCGCTGCGCTTCTCGTTGAGCAGGTAGTTGGCGATCTCCACCGGGGCCTGGACCAGCACCTGCCCGGTGTTTTCCTTCATGGCGTGTTCTTCAGCCACGCGGATGATCGACAGCGACAGCGATTCCACGCTGCGCATGCGGCCATGGCCGTCACAACGCGGGCAGATGATCTGGCTGGACTCGCCCAGGCTCGGACGCAAGCGCTGGCGGCTCATTTCCATCAGGCCGAAGCGCGAGATGCGGCCCAGCTGCACGCGCGCACGGTCGTACTTCAGTGCGTTCTGCAGGCGGTTTTCTACTTCGCGCTGGTGCTTGTTCGACGACATGTCGATGAAGTCGATCACCACCAGGCCGCCGAGGTCACGCAGGCGCAGCTGGCGGGCGACTTCCTCGGCCGCTTCCAGGTTGGTCTGGAAGGCAGTGTCCTCGATGTCGCTGCCCTTGGTGGCGCGCGAGGAGTTGACGTCGATGGCGGTCAGCGCTTCGGTCTGGTCGACCACGATCGATCCGCCGGACGGCAGGCGGACGTTGCGTTCATACGCGCCTTCGATCTGCGATTCGATCTGGAAGCGGTTGAACAGCGGAATGTCGTCCTTGTAATGCTTGAGCTTGCGCAGGGTCTGCGGCATCACCTGCTGCATGAATTCGCGCGCGGTTTCGTACAGCTCTTCGGTGTCGACCAGGATCTCGCCGACATCGGCGCGCAGGTAGTCACGCAGGGCGCGCACGATCAGGCGCGATTCCTGGTAGATCAGGAACGGAGCCGGCTTGGTCAGCGCGGCTTCGGCGATGGCCTTCCAGACCTGCAGCAGGTAATCCAGGTCCCACTGCAGTTCTTCGGCGTCACGACCGACACCGGCGGTGCGGATGATCACGCCCATGTCGTCGGGGATATTCAGCTTGTCCAGCGCGTCCTTCAGCGCGGCGCGGTCTTCGCCTTCGATGCGACGCGACACGCCACCGGCGGTGGGCGAGTTGGGCATCAGCACCATGTAGCGGCCGGCCAGCGAGATGAACGTGGTCAGGGCAGCGCCCTTGTTGCCGCGTTCTTCCTTGTCCACCTGGACAACGACTTCCTGGCCTTCGCGCAGCAGTTCGCGGATGGTCGCCTTGTTGTGGTCGACCCCGGCCTGGAAGTAATCGCGGGAGATTTCCTTCAACGGCAGGAAGCCGTGACGGTCGCCGCCGTATTCAACAAACGCTGCTTCCAGCGAGGGCTCCAGGCGGGTGATGCGGCCCTTGTAGATGTTCGACTTCTTCTGTTCCTTGGACGGCTGTTCGATGTCGATGTCGTACAGCGTCTGGCCATCCACGATGGCTACCCGCAGCTCTTCAGCCTGCGTGGCATTGATCAGCATTCGCTTCATTGTTGCGTTCCTCGCGCGCTGCTACCGCGCGGAACGCCATGGGGTTTCGCTTCTGGTCACGCTTGCACGCCCATCGCGCATGCGCGGGGAGGGCGGCTTGGGCTTCCAGCGCTTCAACACCACGGCAGGCCGCGGGAGCGCTTCATTTTTTGGTTTGGGTGTTGCGGGCCGGAGGCAGCTGTCAGCCAGGCTGGAGCGCCACAGGGTCATTTTTTTCAGCACAGACGCGTGTCAGGCATCCGGCGATGGCCGGGACCGCCGGTGAGCCGCTAACATGGCCGCCCCGGGGGCGGTGGCTGCGCACTGTGCCGGAATCGAAGGAAGCCGGGCTTCTGGCCCAGAACAACTTCCAACGAAATCAATCCCTTATCTCGCCCGCCGAGTGTAACAGAATAAAAGGCCAATGACCGTTCCCGAGCCGTCCCCAAAGTCTGCTGAGTCCAAGACCAGCGTGCGCATGATCACAGTTCCGGCCGACCGTGCCGGGCAACGCCTGGACAACTTCCTGCTGGGCCAGCTGAAAGGCGCGCCCCGCAGCCTGGTGTACAAGCTGGTGCGCAGCGGCCAGGTCCGGGTGAATGGCGGCCGCGCCAAGGCCGAGCGCAAGCTTGAGGCGGGTGATGAGGTGCGTGTGCCGCCGGTCCGTCTCACCGAGGAGGGAGACAAGGCGACGCCGCCGGAGGCGTTCATGAAGCGGCTGGAGGCGGCCATCGTCTTCGAGGACGAGCGCCTCCTGGCCCTGAACAAGCCGCCCGGGGTCGCCAGCCATGGCGGCAGCGGGATCAGCTTCGGCGCGATCGAGACCCTGCGCGCCCTGCGCCCGGGCAAGACCCTGGAGCTGGTGCACCGGCTGGATCGGGACACGTCGGGTCTGCTGATCGTGGCCAAGAAGCGCTCGGCGTTGAGCGAACTGCAGGCGCTGCTGCGTGAAGACCACGGCGCGGGCATCCGCAAGCGCTACCTGACCCTGCTGGTGGGCCGCATGCCGGACGGGACGATGACGGTGGATGCGCCGCTGCACGTGGGCCTGCGCCAGGGCGGCGAGCGCCATGTGCAGGTGAACGCGATCGGCAAGGAGTCGATCAGCCACTTCAAGGTGCTGGAGCGCCGTGGCGGTCATTCCTACTGTGAGGTCCGGATCGAAACCGGCCGCACCCATCAGATCCGCGTACACGCCCAGCACCTCGGCCACCCGGTCGCCGGTGACGACAAATACGGCGAACCGGACGTCAACAAGCGCCTTCGCGACCAGATCGGCCTCAAACGCCTGTTCCTGCACGCCGCCTCGCTGGAGTTCTCGCTGGACAACGGCAAAACCCCGTACGTCCTCAACGCCCCGCTCGCCGAAGAACTGGCCGAAGCCCTGAACCGCCTGGGCTGAAGCTCCGCGCCCGGTTCGCACTGCTGCGATTGCACGCGCTACGTAGAGCCGGGCTTGCCCGGCTGCTGTTGGTTTTTGGCGAACAGCTGTTGGTTCACGGCATCCCTGGTTTGGCGGATCGGGATGGGCGTTCCGGGGGACGGCGCAAGTACGTCCCTGTAGCCTCAGTCGCCGCATCCATGCGGCTCATGCCCCCTCCAGCCCACCCCGACCCGCCACGACAGTGAGTCGGTGGCCATCGAAGATCAAAAGCACGTGGCCTCG
>NZ_JASCOZ010000300.1 GCF_029960115.1 Stenotrophomonas sp. PS02289
GGGCTTGCCCGGCTGTGGGTGCCGCGCGAAGGGCAGCCGGGCAAGCCGCGCCGCGACCACATTTGCATACCATTCCGCCAAACGCGTCGCCACGCGCCCGCAGAATGACGTGCCGACGACCGCGCAGCCGGGCAAGCCCGGCGTTACAACAGGAACGACAACGCCGGGGCGCAGGGCTGTTCCACCTTCAGGGTCAGCAGGTCGTCGGCGCGGGTGCGGCCGAGGTTGAGCGCCGCCACCGGCAGGCCGGCCTTGGCGGCCGCCTGGACGAAGCGGAAGCCGGAGTAGACCATCAGCGAGGAGCCGACCACCAGCACCGCATCGGCGCGGCCCAGGTGGTCATGCACAGCCGCCACGCGCTCGCGCGGGACGTTTTCGCCGAAGAACACCACGTCCGGCTTGAGGATGCCGCCGCAGTGCGGGCAGGCCGGCACGTCGAACCTGCCGAAATCCACGCCGTCCAGGTCGGCATCGCCATCCGGAGCCTGCGCTGCATCAAGCTGCGCCCATTCCGGATTGCGTGCCAGCAGCGCGTGCTGGAAGTCCTCGCGCGGACTGCGCGCCTCACAGCCCATGCAGCGCACCTGGTCGAGGCGGCCGTGCAGGTCGATGACCGCGCGGCTGCCAGCCCGCTGGTGCAGGCAGTCCACGTTCTGGGTCAGCAGCACTTCCATCTGGCCCCGGTCTTCCAGGGCCGCAAGCGCGGCGTGGGTGCCGTTGGGCTGGGCCTGGCCGAAGCGCGGCCAGCCCAGCAGGCTGCGCGCCCAGTAGCGCTGGCGGGTGGCAGGCAGCGCCATGAAGTCCTGGAAGTTCACCGGCGGGGTGCGCTTCCACTGGCCGTCGGCGTCGCGGTAGTCGGGGATGCCCGAATCGGTGCTGCAGCCCGCGCCGGTCAGCACGAACAGGCGACGGGCGCGGTGGATGAAGTCGGCCAGAGGAAGTGACATGGAAAGCAGATGGGGGCACAAGGCCCCCATCGCAATTGCCGGTTCAGGGTCCGGCGATGTCCGCCGGCAGCGGCGGTACCGCCGTGGGGTGGTGATTCTCGTCCAGCGCGATCATCACGAAGTGGCCGCGGGTGCACAGCTTGCGCTCGCCACTGTGCAGATCTTCGGCGATCAGTTCCACTTCCACCTTCATCGAGCTGCGCCCGACTTCGACGATCCGGCCCACGGTTTCGACCATCTGCCCGACCGTGATCGGCAGCTTGAAGTCGACCTGGTCCGAACGCGCGGTGACCACGGCACGGCGCGAGTAACGGGCCGCCGCCAGGAACGCCGCTTTGTCCATCCACGCCAGCGCCTGGCCACCGAACAGGGTGCCCATGTGGTTGGTGTGGTTGGGGAAGACGATCTCGGCCATGCGCACTTCGGTGGGCGGGACGACATCGGCGGCGGTGGTCATCGGTGCGTCCCCTGCCTCAGAAGTTCATGTCGAAGGCGACTTCGCCCTGCACGCCCACCTGGTAAGCCGAGGGGCGGCGTTCGAAGAAGTTGGTCAGCTCCTGCACGTCCTGCAGTTCCATGAACGGCAGCGGGTTGCGCACGTTGTACTTCTTTTCCATGCCCAGGCGGTGGAAATGGTTGTCGGCGCAGTGCTGCAGGTACTGGCGCATGTCGCGGGTGGAAATGCCGGCAACGCCGCCGGACAACACGTCCTCGGCGAACTGCACTTCGCATTCGATGGCGTCGGCCAGCATGTCATAGACCTGCTGCTTCATCTCGTCGTCGAACAGGTCCGGTTCTTCCTCGCGGATCACGTCCACGCATTCGAAGGCGAAGTCCATGTGCGCGCTTTCGTCGCGGAACACCCAGTTGGTGCCCGAGGCCAGGCCATTGAGCAGGCCACGCGAACGGAAGTAGTACACGTAGGCGAACGCAGCGAAGAAGAACAGGCCTTCGATGCACGCAGCGAAGCAGATCTGGTTGAGCAGGAACTGGCGGCGCTGCTCGCGGGTTTCGATGCGGTGCAGGTCCTGGATGGAGTCGATCCACTTGAAGCAGAAATCGGCCTTCTTCTTGATCGAGTCGATGTTCTCCACCGCCGAGAACGCCTTGGCGCGCTCTTCCGGGTCCGGCAGGTAGTTGTCGAGCAGGGTCAGGTAGAACTGCACGTGCAGCGCTTCTTCGTACAGCTGGCGCGACAGGTACATGCGCGCTTCCGGCGCATTCAGATGCTGATACAGGTTCAGCACCAGGTTGTTGGAGACGATCGAGTCGCCGGTGGCGAAGAACGCGACCAGACGGTGGATCAAGTGGCGCTCACCCGGCGACATCTTGGTGTGCAGGTCGCTGATGTCGATCTGGAAGTTGATTTCTTCCACGGTCCAGGTGTTCTTGATCGCGTTGCGATACATGTCATAGAACTGCGGGTAGCGCATCGGGCGCAGGGTCAGTTCAAAACCGGGATCGAGCAGCATCTGCTTGCGGGTGTCGGCCATGGTGTTTCGTCCTTCAAATGGTTGTGCCGACCAACGGTCGGCACCTACCGGGTGTTAAGTTGACCGGGGTAGGCACCGACCGTTGGTCGGTGCAGCCGGCAGGTACCGGCCCCAAGGCGGTCTCTTATACACAACTGACGCTG
>NZ_JASCOZ010000301.1 GCF_029960115.1 Stenotrophomonas sp. PS02289
CAGCAGATTATCAACTAATTGAACGTCAAGGCTGTCGGTTAAGGGGGTGCCGACCAACGGGCGGCACCCACCGATACCGAAGCATTGCAATCCATCATTGAACAACAGGGGAATTCCCATGATCCGCAAGACCCTCATTGCACTGGCCATCGCCACCGCCTTCACCGCACCGGCCCACGCCCAGTTCGGCAAGCTCAAGGACCTGGCTGGCGGCGGTAACAGCGCCTCGGCCGCCTCGGCCGGTGCTCCGGACGAAGCCGCGCAGGAAGCGCTGGTGCGTCGTTTCGTGTCCTCGCAGTCGCACTCCATCGACGCGCAGACCTCGTTCGCCAAGGCCTTCGGCCTGGCCGAGCAGGTCAAGCTGCTGGAAGCCGAGCGCCTGGCGCTGTCGTCCGGTTCGGTCAACGTCGACCAGATGAAGAAGTCGGTGTCGGTCAGCGAAGCTGCCCAGGCCGCCATTGACGAGCGCGTTGCCGCCAAGCCGGAACTGAGCGCCGAATCCAAGCAGCACTACGCTGAAGGCCTGGTCTCGCTGGTGGCGTCGGCCGCCGAAGGCCAGAAGCTGAGCGGCGAGTCGAGCAACTTCGCCAACGGCATGAAGAACCTGAGCGGCACCCAGCTGGCCACGGTGGGCCGCAAGCTGGCCGCCGGTGCCTGGGTGGCCAAGGAATCGCCGGGCTACCTGAAGGGTCTGTACAGCTCCTCGAAGGCCGCACTGACCTTTGCCAAGGCATCCAAGATCAAGGTGCCGGGCAACGCCGAGTCGATGCTCGATTCGCTCTGACGTATCGACCAACGGTCGATACCTACCACGTGACTTTTGAAGGCCCCGCATGCACAGCTCCGTACGACTGTTGAGCCTGGCCCTCACCGCTGCCCTGCTTGCCGCTTGCGGCAAGTCGGAGGCACCGGTCGAGGCCAAGGCAGACCCGAAGCCCGAATCCAAGCTGGAACAGCCGGCCGCAGCGGAAAAGCCGCAGCGCGGTGGTCCGGATTTCGGTGGCACCACCCAGGTGGCACGTGAGGCGGAGGGCATCGGCAGCACGCCGGAGCTGGCCGTGCTCAACGCGCTGCAGTCGGCGGTGTCGCAGGTCAACGGTGTACGCGTGGCCAGCCAGATGCAGAGCATCCGTGCGGGCCTGCATGTGGACGTGGATGGGCAGCACGTCGGCGATATCCGCGCCGACGCGTTTGCCCAGCAGATGATTGCCGCTTCGCAGGGAGCGGTGCTGGGGTATGAAATCCTCTCGCAGGAAGAAGTGACCCAGCTGGATGAAGAAGTCATTGCGCGCGTGCGCGCCAGTGACGAAGGCTACAGCTATTCCGCGTCGGCCTCGGCCAGCGGTTCGGCGCAGGCGCAGGCCGAAGCCTCCGGTGGCGGTGGCTCGGCCTCGGCCAGCGTCAAGGAAAGCTACAAGGAACAGGCCGAGGTTTCGGCCAAGCAGGGCGCGCGTTCGTTCGAAGGCGACTACAACCGCCGCACGATGCGCAGCTACTGGAAGGTGCGCGTACGCGCCGACATCGCCAAGTACCGCGCACCGGACGAGCAGGGCCGACCGAAGATCGTGGTCGCCCAGCCGCATGTGCGTGCCCGTACCTATGCCGTGGGCGACGGCCGGGTGGAAAGCGATGAAGTGGCCCGTGCGATCCGCGCGCGCCTGAACGACACGCTGACCCAGACCAAGCGTTTCATCGTGCTGGACCGTGAGTTCGGCGACGAGATGCAGGCCGAGATCGACCACATCAACAGCGGCAACGTGCGCCTGCAGGACACCGCGCGACTGGGCCAGCAGCTGGCCACCGACCTGATCCTGGTGCCGACCATCGAGCGCTTCGAGTACCCGCGCAGCGTGCGCAACCTGCGCATGTCCGACCGCCAGGTGACCTCGTATTCGGGCGGCGGGCGCATCACCCTGCGCCTGATCAACGCCACCACCGGTGAGGTGGTGATGTCGGACAGCTTCGACCACCAGTTGGCCGGCACCGGTCCGAGCACGCTGCCGCGTGTGGTGGACGGCAAGGGCATGGCGGCGGCGATGATGGATTCGCTGTCCGGCCAGATCGGCACGGCGATCATCACGGAGATCTTCCCGGTCTCGGTGGTCTCGGTCAGCGGTGACCAGGTGGTGCTGAGCCAGGGCGGCGATTCGCTCAAGGTCGGCCAGCGCTGGCAGGCGGTCAGCCTGGGCGAGGAGCTGAAGGACCCGCAGACCGGCCGTTCGCTGGGCCGTTCGGAAATGCCATGCTGCACGATCCGGATTGACCGCGTGGCCTCGCAGACCTCCTACGGCACGATCGAGGGCGGCGCTGATCTGGGCGGTACCGCGTTCAAGCCGGGTTCGATCGAGCTGCGCCAGCAGGCGGGCGCGGTGAAGCAGACGGCAGCGGCGGCTCCGGCCGGCGAAGCCCCGGCCAAGCCGAAGCCCGCACGTGCGGCGGCCCCGAAGCCGGCCACACCGGCCGAAGATCCGAATTGGTAATGGATTGACGGCGGCGCACGACCCCCGTCGTGGGCGTCCGGGGGGTGGTGGCTAGCCGGGGCCGGCCCCCGGCCCGCGCGACCCG
>NZ_JASCOZ010000302.1 GCF_029960115.1 Stenotrophomonas sp. PS02289
CCGGGCTCTGCCCGGCTGGAAGATGATGCATCGACGCACAGCCGGGCAGAGCCCGGCTCTTCGGATCCTGCACCAGCCCCGGTCACGCTCGAACCTGCCGTGCAGACCACCGCCCCAGTCGTGGTCGCCACCGAGATCGTCCAGGAGGCCGCGCAGCCGCTGGCCACCCCGGAGGTCACCGACGAGGTGGCCCCGGCCGCACCCGGTAAGACCGGCTGGCGTGACCGCCTGCGCAACAGCGTGTTCGCACGCAGCGTGGGCAGCCTGTTCTCGCGCAATCCCAAGCTCGACGACGACCTGCTGGACGAGATCGAAACCGCGCTGATCACCGCCGACGTCGGCGTCACCGCCACCACCGCATTGGTGGAAGGCCTGCGCAAGCGCATGAAGGCGCGTGAGTTCGCCGATGCACGCGCGCTGCAGGCCGCGCTGCGCGCCGAGCTGATCGCCATCCTGCAGCCGGTGGCCCAGCCACTGGTGATCGACCGCAACGCCAAGCCGTTCGTGGTGCTGACCGTCGGCGTCAACGGCGTCGGCAAGACCACGACCATCGGCAAGCTGGCCAAGCGCTTCAAGGACGACGGCCACAGCCTGATGCTGGCCGCCGGCGACACCTTCCGTGCCGCCGCGGTGGCGCAGCTGCAGGCCTGGGGCGAGCGCAACGGCGTGGCCGTGGTCGCCCAGGGCCAGAACGCCGACGCCGCGTCGGTGGCGTTCGACGCCCTGCAGGCCGGCAAGGCGCGTGGCACCAGCGTGCTGATCGCCGACACCGCGGGCCGCCTGCACACCCAGGGCGGGCTGATGAACGAACTGGGCAAGATCCGCCGCGTGCTCGGCAAGATCGACCCGGCCGCACCGCACGAGGTGCTGATGGTTATCGACGGCACCACCGGCCAGAACGCGCTGTCGCAGCTGCGTCAGTTCCATGCCGTGGTCACCGTGACGGGGCTGGTGGTGACCAAGCTGGACGGCACCGCCAAGGGCGGCGTGGTGTTCGCGCTGGCACGCGAATTCGGGATTCCGATTCGTTTCGCCGGGATTGGCGAGCGCCCGGAGGATCTGCGCGTGTTCGATCCGGAAGCATTCGTGGATGCGTTGTTGCCTGAAGCGTTGAGTGGTTGATGCGCGCGGTCAGCCACGCAGGGCGTGGCTCTACGGGGCAAGATGCGTTTGTGGGGCGGCTGCTGCCGTGGTTCGACGACCACGGCCGGCATGACCTGCCCTGGCAGCACCCGCGCACGCCCTACCGGGCGTGGCTGTCGGAAATCATGCTGCAGCAGACCCAGGTAGCCACGGTCACTCCGTACTTCCTGCGCTTCCTCGAACACTTCCCCACCCTGCCCGACCTGGCCGCCGCCAGCAACGATGAAGTGATGGCGCAGTGGGCGGGGCTGGGTTACTACGCCCGCGCGCGCAATCTGCACGCTGCCGCGCAACGTTGCGTGGAGCTGCACGGCGGCGACCTGCCGCGTGATTTCGATGCGTTGTTGGCGCTGCCCGGCATCGGCCGCAGTACCGCCGGCGCGATTCTCAGCCAGGCCTGGAATGACCGCTTCGCCATTCTGGACGGCAACGTCAAACGCGTGATGAGCCGCTTCCACGGCATTGATGGCTTTCCGGGCCTGCCGGCCGTGGAAAAAGTACTGTGGGCGCTGGCCAACGACCACGTTGCCCATGTTCCCGAGGGACGGTTGGCCGACTACACCCAGGCGCAGATGGACCTGGGCGCGACCGTCTGCAGCCGGTCCAAGCCGGCCTGCGTGATCTGCCCGCTGACAGACGACTGCGTCGCCCGCCGCGACGGCCGGGTGGAGCAGCTGCCCACGCCCAAGCCTGGCAAGGCCCTGCCCGAACGCGAGGCCACCGCCCTGCTGCTGCGCGATGCGCGTGGCCACATTCTGCTCGGCAAGCGCCCCGACACCGGCATCTGGGCCCAGTTATGGACCCTGCCCCAGGCCGAGACCGGCCCGGCGCTGCAGGACTGGTTCGACGCCCATGTGGACGGTGCGCTGGAGCTGGCCGAGCCGTTGCCGGTGCTGCAGCACACCTTCAGCCATTACCGCCTGCACCTGCAGGTGCTGCAGCTGGGTCCGGTCGCCCTGCGCGACGGGCTGGGCGACAATGCGCACCTGCGCTGGGTCGCTCCGGCCGCGCTGGGTTCACTGGGCCTGCCGGCCCCGATCCGCAAACTTCTGCTTTCTCTTGAGTAATCCCATGTCCCGCATCGTTTTCTGCCAGAAAGAGCAACGCGACACCGAAGGCCTGGATTTCGTGCCCTACCCGGGTGAACTGGGTCAGCGCATCTTCAATGGCATCGGCAAGAGCGCATGGGCCGGGTGGCTGGCGCATCAGACCATGTTGATCAATGAGAACCGCTTGTCGCCGCGCAATCCGGAGCATCGCGCGTTCCTGGAGAAGGAGCTGGAGAAGTTCCTGTTTGCAGGTGGTGCGGAAAAGCCTGCAGGATTCACACCGGAGGCATGACGGTAGCGCCGGCCGTTGGCCGGCCCTCATGAACCCATCCGGATGTGCATGGGC
>NZ_JASCOZ010000303.1 GCF_029960115.1 Stenotrophomonas sp. PS02289
TGGTGAGTTTGACGGCCTTGTAAAACAGGCATGGCAGTACCACCTCGGTACTGCCTTGCGACACCTGGGGTGTCGCGCCAATCCGAAGGCCGCCGCAAGGCGGCGTTCGGCCATCCGAAATCCACGAAATTTGAGAGGCTCCCGTGGCCCGCACTACTCCCATCGAGCGTTACCGCAACTTCGGCATCATGGCTCACATCGATGCCGGCAAGACCACCACGTCCGAACGCATCCTGTTCTACACCGGCAAGAGCCACAAGATCGGTGAAGTGCACGACGGCGCCGCCACCATGGACTGGATGGAGCAGGAGCAGGAGCGTGGCATCACGATCCAGTCCGCTGCTACCACCGCCTTCTGGCGCGGCATGGACAAGTCCCTGCCGGAGCACCGCTTCAACATCATCGACACCCCCGGACACGTCGACTTCACCATCGAAGTGGAGCGCTCGCTGCGCGTGCTCGACGGTGCCGTGTTCGTGCTGTGTGCCGTCGGTGGCGTGCAGCCGCAGTCGGAAACCGTGTGGCGCCAGGCCAACCGTTACAAGGTGCCGCGCATCGCCTTCGTCAACAAGATGGACCGTACCGGTGCCAACTTCCAGAAGGTCGCCGCACAGCTGCGCGCCAAGCTGGGTGCCACCGCCGTTCCGATGCAGCTGCCGATCGGTGCCGAAGACAACTTCAAGGGCGTGGTCGACCTGGTCAAGATGAAGGCCATCCACTGGGATGAAGCCAGCCAGGGCATGAAGTTCGAATACCTGGACATCCCGGCGGACCTGCAGGCCGAGGCTGAAGAAGCCCGCACCTACATGATCGAAGCCGCGGCTGAAGCCAGCGAAGACCTGATGGAAAAGTACCTGGGCGGCGAAGAGCTGGCCGAGTCCGAAATCATCAACGCGCTGCGCACCCGCACCCTGGCCACCGAAATCGTGCCGATGTACTGCGGTTCGGCGTTCAAGAACAAGGGCGTGCAGGCCATGCTGGACGGCGTGGTGCAGCTGCTGCCGTCGCCGATCGACGTGCCGGACGTCACCGGTACCGACGTCGATGACGAAACCGTGGAAATGAGCCGCAAGTCCGACGACAAGGCTCCGTTCTCGTCGCTGGCCTTCAAGATCATCACCGACCCGTTCGTGGGCGCGCTGACCTTCTTCCGCGTGTACTCGGGCACCCTGAATGCCGGCGACCAGGTGATGAACTCGGTCAAGGGCAAGAAGGAGCGTATCGGCCGCATCCTGCAGATGCACTCCAACGATCGCGAAGAGATCAAGGAAGTGCTGGCCGGTGACATCGCCGCTGCCGTGGGCCTGAAGGACACCACCACCGGTGACACCCTGTGCTCGCTGGATCACCCGATCATCCTGGAGCGCATGGTGTTCCCGGAGCCGGTGATCTCGATGGCCGTCGAACCGAAGACCAAGTCGGACCAGGAAAAGATGGGTCTGGCCCTGGGCCGTCTGGCGCAGGAAGATCCGTCGTTCCGCGTCAAGACCGACGAAGAATCCGGCCAGACCATCATCTCGGGCATGGGCGAGCTGCACCTGGACATCATCGTTGACCGCATGAAGCGCGAGTTCAACGTGGAAGCCAACGTCGGCAAGCCGCAGGTGGCTTACCGCGAAACCATCCAGATGCAGGACGTCAAGTCGGACTACAAGCACGCCAAGCAGTCCGGTGGTAAGGGTCAGTACGGTCACGTCGTGATCGAGCTGTCGCCGATCACCGCTGAAGACCGTGCCGATCCGAAGATCGCCCCGATGATCAAGGACGACTTCCTGTTCATCAACGACATCACCGGTGGCGTGATTCCGAAGGAATTCATCCCGTCGGTGGAAAAGGGTCTGCGCGAAACCATCACCAGCGGCCCGCTGGCCGGCTTCCCGGTGGTGGACGTCAAGGTCAAGCTGGTGTTCGGTTCGTACCACGACGTCGACTCGTCGGAAATGGCGTTCAAGCTGGCTTCGTCGATGGCCTTCAAGCAGGGCTTCGCCAAGGCCAAGCCGGTGCTGCTGGAGCCGATCATGAAGGTCGAAATCGTGACCCCGGAAGACTACCAGGGTGACGTGATGGGCGACGTCAGCCGCCGTCGTGGCGTGCTGCAGGGTTCGAGCACCACCGGTGACGGTTCGGCCAGCATCATCAACGCGATGATCCCGCTGGGTGAAATGTTCGGTTACGCCACCTCGCTGCGTTCGCAGACCCAGGGTCGCGCCACCTTCACCATGGAATTCGACCACTACGAGCCGGCTCCGCAGAACATCGCCGACACCGTGATCAAGAAGGCCTGAGCGTAAGCTCGGGTCTTCCCTCCCTTCTTTTTTCTGATATTCAAGGTATACAACAATGGCAAAGGGTAAGTTCGAACGCACCAAGCCGCACGTCAACGTCGGCACCATCGGCCACGTCGACCATGGCAAGACCACGCTGACCGCCGCACTGACCAAGATCGGTGCCGAGCGCTTCGGTGGCGAGTTCAAGGATTACTCCGCGATCGACGCCGCGCCGGAAGAAAAGGCACGTGGCATCACGATCTCGACCG
>NZ_JASCOZ010000304.1 GCF_029960115.1 Stenotrophomonas sp. PS02289
CTAAAAACAGGGCAACCCCCCGGGGAGCGGGGGGCCCCGCGGGGGGTAAAACCCCGCGGGCAGCCCGGTTGGGTTACGCCGCGTCCTGCTTCGGCGGGTTCTTCAGGCTCAGCACCACGGTGGCACCGATGATCACGGCCACCACGCCCAGCGAGATCGGGGTGGGGATCTTGAAGATGTCGATCAGCATCATCTTCACGCCGATGAAGGCCAGCACCAGCGCCAGGCCATACGGCAGCAGGTGGAAGCGGTCCGCCATGCCGGCCAGCAGGAAGAACATGGCGCGCAGGCCCAGCACCGCGAACACGTTCGAGGTCAGCACGATGAACGGGTCGGTGGTGATGGCGAAGATCGCCGGAATGCTGTCCACCGCGAAGATCACGTCGGTGACCGCGATCAGGATCAGCACTACGAACAGCGGGGTGTACCAGCGCTTGCCGTCACGCATGACGCTCATGGCATTGCCAGCGTAGTCCGGCAGCAGGCGCAGGTGCTTGCGCATCCAGCGCAGGGCCGGGTTGGTTTCCAGGTCCGGCTCCTGGCCGGCGCTGAACCACATCTTCCAGCCGGTGAAGAGCAGGAAGGCACCGAACACGTAGAGCAGCCAGTGGAACTTGGTCAGCAGCACGCTGCCGGCGAAGATCATGATCGTACGCAGCACGATGGCACCCAGAATGCCGATGATCAGCACCTTCTGCCGCTGTTCCTCGGGCACCGCGAAGTAGCCCATGATCATCAGGAACACGAAGATGTTGTCCACCGCCAGGGCCTTCTCGACCAGATAGCCGGTCAGGAACTCCAGGCCGACCTTGTTGGCCACGACCTGGCCGGCGGTCTCGTTCAGGTAGTACCAGAGGCCGCCGTTGAAGGCCAGCGCCAGCGCCACCCAGCCAATCGACCACCACAGCGCCTCCTTGAAGGTGACCTTGTGCGGGCCGCCGTGGCGCATCAAAACGAGGTCAACCAGCAGCGCGATGATCACCACCGCGCCGAAGCCGCCCCACAACCACAAATTACCGATCGTCTGCATGGGTTTGTCCGTTGAATGAATGAAAAGCCTCAAGCCGGACGGCGAGGACCTGCAACGGAGCACCAGTGGGGGTCCAGGGACAGAGCTTCGCCGTACGGCGAAGGTCTTGCTCACAGTCCCCAAGGCTGGGAACTGCCGTTGCACCGGAGCCTGCGGGCTCGAAATGACGGCGACAACGTCTGGGAGCTACTCCCCTTCTGGGGCCGATTCTGCGGGCTGGCCGGCCCCGCGTCAAATCGCCCGGATACAATAGGCCCATGAATACCCCTGCCCCCGTAGTCCGCCTCAAGAACGCCTGGCGCTCCAGCCACCCGTGGATCTTCCAGAAACTGGTCGAAAAGCCTGCCACCCGTCCCAAGCCCGGCTCCATCGTCGACGTGGTCGGCGTGGATGGGGAGTGGATCGGCCGCGGCTTCTACAACGGCCATTCCCGTATTGCCGTGCGCATCCTGGAAACCGACCAGCGCGTCCCCGTTGATGCCGGCTGGTTCTCGCGGAAGATCGCGCAGGCGGTGTCGCTGCGCCGTGAGGTTCTGAAGCTGGACGAGGTGTCCGACGCCTGGCGCGTGGTGCACAGCGAGGGCGATGGCCTGTCCGGCCTGGTGGTGGACCGCTATGGCGACCTGGTGGTGGTGGAGTTCTTTGCCGCCGGCATGTTCCGCCACCGCGAGTGGATCTACGAGGCGCTGCGCGAGCAGTTCCCGGGCTGCCGCTTCCACAGCTTCGCCGACGAACACGTGCAGAAGCAGGAAAGTTTCGACTTCCACGGCAACACCACCACCGAAGCGGCGGTCATCACCGAGTACGGGGTGAAGTTCCGTGCCGACCCGGCGGGTGCCCACAAGACCGGTTTCTTTGCGGATCAGCGCGAGAACCGCCAGTGGCTGAGCGGTCTGGTGGAAGGCAAGTCGGTGCTGGACCTGTGCTGCAACACCGGTGGCTTCGCGGTGTACGCGGCGGCGCGTGGTGCCTCGGACGTGCTGGGCATCGATATCGACGAAGACGTCATCAGCATCGCCAAGGCCAACGGTCGCCTCAACAACGTGCGTCCGCGCTTCGTGCAGTCCGACATCTTCCCGTGGCTGCGCGACGCCGCCAACCGCGGTGAGCAGTACGACGTGGTGATCCTGGACCCGGCCAAGATGACCCGCGATCGCGACCAGGTCATCACGGCGCTGAAGAAGTACCTGGACATGAACAAGCTGGCGCTCGGCGTGGTCAAGCCGGGTGGCTTGTTCGCCACGTTCTCGTGCACCGGCCTGGTGGCCGAAGACCAGTTCCTGGACATGCTGCGTCGTGCGGCGTTCTATTCGGGTCGCACCATCCAGATCCTGAAGGTGTCCGGTGCCGGTCCGGATCATCCGTTCATGGCGCACGTGCAGGAATCGCGGTATCTGAAGGCCGTGTTCTGCCGCGTGGTCGACTGAAACCGTAGAGCCACGCCCTGCGTGGCTTCGACCATGCCTGGGACCGCGAAGC
>NZ_JASCOZ010000305.1 GCF_029960115.1 Stenotrophomonas sp. PS02289
ACGCAGGGCGTGGCTCTACGGAATCCGGGACTGCCGTAGAGCCACGCCCTGCGTGGCTGCGCGATCCCCGAACGGCCCGTACCCGACACCGCGTCTTGCCCCTGTCACCGGACCGGCGTATTGTGACGCCCATTCACAAATCTGACCCGGCCAACATCCGGGTCTCACCGATAAGGACTGCGGGACAATGGTTTCAGGGACGAAGCGTACGCGCGCGCGCGGCGCGTGGCTGTGGGTGTGTGGGCTGGTGGTCGTACTCGCCAGCGGGGCCGTGCAGGCCGCAGACAAATCTCAACAGGCCTACTGGGCCGGTTTCGCCTACACCGCCGACCAGAGCGCGGTGAAGGCCAGTACCCCGCGCACTGCCGCCGTGCTTGAAGCGCGCGGCCTGCCGACCCTCAACAAAGCTCTCTGGGCCCGCCTGAGCGCGCAGAAGCCCAGCCAGCTGGAGCTGATCGACCAGCCGCTGGCCATGCTCGACGGCACCACCAGTGCCATTGTGCTGGCCACCGCGCTCGACCGCGAACTGGTCTCGGTGGAACCCATTGGCGACCAGTACAAGGTGCTGGTGGAAGTGGCGCTGCAGGCGCTGTTCTTCGACTTCCGCGAACGCCAGGTCGTCGCTTCCTATCCGATCACCCTGCAGCGCATCGACGTGCAGGACTACCGTCCGGATGCCAGCGAGGTCGACGCGATCATCGCCGACCTGCTGTACGGCAACGCCGCCACCAGCCTGCCGCAGGTGCTGGCCACCACGCTCAACCCGGCCAAGCTGCCCGACGCCTCGGTGCGCCGCCTGCAGGTCGGCGACGTGACCCTGAGCGACGCCGCCCGCGCCAAGCTGCCGGACCCGGCCATGGAGCCGGTGCTGCGCGCCACCCTGGCGCATGAACTGTCCAAGGCGATCTCGTCCAACACCGGCATCGGCCTGCTGCCGCCGTCCACCGGCCAGGCGATCGGCGGGGCGATGGCCGCGCGCTTTGCCGACGGCAAGGTCTACCAGCTGAAGATTCCCGAAGCCGACTACGTCATCAAGCTCAGCCTGAATGACATGAAGCACGGCGTGATCAATGAAACCCCGGCGGTGAAGACGATGCTGTTCGGCGCGTTCTTCAACGTGTCGGTGGTGGAGCCGTTCTCCGGCAAGGTCTATTTCGACCAGCCGCTGCGCAAGGGCGCGACCAAGGTGGTGCCGGTCACGCAATGGCAGGTTGACCAGTGGTCGGCCAGCTACGAAACCGTGCTGGCCGGGCTGGACGCCTTCGCCGGTGCGGCGGCCCAGCGTGCGGATTCGCGCGGCTGGCTGAACGAACAGAAGCCCGGCGGCAAGCCGCTGCAGCAACAGACCCAAGCCCTCCAGGAGTTGATCAAGTCATGCCGTTGATTCGTGCCGTACTGCTGATTCTCATTGCACTGATGGTGGCCGCGCCTGTCGCGGCACAGTCCGCCAGTTCCCGTGGTACCGGTTCGGCCAGCTATGGCCTGCGCCTGAGTGCCGACACCCGCGCCCAGGCCCTGAACAAGGCCAAGGTCAACGCACTGGAGGCGTACATCGCCGAATCCGGTGCGGCCAAGCTGCGCCTGTTCGAAGCACGCCGCGACGAGTTCATCGGTGACATCGACCGCTACGTGCTGAGCGCGGTGCCGCTGTCGGATACCGAAGACAAGAAGGCCAAGACCTACACCGTCACCGTCCGTGCCGAGATCAACACCACTTTGCTGCAGACCAAGCTGGATGCCGGCTCGGCCACCGCCGGCGCGCGCGCCAGCGAGCGTTCGCTGCTGACCTTCCTGTTCATGGCACGTGCGCAGGACACCGCGCAGTCGTTCCAGGACAAGGAATACCGCCGTGTGGATGCCAGCGTCAGCTACGACGAGAAGACCCGCGAAGGCGACAGCTTCCGTGGCAACTCGGTCAGCACCAGCGGCAGCATCAACCAGAACGCCTCGGCTTCGATGACCACCGGCGGCAGCACCACCCGCCGCAGCGACAACATCACCTGGAAGGTCTCCAACGCCAACGAGATCAACACCGCCATGACCGGTGCGTTCAGCGCCGCCGGCTATGAAGTGGTGGAAGCGGAATACGTGGAAGGCGAAAGTCGCGGCCTGCTCAGCATCGAGCGCATCCGCAAGGACTTCAGCACCGGCAACGACCTGTCGGCCGCGACCCTGCGCGATACCGCCAACGGCATCAAGGCCGCCAACATTCCGTACCTGGCCGTGGGCACCCTGGACGTGGGCATGCGTGACCGCGACCCGGTCAGCGGCAACGTGCGCGTGTTCGTCACCGTCACCGGCAAGGTGCTGGACGTGAGCGGTCGGTTCCCGCGCACCGTGTCGTCGGTGGGTCCGGTGCAGTTCTCCGGTACCGGCCCGGACGAAAGCGTGGCCCGCACCAATGCGCTGCAGATCGCCTCGGAAAAGGGCGCGCAGCAGATGATCAACGAATTGAACGTCAAGGCTGTCCGTTAAGGGCGTGCCGACCAACGGTCGGCACCCACC
>NZ_JASCOZ010000306.1 GCF_029960115.1 Stenotrophomonas sp. PS02289
GGCACATCCATGTGCCTTCACGGTCCCGCAAACCCACCCCGACCCACCCCGGACAATTGTCCGGCTGCCACGGAAGATCAAGAGCACCTGGGCCTGGTAGCGTCGGTCGACAGACGACGGCCGTGAAATCCCCAACATCCGGTAACGCATGACCCCAAATCGACACCGCCGTTGATGTGGCATTTCCCATGACCACCGACCATCTGTCGATGGCGGGTCGGGGTGGGCTGGAGGGGGCGTGAGCCGCATGGATGCGGCGACCGAGCTTACAGGGACGTACTTGCAGCGTCCCCCGGAACGCCCATCCCGAGCCGCCAACACAGGGAGCCGATGGCCACCGGCTGTTCGCCCAAATCCAACAGCAGCCGGGCAGAGCCCGGCGGCACGCGATCCATGCGACCCAGGGAAGTTGCGACAGCAACAGTTGCACGCCCCGAAAATTCGGGGTACGTTCGATCCATGGCCTCGCCCCTGACCACCGCCGTCACCAATAACAACCGCAATAATCTGCGCGCGAATAATCGTGCGCGGCCGATGCGGGACTGCGACCAGGGCTAGAACCAGAAACACGCCCGGATACCAGAAAACCCGCATCGGTCGATGCGGGTTTTTTTATGGTCCGGGTTTTTCATATCCGGGCCTGGGTGGCCGGTCGAATGCCTGCAATACGTGTATTCCCCCATCATCAGGAGCTGTTCCCATGTGTTCGATCTTTGGAATGTTCGGTCTTCAGGCCGGCGATGATCTTCCCGCCCTGCGTCGGCGCGCGCTCGACCTCTCTCAACGTCAGCGTCATCGCGGCCCCGACTGGAGCGGTGTGTACGTCGATACGGGTGCGGTGCTGGTGCACGAGCGCCTGGCCATCGTCGATCCAGCGGGCGGCTCACAGCCGCTGTTGTCCGATGACGGCGGCCTCGCCCTGGCCGTCAACGGCGAGATCTACAACCACAGTGAACTCAAGGCCGAACTGACCCAGCCATATGCCTTCCAGACCGGCTCGGACTGCGAAGTCATCAACGCGCTGTATCGCGAAGACGAACCCGCCTCCTTCCTCAACCGCCTCAACGGCATTTTTGCCTTCGCCCTGTGGGACCGCGACCAGCAGCGCGTGCTGATCGCGCGTGATCCGATCGGTGTGGTGCCGCTGTACTGGGGGCATGACCAGGACGGTCGCCTGGTTGTGGCCTCCGAGCTGAAGTCGCTGGTCGATATCTGCGCCGACGCCGCGCAGTTCCCGCCCGGCCACTGGTATGACAGCGCCACCGATACGCTGACCCGCTACTACGAGCGTCCGTGGCGCGACTACGCCGCCGTGGAAGGCGTCGAGGCCGATCGCGTCGCATTGCGCGAAGCCTTTGAGCGCGCAGTGCATCGCCAGCTGATGACCGACGTGCCCTATGGTGTGCTGCTCTCCGGCGGCCTGGACTCCTCGTTGGTCGCGGCCGTCGCCGCACGCTATGCGCGCCATCGCATTGAAGACGGCGATCAGAGCGAAGCGTGGTGGCCGCGTCTGCATTCGTTCGCCATCGGCCTGAAAGGCTCGCCGGATCTGGCCGCTGCCGCCATTGCCGCCGAGGCACTGGGCACCGTGCATCACGGTTTCGAGTACACCTTCGAGGAAGGCCTGGATGCCTTGCCGGAAGTCATCCGCCATGTGGAAACCTACGACGTCACCACCATCCGCGCCTCCACGCCGATGTTCCTGCTGGCGCGGCGGATCAAGGCCATGGGCGTGAAGATGGTGCTGTCCGGCGAGGGCAGCGACGAGATCTTCGGCGGCTACCTGTATTTCCACAAAGCGCCCAACGCGCGTGAGTTCCATGAGGAACTGGTGCGCAAGCTGGATGCGCTGAACAACTACGACTGCCTGCGCGCCAACAAGTCGATGATGGCCTGGGGCGTGGAGCCGCGCGTGCCGTTCCTGGACCGCGAGTTCCTCGATGTGGCCATGCGCATCGATGCGCAGCACAAGATGGTCGGGAAGGGCGGTGATGGTGCACGCCGGATCGAAAAGGCGGTACTGCGCGAGGCGTTCGAAGGTTACCTGCCGGACTCGATCCTGTGGCGGCAGAAAGAGCAGTTCAGCGATGGCGTTGGCTATGGCTGGATCGACGGGTTGAAGGCGCATGCCGAAGCCCAGGTCAGTGACCGGGTCATGGCTGCAGCCGACAAGCGCTTCGTGCACAACCCGCCGCAGACCAAGGAGGCCTATTACTACCGCCACCTGTTCGAGCAGTTCTTCCCGACCCAGGCCGCAGCCGAGACCGTCCCGGGCGGCAAGTCGATTGCATGTTCCTCGCCAGCTGCGATTGCGTGGGACGCCAGCTTCGCCGCCATGGCCGATCCCTCCGGTCGCGCCGTCGCGGGGGTGCACGAACAGGCCTTGGCATAACTCCTGTACGTTCGACGCATCCGGTAGCGCCGGCCGTTGGCCGGCTCATGGAATGTGTCCGGCGCTCATGAGGGCCGGCCAACGGC
>NZ_JASCOZ010000307.1 GCF_029960115.1 Stenotrophomonas sp. PS02289
CTCGGAGTTGTTTATAAGACACACACCAACGACGGCAGCATTGCATCCGGTAGCGCCGGCCGTTGGCCGGCCCAGGCGGTGATAGCGTGAGCGTTGCAGATTCAGATGTAATGAAACTGCAATCCAGTTTTCACTCCTATGAATGAGACAGGAAATGTGAAACCCGTCCCACTTCAGAAGCGGCCGTCGCCTTCCGATATCGGATCGCCCCTCTCCCATTCGCAGTGCCGACATGTCCAAGCCCTCTACTTCCGCGCCGACGCGCGCCTTCAGCCTGCAGTTCAAGCTGCTGGGTGCCCTTTCCGTTGGCCTGGCCGTGGTGGTGCTGTGCGCCGTGGCGGGTCTGGGCTCGGCCTGGCTAAACCTTTCGACCACGATTCCGCCGGAGGTGGCGCGCAATGCGCAGGCCGAAGCGCTGCAGCGCGAGTTCCGCATGCAGGTGCAGGAGTGGAAGAACGTGCTGCTGCGCGGCAGCGATGAAGCACTGCGAACCAAACATCTGAGCGCGTTCGACGCGCAGGGTGAAAAGGCCCGCGCACTGGCGCAGGGCCTGGCCAAGGACGGCGACGCCGAGACGGTGCAGCTGGCCAGCACCTTCCTCACCCAGCACACCACGCTGGAAAAGGACTATCACGGCGCGCTGGAAGCCTTCGCCGCCAGCGGCTACAACCCGCAGGAAGGCGACACGCTGGTGCGCGGCAAGGACAGGGCGCTGGGCACCACCCTGGATGCACTGGGTGCGCGTACCGCCATCGTCTCCGAAGCGGCAGTGAAGTCCCGCTCGGAGCAGGCACGTCGCATGCTGGTGCTGTGCGCAATGCTGACCGCCGCTGCGGCGGTGGTACTGATGGTGCTGCTGGGGTGGTGGCTGCGCCGCGCGGTGATTGCGCCGGTGGTCGCGGTGGAAGCGGCCGCACGTGCGGTGGCACGCGGTGACCTCGCGCATCACGTGCAGGTGCGCAGCCGGGATGAGATCGGTCGCCTGGGCACGGCGATGATGGCGGTGACCCAGACCCTGAAGGATGTTCTGGCCGCACAGGCGCACATGGCGCAGCGTCATGAAGCCGGTGAAATCAGCTTCCGCATGGACGACAGCGCGTTTGCCGGTGGCTACGGGCAGATGGTGCGTGACACCAATGCGCTGGTGGATGCGCATGTGCAGGTGCAGCTGCAGGCGATCCAGATCATGGGCCGTTATGCGGTCGGCGACCTGGCGCAGGACATGCAGCGACTGCCGGGCGAGCAGGCGGTGATCACCGAGTCGCTGGATACGGTGAAGCGCAACCTGGGCGCGATCAACGCGGAGATCAAGCGCCTGGCCCAGGCCGCCGCACGCGGTGACTTCAGCCTGCGCGGGGATGCAGCCGGCTTCCAGCACGACTTCCGCGACATGGTGATCGGTCTGAACCAGCTGATGGACACCACCGAACGCGATCTGGGCGAGCTGTCGGGCGTATTGCAGGCCATCGCCCGGGGCGATCTCAGCGTGCGCATGCAGGGCCAGTTCCATGGCGTATTCGCGCGCATGCGCGACGACGTCACCGCCACCAGCGAACAACTCACCGATATCGTGGGCGGCATCAAGCAGTCGGCGCAGGCGATCCAGACCGCCGCCGGCGAGATCGCGGCGGGCAATACCGATCTTTCGCAGCGCACCGAACAGCAGGCCGCAAACCTGGAAGAAACCGCGGCGTCGATGGAAGAGCTGACCTCCACGGTGCGACAGAATGCCGACCACGCCCGCCAGGCCAACCAGCTGGCGATCGGCGCGCACCGCGTGGCCAGCGAAGGCGGCGCGGTGGTGGGTCAGGTGGTGGACACCATGCGCGCGATCGAGTCCTCTTCCCAGCGCATTGCCGACATCATCAGCGTGATCGATGGCATTGCCTTCCAGACCAACATTCTGGCGTTGAACGCCGCCGTGGAAGCGGCGCGTGCCGGCGAGCAGGGTCGCGGCTTCGCCGTGGTGGCCTCGGAAGTGCGCACCCTGGCGCAGCGCTCGGCCGCGGCTGCCAAGGAGATCAAGGGCCTGATCGACACCTCCGTGCAGGATGTGGCCGGCGGTGCCGCGCTGGTGCAGCAGGCCGGCGAAACCATGCGCGAGATTGTCGACAGCGTGCAGCGGGTGACCGACATCGTGGCGGAGATTTCGGCGGCCTCGCAGGAACAGTCGGCCGGCATCGAGCAGGTCAACCAGACCGTGGTGCACATGGACGAGGCCACGCAGCAGAATGCGGCATTGGTGGAAGAAGCCTCGGCGGCCGCGCGCAGCATGGAGGAGCAGGCGGTGGCGTTGAATGACGCCGTGGATGTGTTTGTGTTGGCCGGTGCGCCGGGGTTGGCGCGCGCGGCGTAAGTTCCCAAGGCCGGGCAACCGCCCGCGCGTCCCACGTTGGGCGCCTCACGGTTCGCCCGGCCG
>NZ_JASCOZ010000308.1 GCF_029960115.1 Stenotrophomonas sp. PS02289
GGCCAGCAGTTCCGCCCGGCGGGAAAGCCGCGCCGGCGCTACCGAATTCCCCGAAACAACAGGTTGTACTGCAACCGCCTTGTTGCCCGAGCAGAAATTCGCTGCGCATCCGCATGCTGCGCATTGATAAGCACGACCGTCTCCTCCGGCACGATCACTGACGGTAGCTCCACAAGCGCCTGACCCTGCGCCAGATACCACGTCGAACCGGCCTCAACGGACACCACGCCGTGCGGAATGGCATCCCAGCCACTGGGCAGGGCATCGGCGCTGATGATCCGCCGCGCCGCCCATACGTCATCCGGCACGTCGATCTCGATCACATACTTGTTCAACGGCAACCCGCTGTCATCGATATGCGCTGCCGTTTCCAGTGCCGCCATCGCCAGCGTCGGCGCGGCGTACACCACGGCCTGCCCCGGTTTGTTCCAGCGTCCGGGTGAATAAGCTGCACCGACGCCACTGAGATCCTCTGGCCGCCACGTGGGCCCGGTGGAGCCGATCCGCGCCAGCTTCACTGATACGCACCGCTCTGGATGGCCCCGAGCACCCGCATGACCGAAGCACGCCCACTGGGCGTGTCCATCAGTTCCGCTGGAGCCAGCCCGCCCAGCGCCGGCTGCGGGCGCTGGATCCACTCGCCGACCCACTTCTGCACATCGAAGTCGCGTGCCTCGGGGTTGTCGGTTTCGGCCGCCAGCATGTCCTCGACCTTGTTGATGAGCTCCATCAGGCCGACCACCGACTGCCCGGGTGTGCCGCCGAACAGCGCCTTGTCATGCATCTTCTTGGTGAAGGTGGCTTTGGGAATGCGCACGAACACCTGGAAATCGGCGCTGCTTTCAAACACGTCGTCGATCAGCCCCTTCACCACCTGATAGGGGACACCCTCGCGCTCAATGCGGACCCGTTCGGTAAGCGGGGCCGTGCGCAGCAGCGTGCGGAAGCTGTTGGCGGTGGAGGACATGGCATGTCTCGATATGGCTAGATATGGTCTGAATATAGGCCAAAACTAGCCATGTGCAAGTGAAGCTGTCGCCTTTGCCCACGGAAGTCATTGATCCTGTTAATGTCCGCCCATGAACACCGCTCCGATCACCGCGGACCGTGACGTGGCCTACCACACCCAGCTGGATGCGCAGCTGGTGGAGGCCGTGGGTGACATCAAACTGCTGGGGCTGACCAGCTGGCCCGCCGCGCTGCAGGCCCCGTTCCTGGACAGCGTGGCCCGGGGCCAGCCCGTACTGCCGCAGGTGGACTACCCGAGACTGGATTTCGGCCAGACCCGGCAGGCGTTGGCGAAGATCAGCGACCAGTGCGACTCCAGCCATCCGCTGGGGCAGTACGTGCAGCGTTCGGCCCAGAGTTGGGACCTGGCGGCTGGCCTGCTGGAATCGCTGGGCACGGCGGCGGTGGATGGCTATTCGGTGCAGTTGTACGGCGCGCCGGAACAGCCATTGCCCGGGCACGGACCCAGCACCCGTGAAGCCGCGCGGCATTTCATCCAGATCGCCCAGGAGCTGGATCACGAACTGCTGGCTCCGGAGGAACAGGTGCCGGTGTCGGCGACCGCGCTGATGCTGCAACTGCAGAGTGACCTGGACGCGTTCTTTGAATCGCGCATCATCCAGGTGCAGCTCGATCCGGATCTGATCTCCAAAGCCGCTGCGGGCCCCACCCGCATCCGGCTGCGCACCAGCGCGCGCTTCAGTGCCTACGACCGCGCGCAGCTGTTCCACCATGAGGCGCTGGTGCATTCGCTGACCGCGCTCAACGGCCGTGAGCAGCCGCATCTGCCCAGTCTGGCGCTGTCTTCTCCGCGCGTGACCGCTACCCAGGAAGGGCTGGCCACGTTTGCCGAGCAGATCACCGGCAGTATCGACATCGAGCGTCTCAAACGCATCAGCCTGCGCACCGAAGCCATTGCGATGGCGCGCGAAGGGGCGGACTTCATCCAGGTGTTCCGCTACTTCTGCGACGCCGGGCAGAACCACGAAGAAAGCTTCGCTTCGGCGCAGCGCGTGTTCCGTGGCGTGCCGACGGTGGGCGGGGCCGCCTTCACCAAGGACACCGTGTACCTGCGCGGCCTGGTGTCGGTGCACACCTTCTTCCGCCACATGCTGGCCGAGGATCGCCTGCAGGTCTGCCGCTGGCTGTTCGCCGGCAAGATGTCGCTGACCGATGCAATTGATTTCGCCCCCTTGTTCGAAGAGGGCATTCTGCGCCCGCCGCGCTGGCTGCCGCACTGGGTCAGCCGCGCCAACGGGCTGGCCGGGATGCTGGCGTTTTCGCTGTTTGCCAACCGCATCCGGATGGACCAACTCGCCGCCGAATAACCGCGTTCGTGATCCGGTAGCGCCGGCCGTTGGCCGGCCCAAGAGTTCCATCCAGCATCATGAGGGC
>NZ_JASCOZ010000309.1 GCF_029960115.1 Stenotrophomonas sp. PS02289
GGATGGGCGTTCCGGGGGACGGCGCAAGTACGTCCTTGTAGCCTCGATCGCCGCATCCATGCGGCTCACGCCCCCTCCAGCCCACCCCGACCCGCCACGACAGATGGTCGGTGGCCACGGAAAGTCAAAACCAACTCATCACTTGTCCGTGCGCTGGTCCTGCTTTGGTGGGATCGGTCGACAGACGATCGCCGTGAAACTGCCCACACCCGGTAACGCATGACCCCAAAACAACGCACGCTCTTGCCGTTGCCGTTCGTGCCGCTTCGCGATCAACCATCGGGGGAGGCCATCGGGTAGCCCCCGGAGGGACACTCCACGGCATGGATGCCGTGGAGTAGCCTACATGGACGTACTTGCGGCGTGTCCCGGAGCGGGGCTGCCCGATGGCCTCCCTGCACGGATGAACCGAAACGCCGCTCTTAGCGCAGATCAACAGTTATCCTTGAACCAAAGCCCCACCCGGAACCCCCGAGCCCCCATGAGCGATACCCCCCGCATCGCCTTCCTGGCCAGCACCACCGAACCGGCGCAGCAGGCGCGCGCGACCATGCTGTCGCGCTACGGCGAGCATGCGCCTGAAGACGCCGACGTGCTGTGCCCGCTGGGCGGCGACGGCTTCATGCTGCAGACCCTGCACCGGCATGGGCACCTGGGCAAGCCGGTGTTCGGGATGAAGCTGGGCACGGTCGGGTTCCTGATGAACCAGTACCGCGCCGAAGACGACGTGCCGATGCGCATCGCGCTGGCCGAGCCGGCCAACCTGCGGCCGCTGGAAATGCTGGCGCTGACCGAGTCGGGCACGACCACCGGCTCGCTGGCTTACAACGACGTTTCCCTGCTGCGCCAGACCCGCCAGGCCGCGCATATCGGGGTGGACCTCAATGGCCAGGAACGGGTCAGCGAGCTCATCGGCGACGGTGTGCTGGTCTCCACCCCGGCCGGCAGCACCGCGTACAACTACTCCGCGCATGGCCCGATCCTGCCGCTGGGCTCGCATACCATCGCACTGACCCCGCTGGCTCCGTATCGGCCCCGACGCTGGCGTGGCGCGATCCTCAAGGCCGATACCGAGGTTCGTTTCCGGGTGCTCGACCCTTACAAGCGACCGGTCAGCGTCACCGCCGACTCGCACGAGACCCGCGATGTGGTCGAGGTTACGATCCGGGAGTCGCGCGAGCGCCGGGTGACGCTCCTGTTTGACCCGGAGCACAACCTGGAAGACCGGATTCTCAGCGAACAGTTCATGTTTTGACCGACAATAGCTGGCCGGCCGCTTCGGCCGCATTGGATTGCTGACTGCCATGGGCGACAACTCCCCCCGCTTGCTGACCGTAGCCGTGACCTCACGGGCGCTGTTTGACCTGGAAGAGGGCCACGCCCTGTTCGAGGCCGAGGGTGTGGATGCCTACGCCGAATACCAGCGCAAGCACGAGGACGACATCCTGCGCCCAGGCGTTGCCTTCCCGGTGGTGCGCAAGCTGCTGGCGCTCAACCAGGGGCAGTCGCCGGAGTCGCCGCGGGTGGAAGTCATCCTGCTGTCGCGCAACTCGGCCGATACCGGGCTGCGTATCTTCAATTCCATCCAGCATTACGACCTCGGCATCATCCGCGCCACGTTCACCGCGGGCGAGCCCACCTGGCCCTACGTGAAGCCGTTTGGTACCGATCTGTTCCTGTCGGCCAACCCGGAATCGGTGCGGCGCGCGCTGCGCCATGGCATCGCCGCGGCCACCATTCTCCCCAAGCCCTACGACGAGACCCTGGCGGCGGCCGAGCCGGCCGACCTGGGTCGGCCGCGCGGCCAGTTGCGCATCGCCTTCGACGGCGACGCGGTGATCTTCGGCGATGAAAGCGAGCGCATCTCGCGCGAGCAGGGCGTGGAGGCGTTTGGTCGTCATGAGCGCGAGAATGCGCGCGAGCCGCTCAGCGGCGGCCCGTTCCGCAACTTCCTGTCGGCGCTGCACACCCTGCAGGCGGTGTTCCCGTCAGGCGACGATGCGCCGATCCGCACCGCGCTGGTGACCGCGCGTTCGGCTCCCGCCCATGAGCGGGTGATCCGTACGCTGCGCGAATGGGGCGTACGCCTGGATGAAGCGCTGTTCCTCGGCGGCCGCCACAAGGGCCCGTTCCTGGAAGCGTTTGGCGCGGACATCTTCTTCGACGATTCGCAGCACAACATCGACAGCGCCCGCCAGCACCAGAGCGTGGCCGCGGGTCATGTGCCGCATGGTGTGGCCAACGATTAAAGCGATCTGGCGCGGGGTGTCACCGGTAGCGCCGGCCGTTGGCCGGCCCAGGCGATACCGAGGGC
>NZ_JASCOZ010000030.1 GCF_029960115.1 Stenotrophomonas sp. PS02289
CCGTTGGCCGGCCCATGCATCACTGAGGGCCGGCCAACGGCCGGCGCTACCGCAACTCCATGTTTCTGTTAGCTTTTCGTTCAACTGCGCGTTCAGGCTGAACCTCGACTGGCGCGCTTGGCCCATTTCAAATGAAACCCTTGAACCTGCCCGAAGGCAGGCGTAGGGTCGGTTGTCCGGGGAGCGATTTTGCGCCCCGGATGATTGGAGGGCCGGGCCGATGTACCAGGGGCACGCACCACAGCAGTTCGAAGTCCGGATCCCCCGGACGCTGCGTCAGGGTGCACCTGCGGTTTCGGTTGATGCCGGTTGCTCCACCCAAAGCCACGCCCCGCGCCGTCAGGCCGGGGCGTCTTTGTTTCTGCGATACAAGCGATAGGAGGTTCATCATGTTTGAAGGTCAGCCCCAGAGCGAGATCGACGCACGCCGCCAGCGTGACCCGGAATTCAAGGCGCTTTACGAACGGCACCAGAAGTTGAACAAGAAATGCATGGATGCCGAGCTGGGCGTACTTCCGATAGACGGTCAAACCCTGGGCCAGATGAAACGTGAGAAGCTGCTGGCCAAGCAGAAGCTCGAGCGCATGTACGCCTCCCCGCTCCACTGATACCTCACCCACGTCCATACCCAACCGCCGCGGGCGGTGTCCGTCACCTCGTCGACGGGCACCGTCCGCGTCGTTTTTTGGGGGCAGAATGTCGGATAATCGGGGGTCCGGCCGCATTGCGGCGCGAATTGATCTGACCCGATGGCCATCCACTCCTCCGTACTCGAACTCATTGGCAATACCCCCATCGTCAAGGCCCAGCGCCTGGACACCGGGGTGTGCGAGCTCTATCTGAAGCTCGAAAGCGCCAATCCGGGAGGGTCGATCAAGGACCGCATTGGCCTGTCGATGATCGAGGCCGCCGAGAAGCGCGGCGACCTCAAGCCGGGCGCGACCCTGGTCGAGGGCACCGCCGGCAACACCGGCCTGGGCCTGGCCCTGGTCGCCCAGCAGAAGGGCTACAAGCTCATTCTGGTGGTGCCCGACAAGATGAGTCGCGAGAAGATCTTCAACCTCAAGGCGATGGGCGCTGAAGTCCGCCTGACCCGCTCGGACGTGGCCAAGGGTCACCCCGAGTATTACCAGGACATGGCCCAGCGCGTGGCCGAGGAAACCCCCGGCGCGTACTTCATCAACCAGTTCGGCAACCCGGACAACCCGGCCGCGCACGAGTTTGGTACCGGTCCGGAAATCCTCGAGCAGATGGGCGGCGAGCTGGACGCCATCGTGTTCGGCTGCGGCAGCTCCGGCACCATGACCGGCCTGTCGCGCGCCTTCGCCAAGCTGTCGCCGAAGACCGAGCTGGTGCTGGCTGACCCGGTCGGCTCGATCCTGGCCGAGTACATCAACGACGGCAATCTGAACGACAAGTCCGGCAGCTGGCTGGTCGAGGGCATCGGCGAGGACTTCCTGCCGTCCATCTCCGACTTCAGCCGCGTCACCAAGGCCTACCCGATCACCGACGCGGAAAGCTTCCACACCGCGCGTGAGCTGCTGGGCAAGGAAGGCGTGCTGGGCGGTTCGTCCACCGGCACCCTGCTGGCCGCCGCCCTGAAATACTGCCGTGAGCAGACCACGCCGAAGAAGGTGCTGGTGCTGGTGCCCGACACCGGCAACAAGTACCTCTCCAAGATGTACAACGACTACTGGATGCTGGACAACGGCTTCCTGGAGCGTCCGCAGTTCGGCGACCTGCGCGACCTGATCCTGCGCCCGTACGGCCAGCGCGACACCGTTGTGATCGGCCCGAACGACCTGCTCACCACCGCCTACCAGCGCATGAAGCTGTACGACGTCTCGCAGCTGCCGGTGATGGAAGGCGACCAGCTGGTCGGCATCGTCGACGAAAGCGACGTGCTGCTGCACGTGTACGGCGACGAAGCCCGGTTCCGCGACAAGGTGTCCACCGCCATGGTCAGCAAGCTGGACCGCCTGGACGTGAAGTCGCCGATCGAGGCCCTGCTGCCGGTATTCGACCGCGGCCAGGTCGCCATCATCATGGACGGTGGCACCTTCCTGGGCCTGATTACCCGGATCGATCTGCTGAACTATCTGCGTCGACGGGTGCAGTAACCGTTGTCTCCGGACCGGATAACGGGTCCGTTTTTCTGGTTGCGCGCACTGCGCGTGACCCGCTGATCACCCGCGGTGGCATTGCTCGTCGCGCTCAACAGAGAATTCCTGATGGTTGCCAAGATCGCCGTAGTCATTCCCAGCTACAAAGTGAAGGAACACATTCTGGGGGTCATCGCGGCTGTCGGGCCTGAAGTAGGCCGCATCTACGTGGTTGACGATTGCTGCCCTGTCGGGAGTGGTGATTTCGTCGAAGCGAACTGTGCCGATCCCCGCGTCGTGGTGCTGCGACACCAGGTCAATCAAGGGGTGGGAGGCGCGGTGATGACCGGCTATCAGGCGGCCATCGAAGAGGGCGTGGACATCATCGTCAAGGTGGACGGGGATGGACAGATGGATCCTGCGTTGATCCCCAATTTTGTGGCGCCGATTCTTGCCGGTGAGGCCGATTACACGAAGGGTAATCGCTTCTACGATCTTGAGCGCATCAGCCAGATGCCGAAGCTGCGGCTCTTCGGCAATGCGGGGCTTTCGTTCCTGACCAAGCTTTCTTCCGGCTACTGGAACCTGTTTGATCCCACCAACGGCTACACGGCCATTCACCGTAACGTGGCAAGCCACCTTCCGATGGCCAAGATCAGCCGGCGCTACTTCTTCGAGACAGACATGCTGTTCCGGTTGAACACACTCCGCGCTGTGGTCATGGACGTGCCCATGCATGCCAAGTACGGCGATGAGGTCAGCAACCTCAAGATCTCCCAGGTGTTGAGCGAGTTTCTTACAAAGAATCTACGCAACTTCTGCAAGCGTGTCTTCTACAACTACTATCTGCGCAATCTTTCGCTTGCTTCACTCGAACTGCCGGCCGGGCTGATCCTGCTGCTGTTTGGCACCGTGTACGGTCTTCAGCATTGGCTGTTCAGTATCGATAGCGGCCAGGTTGCTTCCAGCGGCACGGTGATGTTGGCGGCCATGCCGGTGCTGGTCGGCGTGCAGTTCCTGTTGGCATTCTTCGGCCAGGACATCGCGTCCACGCCGCGTCATGCCATCCATAGGCGTCTGGATCGCTCCGCACTTTCCAAGGATCAGGCATGATGCGTGTCGTTGCTCAGCAGGAGGTCAAGGCTCCACAGGCGTGGCCCCTTTTCCTGATCGCCATGTTCATGTTGAGTCTGGTGTTCTCCGCGTTGACCCCGCCATTCCAGGCGCCGGACGAATTCGATCACGTCAAACGTGCTTACATGCTGGGCCAGGGGCGGATCCTGCTGGATTCAGTCAATGGTTCTCCGTCGGGCGGCGAAGTGGATAACGGGCTTCTCCAGTACATGGAGAGTTTCGTGCCGATCAAGGGTGTGGCGGCACGAAAGATGTCCAGCGACGAACTGCTCAATGCAGGTGGCGTGAAGTGGCAGGGGGCGTCCACCTTCCAGACCCCCGTCGGGACGGCCTATTACTTTCCCCTGATGTACGCGCCCCAGGCGATGGGGCTGGCGGTGGGCAAGGCGTTGGACATGAGCGTAGCCAAGTCATACCGGCTGGCGCGCGCATTCTCCCTGTTCGTCTCGATGCTGCTGCTGGCATTGGCATTCCGGCTCTATCGACCATCGGCAGCCGTCCTTGCGATCCTCGCGTTGCCCATGACGCTGTTCCTGTTCGGATCGGCAGTACTTGATCCGATGTCCACCGCGGTTGCGATCGTTGCCGTCGCGGCGTTCATGCGGATATCAGTAGACCGGGAGGCTACCGCACCCTGGGTATTCAATGTTTTTGCGGCGAGCGTCCTGCTGGTGTGTGCATGCCGGGCGAACATGTTGCCCTTGCTGCTCCTGCCCTTCGTGGCCTGGTGGTTCGTGCGCGATCGGCGTCTGCTTTACGTGGCGATCGGCGTTGCTGTGTTCGCGCTCGCGTGGACGTTGTTCACTGTGAAGACGACGGTGTATCCACCTAATCCGGGCCGCGGCGACCATGCTGCAAGGCTGCTCCACCTGTTGACCCACCCTGGCGAGCTGTTTGGCATTCTTTTCGCCACCTGGACCGACCGCGGCCGGATGTCCTTCTATGCCGTGTCCTTCCTGGGCGTTCTGGGTTGGCTGGATACGCCGTTCGGAGTGTCGTTCTATCGTGCGATGGGCGTAGCGCTGGCTGCAATTTCGCTGCTGTCGATCTCCATCGAGGGATGGCGCGAGAACGCCCAGGCGCGCATTGCATTGATAGTGGTCAGCCTCTCAGCTGTACTGATGACCTTCCTGGCGTTGCTCGTACAGTGGACCGACCCCACCTCTCCCACGGTGGATGGGGTGCAGGGAAGGTATCTGGTCATTCCGGCTATCTGTCTGCTTTATGCACTGACCACCGAAGCACGTCCGCGCGCTGACATCCGCTTCTACGCCACTCATGCGCTCCTCGCGCTTTTCCTCTGCGTAGGCGCATACGCGACGGCCAGCATCCTCGTCCAGCGCTATCACACCGCTGCTGCACAGCCTGAGCTGCCGATGGAGGAACTCAAGCCTTCTCCCGGATTGACCCGGGAGGATGCCGTTGAGCTGCATCTTTTGCCTGCCCAGGAGGAAGATCCGGAAGTGCTGACCTCCATTGCCGTCCGCTTTGGGACCTATATGACCCAACATGCTGGCCAGGCCAAACTGCGCATGTGGACGGACAGTGGCGAGGCGACTGAAATCCCGTTCGAGCTGTCCGAACTCGTGGACAACGAGTATCGAGAGTTCCCATTGGACGGCAAGCGCTATGTCGGCGGGGAGATCAAGTCGATCAGCGGCGACGGTGTAAGCGTGTGGGAAAGCCGGGACCAGGAAGATACGGCGACAAGCTGCGTTCTGCTGAAGACGGCAGAGAGCAAAGTGCGGCTGCCCCGGGCTTGCCCCCGTCCCTGAAAGCTGCCCCCGCCGCCAAGTGGGCGGGGGCATCCATCAGACACTGATGTTCACATCAAGGGTGCGCGCCATTGCACAGGATGGCGCGAGATCACGTCCTGCAGGTAGCCGGTCAGTTCCAACGCCTGTTCCTGGAACAGGCGGACCATATCGACGTGCGGATTCCGGTAGCCATCCAGCTGCGCCGGATTATCCAGCAAGCGCTCCAGTGCCTTCCTCAGCTCCGTGCCATCGTCATTGAGCGGAATGACGTTGCCATTCTCTCCGTCGACGATGTCTTCGATGACACCGCCGGCATCCGTTGCAATGACCCAGACGTCACGGATCAGCGCTTCACGCACGGAAAGTCCAAAGCTCTCCTTCCACTGCGTGGGGAACAGCAGTACGTCGATGTTTCCGAAGAAGTCGTCGATGTTCTCCTGGTTGTAAGCCGGAACCGTCTTGAAGGTTCCCGGCACCTTCCAGTTCTCTTCGAAGATCGACTGGCGTCCGAGATTCAACTCGTTGTCGACGACGCGCAGTTCGTAATTCACGTGCTGGGGAAGCTCGCGAAGTGCCTTCTTGATCAGGTTGCTGCCCTTGATCGGGCCTTCGCCGCCAACGAAGCCGAAGCGAATCGGCCGTTGGCTGGGGGGCGACCGTCGGTTCTCGGTGCGTGGCGGCACGATGCCATTCTTGTTCACGACCAAGCGACCGGGGTCGAAACCATTGTCCGCATAGATTCCCATGAAGAACTGGCTCGGCGAGAGCATCAAAGCCGCGCCTGTCAGGACCTCGTGAAGGCGATGCTGGCGGTATGGATTCATTGCCGGATTTGGAACGCAGCGCGAACAGACATCCAGATCAACCTTGCGCTGATAGCAGTACCGCCCCTCGTTGTTCACCATGAACTGCCTGTCGCAGATCCACCATGCGTCGTGGAGGGTTACCACGAACGGGATCCCCTCGTCCTGGCAGGCTTCGGCAATCTGGATGCCAATGCCCTGGATCGAGTGGATGTGAACTACGTCCGGACGCCACGAGCGAAGCACTTCGCGGAAGCCGATGACTGCGTAGGGATTGTCGAACTGATTGACCGGGTCGCTTTCATGGGGCAGCCCGATGGCGAACACCTCTGCGGCGGACGAGCGATAACGCGTCACCTTGTAGGCGTGCACGTCGGTAATCGGCAATGAGGTGAACATGCCATATTCGAGGTCGCCGTTGGCATTGATCAGTCGTGCCATCTGTTCCGCAACGATCGTGGCACCGCCAAAGCTGCGCGGTTCAAAGAAGATGTTCACTCCCAGTACGCGCGGCCTGCTGCGCTTCACTGGCGGTAGGGCGTCGGTGAGCAGCGGCTGCATCCGGCGTTCCGCGATGGCGTGAGGGGTGTAATCCTCCATCACATGCAGACGTGCCCGCTCACCGATCTCACGGCGCATCGTGGGATTGCCGAGTAAGGCAAGCAAATGCTCTTCCCACTCCTTGGGTGTCGTCGCCAGCATTCCGGTCACGCCATGCGTGATGGTCTCGCGATACTCGATGGTGGGGCTGCATACGCTCGGAATGCCGAGAATCGCAGCTTCAAGATACTTGATGTTGGACTTCGCGTCGTTGAAGACGGTGTCTTCCAGCGGCGCGATGTTGACCTGGCACTTGGCCAGGCGCTTCATGTACGTGCTGTAATCCGAGGGAGGCAGGCGTTCCACCTGTGCGTCGAACGCCTTGAACTCCGGAGGAAGATTAAGGTGGCCGATGATGGTGAGGCGCGCGTCGTAGCGCTTCTTCAGCACGGCAAGGATGCCCGCCGCCGCTGCCTTGAAGTCGGCATCATGGGCCTTCGATCCGGAGCCGTAGACAATACGGACAAGGCCATCACCGCGAGGCGGAGCGGCCTCGATCTCTTCTGCGGCCTCCAGCGTTTCCACATCCAGGGCGTTCTCGACGACCCAGGTACGTTCCACGCCAACCTGCTTCATCGCGTCTGCCAGTGCAATGGTCGAGGAGATGCACTCTCCGCAGGCCAGCATCGCTTGCCGGTACAGCGGGACGCCTGCCAGCAGCCCCTTCTTGAGCTGTGGGCTGAGATCGTGGATGTTGGAGTTGTTGAGATAGTGCTCACGATCAAAGATGAGGTCATCCACCTCCCAGAACGTGCGCACGCCCAGCTTCTTGGCCAGTGCGATTGTTTCCAACTGGTCCGGATAGCCGGGTACACGGTAGAAGATGGCAACACTGTGGGTGTTGAGCAGGCTGCGGGTGGATACCGTATCTGTCCAGTTGACGATCGTGCAGTCGACACCAAGCTCGCGGATCATCTGCTGCTTCTGCAGCACGCGGTACTTCAGGCACTGCGCCAGCCCAAGCTCGGCGACCAGCAGCACGCGCTGCTCCAGCGACTCGGTGGCAGCGGTTGCGGCAGGCAGCGCGTGGGTGGGTTTAAGTTTCCACGAGCGGCCGGGCTGCACGGAGGAGAGCAGCGAGGCAGGGTTGCGCAGTTGTTCCAGAATTCGGCGGCCGGCCTGTCGCACACCTTGCTCGCGGGTGATCCGCGCCGTCGTACGGGCCATCTGAAGCATTCGCATGACCAGATTGCGAATGCGCCGGACCGCGATGGTGGTGATGCGCAGTGGCGCGGTGATTCGCCAAGAGCGAGATGCCAGCAGGGCGCTGATCTGCGCCTGCGCGGCGCGCAGGTTCGACTGTGTGGCCTGGTGGCCGACAGCGGACGTCTGGCCGGTGCGACGCAACGCGATGATTCGGCGCTCTGCTTTCATCAACAGTTCTGCGGCCTGTTCATACGCCGCTCGCTGACGGTCGGCATTCAGTTCCACCTGTGCAAGACGCAGGCGTTCTTCCTGCAGCAGTGCGATGGCGTCGTCCAGCGTAAGGTCGTCTGGCAGGGCCGGGACCTCGACGGCTGCCACGGGCTTGTCGAGCATGGAACTCGGCAGCGCTGAGCCAATCAGCCAATGCAGTCCGTCACCAAGTGTGGCCATGGGTACGGGGCAATCGCGTGGCGGAATTCCGTGCAATACCAGGACGCCGTCCGCGCCCAGGCGCTTGACCCAGTCCATCAGCTGCCAACTGTCTGCAACGGTGTTGGCGTCCAGCATCATCATCCAACGGCCCGGGTAGTGCTCGCCCAGGCTCGTGGGGTGCTGCACGTCAAGAATGCTGATCCGGCGCGTCTCTGCCCACTTGATGAGGCTGCTGAAAACCGGTGACGACGCGCGTGCCGCGCGGATCACGGTGGTTGGTGTCAAGGTTTCCAACAACCACTTGCCGCGCTGCTCGGCATCCATGTCTGCGATGGAGCTGGTTGGCGTGTTGGAAGTGTCCGGCGTCGTCATTCAAATTGTTCCTGGCTTTGGCATTGCATCCCTTCTGGTGACATCGCTATTGGCCGCTCACGTACTTCTCGTAAGCAGAAACAACCGTTTCGGTGTCGCCACTCAAGCGAACCGAGCCGTTATCCATCCAGATCACTTTGTTGCAGACACGGCGGATCTCTTCATTGGAGTGCATGGCAAGCACTACGATGTCAGACCGGCCATGCAGGTCCTGGAGCCGCTGCTTGGCTTTCTGCATGAAGCCGGCATCGCCCACGCCCATCACTTCGTCCAGCAGCAGAATCTGTGCATCGACCGCGGTGGAAATGGCAAATGCCAATCTAACCCGCATGCCGCTGGAGTAAGTGCGAATGGGAAGATCCAGATAATCGCCGAGTTCGCTGAACTCGGCAATGCTGTCCTGCTTCTCAGCGATCTCTTCCTTGGTCATGCCCAGCAGCAGCCCGCGAAGGCGGATGTTCTGCCAGCCGGTGGAGTTGTCATCCATGCCCAAGCTGATATCGAGCAGCGGGACGACCTTTCCGTCCTGGGTCATGGACCCGCTGGTCGGGCTGTAGATACCCGCAAGAACACGCAGCAGCGTGGACTTGCCGGCACCGTTGTGCCCGATCAGTCCGACCCTGTCGCCGGTTTCCAGTCGAATGCTTACATCCTGCAGGGCGCGCACGATGACCACGCCATCGTTGCTGTCAGCGACGGCATTGGACCGGCCAAGGCGCATGACCTGGCGCTTGAGAGAACGGCCCTGCACCTCGTAGATGGGCAGATCCAGGTTGACGTTGTTGAGTTCGATAAAGGCCATGCTTGAATCCTCAGACCCAGTACGCAATGCGCTTGTGGTAACGGTGGGTCATGGCGAGGGCGACAGTCCAGCCGATCACCGCCATGGCGATGGTGACCCCCCACGTTCTCATGGACGGGACTTCACCCAGCAAGGGCTGGCGCACCACATTGAGCAGGTAAGCCAGTGGATTGAGGTTGACGATGAATGAGAACTTCGTCAGTGCCTCCGGTTTGTACATGATGGGGGTGATGTAGAACGCCACCTGCATGATGGCGGCCACGATCTGTGGGAAGTCGCGGAATCGCGCGGACATCAGGCCGGTCAGCGTGGCCATCCAGGTGGCATTTGCGATCAGCAGGATCAGTCCGGGGATGACCAGAGGAATCGTATCCCAGCGTTTGACGCCGAAGATCGCCAGAAGCAGCACCACAATGACCACATTGTGGGCAAAGATCAGCAGATTGCGCCACGGCACCTGCAGGATGTAGATGAACTTTGGCGTTGCAACCTGGCGGATATAGGACGCATTGCTGATGTATGCAGTGCTTCCTTCCTGGACGGTGTTGGTGAAAAGTCCCCACATGACCAGGCTGGCGGCAAGATAGGGCAGGTAGTCGCTCAGTTTCTGACCGAAGAGCGTGCCGTAGACAATGCCGATGGACGCGATGATCACGCCCATGCTGATCGTCAGCCAGAAAGGTCCAACGCGCGAGCGGGCGTAGCGCTGTCTGATTTCCAGCCAGCCCAGCAGCGTCCACAGACGCCACGAAACAAGGCTGCGCCTGAGATCGGAAATTGCTTCTTTCATCAAGGGATACTCAAAAGGTCACGGCGTGGGCCGAGACACGCAGCCAACAGTTCTGGCATTGGCTGCGTGTAACAGGGGGGCGAGTGTCGCAGGGTCAACGTCCCAGAGCGGCGTCGAGTTCTGCGCGAAGGTCTGCGATGTCTTCGGTGCCCACGGACAGGCGGATCAGGTTGTCGGTGATGCCGAGATGCTTGCGCTGAGCGGGTGGGATCGAAGCATGGGTCATGACGGCTGGAAGTTCGATCAGACTCTCCACGCCGCCGAGGGACTCAGCCAGCGCAAACAGCTTGCACTTTTCCAGCATACGGCGCGCTTTGGCACCATTGCCCTTCACGCGCAGCGAGATGATGCCTCCGAAGCCATCCATCTGGCGCTTGGCCAGGGCGTGCTGCGGATGGCTCTTCAAGCCCGGGTAGATCACGCTTTCCACCTTGTCGTGGCGTTCCAGCCAGCCGGCCAGTTCGAGCGCGCTCTCGCAATGTGCGCGCATGCGCAGATGCAGCGTCTTCAGGCCTCGCAGGGCCAGGAAGGAGTCGAACGGCCCGGCCACAGCGCCCGTCGAGTTCTGAAGGAAGCCCATGGTCTCGGCCAGTTCGGCGTTGGCCGCGACGACGATGCCGCCGACGATGTCGGAGTGGCCGTTGAGATACTTGGTCGCGGAATGCAGAACCAGATCGGCACCGTACTCCAGGGGGCGCTGCACCAGCGGCGAGCAGAAGGTATTGTCGACAACCAGCAGCAGTCCGTGCTTGCGGGCGAAGTCGCCCAGCTTTTTCAGGTCCACCACCTTCAGCATCGGGTTGGTCGGCGTCTCGGCCCAGATCATCTTCGTGGTGGGCTTGAGCGCGGCGCGCAGCGCGGTCAGGTCGTTCAGATCGACGTAGGTGAAATCCAGGCCGGCAGAACGACGGCGGACCCGCTCGAACAGGCGGTAGGTTCCGCCGTACAGGTCGTCCATGGCGATCACGTGATCGCCGGTGTCCAGCATGTCCAGAACCGTAGCCGCTGCCGCCAGGCCCGATGCAAACGCGAACCCTGCGTTGCCACCTTCCAGGTCAGCAACGCATGCCTCATAGGCAGCGCGCGTGGGATTCTGGGTGCGCGAGTACTCGTAGCCCTTGTGCTTGCCGGGGCTCTCTTGAACGTACGTGGACGTCGCATAGATCGGCGTCATGATGGCACCGGTCGACGGGTCCGGCTCCTGCCCGGCATGAATGGCGCGCGTACCGAGGCCGAGGAGGTTCTGGGTCTTTGCCATGCGATTAAACCTAGGGTCCGGAAATTAGAGAGTCGGCTATTCTAGGCCAAGCAGCACACTTGGCCTTGCCGCTTGATTCAGTTTCTTCAAGATGGCGTGTAGGGCGGCCAGTTCTGGCCGCCCTACGGGCGTTCAGCCAATTGCGGCTTCCAGCTCCGGCAGCAGGGTGAACAGATCCCCCACCAGCCCGATATCGGCAATCTCGAAGATCGGCGAATCCGGATCCTTGTTGATCGCCACGATGGTGCCGGCGTCCTTGATCCCAGTCAGGTGCTGGATGGCCCCGCTGATACCCACGGCCACATACAGCTCCGGCGCAATGATCTTGCCGGTCTGGCCGACCTGCAGGTCACTGGGCACGTAGCCGGCGTCCACTGCGGCGCGCGAGGCACCCACGGCGGCACCCAGCTTGTCGGCCAGCTGGAAGATGATCTTGAAGTTCTCTTCCGAGCCGACGCCACGGCCGCCGGAGACCACGCGCTTGGCGCTCTGCAGGTCGGGGCGGTCGCTGGCACCGGCGGCCAGGCCGATGAAGCGGGTGTGGGTCGGCAGGGCCGCATCCACGCTGGCCGCTTCCACGGCGGCGCTGCCGCCCTGGGCGGCTTCCGGCCACGAGGCCGCACGCACGGTGGCGACTACGATCTGGTCGGCCGGCACCTCAACGGTGATGACGGCGTTGCCGGCGTAGATCGGGCGCTTGAAGCTGTGTGCACCTTCCACGGTCATCAGGTCGGAGACCTGGTTCACGCCCAGCAGGGCGGCCACGCAGGGCATCAGGTCCTTGCCGAAGGTGGTCGAAGGGCCGAACACATGGGTGTAGCCCTTGGCCAGCTGGGCGATCTGCGGGGCCAGCACCTGGGCCAGTGCCTGCGCGTTGGCGGCATTGGCCACGGTCAGTACCTTGGCCACGCCGGCCAGCTGCGCGGCCTGGGCGGCCACGGCGGCCGGATCGGCGGCCAGCACGACCACGTCGATGCTCGCACCGCTGATCGCGGCGGCAGCACTGACGGTCTTGGCGGTGGCCGGGTTGAGCTTGCCGTCATGGTGTTCGGCAACAACAAGAATCCTGCTCATTACAGCAACCCCTTCTGCTTGAGTGCGGCCACCAGTTCGGCGGCGTCCTTGACCATCACGCCCTTGCTGCGCTTGCCCGGGGCGGCGTAGTGGGTGGTGTTGAAGGTATCGGCGGCGTCCACGCCCAGGTCGTCCAGCGGCAGGCTTTCCAGCGGCTTGGCCTTGGCCTTCATGATGTCCGGCAGCTTGATGAAGCGCGGCTCGTTCAGGCGCAGGTCGGTGGTGACCACGGCCGGCAGGTCCACTTCCAGAGTTTCCAGGCCGGCGTCGACCTCACGGGTGACCGTGGCCTTGCCGTCGGCGATCTCCAGCTTGCTGGCGAAGGTCGCCTGCGGGCGGCCCCACAGCGTGGCCAGCATCTGGCCGGTCTGGTTGGCGTCGTCGTCGATGGCCTGCTTGCCCAGAATCACCAGGTCCGGCTGTTCCTTTTCGATCAGCTTGAGCAGGGTGCGGGCGGCGGTCAGCGGCTGGATGGCCTGGTCGGTGACCACGTGGATGGCGCGGTTCGCGCCCATGGCCAGGCCGTTACGCAGGTGCGCCTGGGCGTCGGCCGGGGCGATCGTGGCGACCACGACCTCGGTGGCAATGCCCTTGTCGCGCAGGCGCAGGGCTTCTTCCAGGGCGATTTCGTCAAAGGGGTTGGGCGACAGCTTGACGCCGTCGGTGACCACGCCGGAACCGTCCGGCTTGACCTGAATGCGGACGTTGTAGTCCACCACGCGCTTGTACGCGACGAGGATTTTCATCTGGTACTGGATCCTTCACTAACTGGGGAACGTCCGGAGCCGGAATCGGCGGCCGGGGCGGGGGTGGGATCTGGATTCTAACTGTCATTGAGTCACCATGCGAATGCGTATGGTCGGCCGCGCCCTACCCGTTGATGGGCCGAATTTCCGATTCGGTGGTGGCTTGTATATGCTCGGCCTCCCCGCGATCGATGGCCTTGCGCCTGATGTGATCGCGGGCCATTTTTGCTGCCATGCAGCATTTTTTCGTCCAGCGCTGTTGGCCGCGCTTGTTCAGGGATTCTTTGATGTCACGTTCTGCTGCTGTTCTTACACCCACCGTCATCGCCATGATTCTTCTGACTCTGGCCATGCTTGCGTGCGGCCAGGTGCTGTTCAAACAGGCGTCGGCCCATCTCTCTTTCAGTCGCCCCGCCAGCTTCTTTTCAGGCACTTTAATTCTGGCCCTGTTCGTCTACGGCGCAGCCACGCTGCTCTGGCTGGCCGTGCTGGCGCGGGTTCCGCTGTCAGCGGCCTTCCCGTTCTATGGTCTGACATTCCTGCTTGTGCCTGCTTTTGCGTGGTGGCTGCTGAATGAGCCGATCAAGCCGCAGGTGTGGTTCGGTGCGGTGGTCATTCTGATAGGAGTGGTTATTTCATCGTGGGATACCGGGCGCTGATGTTGAAATAACTTTCATTGACTTCATTACCCGCCAAGCCTGATGCTGTGAGCCATTCCGTGAATGTTCAGGGGAAGGCTAGATGCTTCAAGTGGGAGAGCAGTGTCCCAGCTGTCGTCGCATGTTACGCGCGGGTATCCAGCCGTGGCATAGGGTGTGCGATGGCTGCACATATGAGGGGAGCGTCCTTGCCGTAGACATTGACGTGAACGGTCATGTCGAGGTTGTGGATGAAACCATGCGCGAGGAAGGCCTTGAGCATCTTCGCCAGCAGAACTTCCAGACGCTCACTTCCGATCTGGGGGCGAGAGTCGTTCGCGCCGATGGCTCGCGTCCGCGCCTGCTGGACGTGGGGTGTGCCCACGGCTGGTTTCTTGAGGCGGGCCGCGAGTACTTCGACGGCCTCGGTATCGAGCCCGATGCAAGAATTGCCTCCATAGCCGTTGCCAAGGGACTGAACGTGCGTCGCGGGTTCTTTCCCGATGTGTTGGACGAAGGCGAAACGTTCGACCTGATCATATTCAATGATGTGCTCGAACATATTCCCGACATCGATTCAGCGATGCGGGCGTGCGCCCGGCACCTGGCCCCTGGTGGGTGGGTTGTCGTCAATGCGCCCTCCAGAACGGGCGTGCTCTATCGCATTTCCAGAATAATGGCGAAGTTGGGTATGCCTGCCACCTTCGATCGAATGTGGCAGAAGGGTTTTCCGTCCCCGCACGTGCATTATCTGGATGATGCAAGCGTGGCCGCCATTGCAGGTAATACCGGTCTGCGGGTCTCGCATATCCGTAAACTCCCCTCCATGAGCAGCCGCGGCCTGTACGCCCGCATCCGTACGGATCGCAGCGTTTCCCCGGCCAAGGCGGCCGCTATTGCGGGGGTGCTGACCGTCGCGGGTCCGGTGTTGAGCATCATGCCGGCAGATATCAAGGTCTGGATGCTGCAGGCTGCCTGAAGCTGGTGCGAAATCCGGCAGCGGTCGTTGTTCACGATCGGCAAATCGCACGCAGCTTGTCGTTGTATGCTTCTCCTTTGGAAACCGGGCCGCGCAGCGCGCCCGGTGATGGAACCTAAACAGGAGAGCAGGTAGTGCCCACATGGCTTGTCACCGGCGGTGCCGGATTCATTGGCGGAAACTTCGTTCTGGAGGCCGTCGCCAAAGGCGTACGCGTCATCAATCTGGATGCGCTGACCTACGCGGGCAACCTGAAGACCCTGTCCTCGCTGGAAGGCAACCCGAACCACGTCTTTGTTCAGGGTGACATCGGCGACCAGTCGCTGGTCACCCGCCTGCTGGCCGAGCACCAGCCCGATGCGGTGCTGAACTTCGCGGCGGAAAGCCACGTGGACCGCTCCATCGACGGCCCCGGTGCCTTCATCCAGACCAATGTGGTCGGCACCCTCGGCCTGCTTGAAGCCGTGCGCGATTACTGGAAGGCGCTGCCCGCCGATAAGGGCGCGGCGTTCCGCTTCCTGCACGTGTCCACCGACGAGGTCTACGGCACCCTCGGTGAGACCGGCAAGTTCAGCGAAACCACCCCTTACGCGCCCAATTCGCCGTACTCGGCGTCCAAGGCCGCCTCGGACCATCTGGTGCGTGCGTTCCACCACACCTACGGGTTGCCGGTACTGACCACCAACTGCTCCAACAACTACGGCCCGTATCACTTCCCGGAGAAGCTCATTCCGCTGGTGATCGCCAAGGCGCTGGCCGGCGAGCCGCTGCCGGTGTACGGCGACGGCAAGCAGGTGCGTGACTGGCTGTTCGTGTCCGACCACTGTGAAGCGATCCGCACCGTGCTGGCCAAGGGCCAGGTCGGCGAGACCTACAACGTGGGCGGCAATTCGGAAAAGCAGAACATCGAAGTGGTGCAGGCCATCTGCGCACTGCTGGATGCCCGTCGTCCGCGCGAAGACGGCCAGCCGCGCAATAGCCAGATCACCTACGTGGCCGACCGCCCGGGTCATGATCGCCGCTACGCGATCGACGCCAGCAAGCTGAAAGATCAGCTGGGCTGGGAACCGAAGTACACCTTCGAACAAGGCATCGCCTTCACCGTGGACTGGTACCTGGACAACCAGGAATGGGTCAACGGCGTGCTGGACGGCAGCTACCGTCTGCAGCGCATTGGCACCAGTGCCTGAGGAGCTGACATGACGCAACGCAAGGGCATCATTCTGGCCGGTGGGTCCGGCACCCGGCTGTATCCGATCACCAAGGGCGTCAGCAAACAGCTGCTGCCGGTGTACGACAAGCCGATGATCTATTACCCCCTCAGCGTGCTGATGCTGGCGGGCATCCGCGATGTGCTGATCATCAATACCCCGCACGAACAGGCGCTGTTCCAGCAGTTGCTGGGTGACGGCTCGCAGTGGGGCATGAACATCGAATACGCCGTGCAGCCGAGTCCGGACGGGCTCGCGCAGGCGTACCTGATCGGTCGCGAGTTCGTGGGCGGGAAGCCGAGTTGCCTGGTATTGGGTGACAATATTTTCCACGGCCATGGCCTGAGCGAAGTGCTGCGCAGCGCGGATGCGCGCGAAACCGGTGCCACTGTATTCGGTTACTGGGTCAATGATCCGGAACGCTACGGCGTGGCAGAGTTCGGGAAGGACGGCAAGGTGATTGACCTGGTCGAGAAGCCCGCCAATCCGCGCTCCAACTACGCAGTTACCGGCCTGTACTTCTACGATGGCAACGCCAGCGACTACGCCGCAGAACTGAAGCCTTCACCGCGTGGCGAACTGGAAATCACCGACCTCAACCAGCGCTACCTGCGTGAGGGCAACCTGCACCTGGAGGCACTCGGTCGCGGTTATGCCTGGCTGGATACCGGCACTCACCAGTCGTTGCTGGAAGCGTCCAACTTCATCGAGACCATCCAGACTCGACAGGGCCTGCAGGTCTGCTGCCCTGAAGAAATCGCCTTCGGCAAGGGCTGGATCAGCGCCGAACAACTGGAAGCGCTGGCTGCACCGCTGATCAAGAACGGCTACGGCCAATACCTGCACAAGATGGCCGTACGAGGAGTGGTGCCGTGAAAATCATTGAGACCAAATTGCCTGGCTGCGTAGTAATCGAGCCGGCGGTATTCGGCGACGAGCGCGGCTTCTTCTTTGAAACCTGGAACGCCGAGCGTTTCGGTCAGCACGGCCTGCCGACCAAGTTCGTGCAGAGCAATGTGTCCACGTCCGCAAAGGGCGTGCTGCGTGGCCTGCATTACCAATGGCCGCGCCCGCAGGGCAAGCTGGTCAGCGTGCTGGAAGGTGAGGTGTACGACGTGGCCGTGGACATCCGTCGCGGCTCGCCTACCTTCGGTCAGTGGGAAGCGGTCGTGCTGAGCGCGGAGAACAAGAAGCAGTTCTGGATTCCGGAAGGCTTTGCACACGGCTTCGCCGTGCTGTCTGAGCGTGCGGTCTTCAGCTACCTGTGCACCGAGGTTTACCTGAAGGACTTCGACGCCGGCGTGCGCTGGAACGACGCCGACATCGCCGTGGACTGGCCGATCAGTGGGCCCACCCTCTCCGCAAAGGACGAAGCGGCACCGTTCCTGAAGGACATCGCGGAAGATCGTCTGCCGGTCTATACCCCATGACGCAGATACTGCTGTTTGCGGGCAACGGCCAGCTCGGCCAGGAACTGCTGCGCGCGCTGGCCCCGCTCGGCAGCGTGATTGCCACGACTCGCAGTGGTCAGCTGGCCGACGGTACGCCGTGCGAGATAGCGGACTTCAACGAGCCCGAGGCCCTGGCTGCGCTGCTGGACCGCGTCAGGCCCGACTGGGTGGTCAACGCCGCCGCCTACACCGCTGTGGACCGCGCGGAAGAGGATCGCGATGCCGCCTGGCGCGCGAACGCCGAAGCCCCGGGCGTGATCGCACGCTGGTGCGCCGCGGCTGGCGCGCCGTTGGTGCATTACTCGACCGACTACGTCTTCGACGGGCAGGGCACGCGCCCCTACCGCGAGGACGACGCCACCGCGCCGCTGGGCGTTTACGGGGCCAGCAAGCTGGCCGGTGAGGAGGCGATCCGCGCCGCGGGCGGCCGCCACCTGATCTTCCGCACCGCGTGGGTCTATGCCTCGCACAGCGCGAATTTCCTGCGCACCATGCTGCGCGTGGGGGCCGAGCGTGATGTGTTGCGCGTAGTGGCCGACCAGGTGGGTACGCCAACGCCTGCGGCGCTGATTGCGGATGTCACCGCACAGGTGCTGCAGCATCCGGGTACGCTGAGTGGCACCTGGCACCTGACTCCCAATGGTGAGACCAGCTGGCACGGGTTTGCCGAAGCGATCTTTGCGGCGGCGGTTGCCCAGGGCGTGCTGGAACGTGCGCCCAAGGTGGAGCCGATCACCACCGCCGAGTATCCGACCCCGGCCAAGCGTCCGGCGTATTCGCATCTGGATGTCAGCAAGCTGGAATCGGATTTCGATATCCGTCTGCCCAGTTGGCAGCAGGGCCTGAGTGGTGTGATCGCCCAGATCCCCCGCCCGTAGAGCCACGCCCTGCGTGGCTGACGCACCGCCAGCGCACCAAAGAAAAACCCGGCCAAGGCCGGGTTTTTTATTGCCGCCGAGCGTCACGCCCGACCGTACGTATCCTCAAACCGCACGATGTCATCCTCGCCCAGATAGCTGCCCGACTGCACCTCGATCAGCTCCAGCGGCAGCTTGCCCGGGTTCTTCAACCGGTGGGTCACACCCAGCGGAATGTAGGTGCTCTGGTTTTCGGTGAGCAGCAGCACTTCCTCGCCGCGGGTCACTTCAGCGGTGCCGCTGACCACGATCCAGTGCTCGGCACGGTGGTGGTGCATCTGCAGGCTCAGCGTGGCACCCGGCTTCACCGTGATGCGTTTGACCTGGAAGCGCTCGCCATGGTCGATGGAGTCATACGCACCCCACGGGCGATAGACCTTGCGGTGCCAGGTGGCCTCCGGCCGTGCGTCGGCCTTCAGCTGTGCCACCACCTGCTTGATCTCCTGCATGCGGTCGCTCTTGCCCACCATCACCGCGTCATCGGTTTCCACCACGATCACGTCGTCCAATCCGACCAGCGCAATCAGACGCTCGCCATAGGCATAGGTGTTGCGGCAGTCGATGGCGATCACATCGCCGTGGTGCGCGTTGCCGTCGCTGTCCTGCTCGGACACGTCGCGCAGCGCGGTCCACGAGCCCACGTCGTTCCAGCCCGCATCCAGCGGCACCACGACGGCGTCAGCGGTCTTTTCCATCACCGCATAGTCGATGGAATCGGCAGGAACGGCAGCAAACGCGTCTTTACCCAGACGGGTGAAGTCACTGTCACGGCGTGCCTGTTCCCACGCGGTGCGGCTGGCGCTGAGCATGGCCGGCTGGAAACGCTCCAGCTCGGCCAGATACCGTGAGGCCTTGAACAGGAACATGCCGCTGTTCCAGAAGTATTCGCCCGACTGCACGTACTGCTCGGCCGTGGCCAGGTCCGGCTTCTCGACGAAACGATCCACCGCACGCACCACCTCACCGGCAGCGGCCTTGATGTAGCCATAGCCGGTCTCCGGACCGGTCGGCACGATGCCGAACGTCACCAGCTTGCCCGCCTGCGCGGCCGGCACTGCGGCCAGCACCGCACGACGGAAAGCGGCTTCGTCGGCAATCACGTGGTCCGAGGGCAGCACCAGCAACAGCGCATCATCGCCGTCACGGGTGGCTTCCAGCGCAGCGACCGCAATCGCCGGTGCCGTATTGCGGCCCACCGGCTCCAGCAGGATCGCCTGCGGCTGCACGCCCAGCTGCTGCAGCTGCTCGGCGGCCACGAAGCGGTGTTCCTCGTTGGCCACCACCAGAGGGGCGCGGCCGGCGATGGGCGCTACCCGCTGCCAGGTCGCCTGCAGCATGGTCTGCTCGCCCGCCAAGGCCAGGAACTGCTTGGGGTAGGCCTCGCGCGAGAGCGGCCACAGCCGCGTGCCCGAGCCGCCAGAAAGGATGACAGGAAGCAGATCGTTCATGGGCGTCGCCTCAGGAGGCCTTCAGCAGCTGGGAAATTTCGTCGGTGCGCTGCTGCAGCAGCGCCGCATCGCCACGGGTTTCCACGTTCAAACGCAGTAGCGGCTCGGTGTTGGAGCTGCGCAGGTTGAAGCGCCACTCGCCGAAATCGGCGCTGATGCCGTCGGTGTGGTCCAGCGTCGGGCCGTGCGAGGCGAAGTGCTCCATCACGCCGGCCACGGCCAGCTTGGCGTCGGCCACCTTGAAGTTGATCTCGCCGCTGCAGGGGAACTTCTGCATGCGTTCTTCGACCAGCTCGGCCAGCGACTGCCCCGTTTCGGAGACCAGCGCAGCAATCAGCAGCCAGGGGATCATGCCCGAGTCGGCGTAAGCGAATTCGCGGAAGTAATGGTGCGCGCTCATCTCGCCGCCGTACACGGCGTCTTCGGCGCGCATCTTCTCCTTGATGAAGGCATGGCCGCTCTTGCACAGCACGGCCTTGCCGCCCGCGTCCTCGACCATCTCCACGGTGTTCCACAGCAGGCGCGGGTCATGCACCACCTTGCCGCCGGGCTGGCGGGCCAGGATGGCCTTGGCCAGCAGACCGACCAGGTAATAGCCCTCGATGAAGCGGCCGGTGTGGTCGAAGAAGAAGCAGCGATCGAAGTCGCCATCCCAGGCGATGCCGAAGTCTGCGCCATGCTCGCGCACGGCCTGCGCGGTCATCTCGCGGTTTTCCACCAGCAGCGGGTTGGGAATACCGTTGGGGAAGCTGCCGTCGGGTTCATGGCAGATGCGGATGAACTCCAGCGGCAGGTGCGGGGCGAGCAGATCCACAATGGCCCCCGCGCCGCCGTTGCCGGCATTGACCACCAGCTTGAGCGGCTTCAGGGCGCTGGCATCCACGTAGCTGAGCAGGTGCGCGATATAGGCGCTCTTGTCAGGGTGGGACTGCTGCCCGGCAGTGGGTGCCGGCGGCGGCGCGGTGTCGGCCTCGGCCGCGTCGGAAATGGCGAACAGACCGGTATCGGAGCTGATCGGCCGTGCCTGCTCGCGCACCAGCTTCATGCCGTTGTAGTCCATCGGATTATGGCTGGCGGTGACCATGACGCCACCGGCGGCCTTCAGGTGATCCACCTGGAAGTACACCTCTTCGGTGCCACACAGCCCGATATCCAGCACCTCGCGACCCGCGCCACGCAGGCCAGCGGCCAGCGCGTCCTGCAGGGCGGGGCTGGTCAAGCGCACGTCGTGGCCAACGACCACGGTGCCTGGCTTGAGCTGGGCGGCCAGGGCCACGCCGATGCGGCGGGCCAGATCTTCGTTGAGTTCCTCCGGAACCCGGCCGCGGATGTCGTAGGCCTTGAATGCGGGAAGCGTCATAACAGTCCTTCTGCAAGTCAGCGCACTAGTTTAGCGGCTGACCTGTTCAGGTGCTGTCTTCCTGGCTGGGCGCTTGGCCCCCAGTCAGCCGCGCGGGGACGTCCGGCCCACCGCCCCCGGCAACGGGGCCAACAGCGCCTGCAGATCCTCGTCGCTGAAGCGCGGCCCGGTGACACCGCCGCCATCCAGTATGGTCTCGGCCAACGCCGCTTTGCGCTCCTGCATCTGCGCGATGCGCTCTTCGATGCTGCCGGCGGCAATCAGCTTGTAGACGAACACCGGCTGGTCCTGGCCGATGCGGTGTGCGCGGTCGGTGGCTTGGTTTTCGGCCGCCGGGTTCCACCAGGGGTCGAAGTGGATCACGGTGTCGGCCCGGGTCAGGTTCAGGCCGACGCCACCAGCCTTGAGGCTGATCAGGAAGATCGGAACCTCGCCCTGCATGAAGCGCTGCACGGGCGTCTGCCGGTCGCGGGTCTCGCCGGTCAGTACCACGTGCGCCAGGCCCAGCTCATCCAGCAGAGGGCCCAGCAGCTTCAGCATGCCGGTGAACTGCGAGAACAGCAGAATGCGCCGGCCTTCCTCGACCATCTCCGGCAGCATCTCGCGCAGCAGTTCCAGCTTGGCCGACGCCGCAGCGGTGGTGGCATGGCTGCTGGGCAGCAGGCGCGGGTCGCAGCAGACCTGGCGCAGCTTGAGCAGGGCGTCGAGCACCACGATGTGGCTGCGCGCCAGGCCCTGTTCGGACACGGCCTGGCGGACCTTCTCCTCCATCGTGGCGCGCACGGTTTCGTACAGGTCGCGCTGGGCACCTTCCAGCACCACGCTGCGCGTGATCAGCGTCTTGGCCGGCAGCTCGGTGGCCACCTCGTCCTTGCGCCGGCGCAGCATGAACGGGCGCATGCGCTGGGCCAGCCATTGTGCGCGCTGGGTATCGCCGTGGCGTTCGATGGGATGCCGCCACTGCTGGTTGAACACCTTTTCACTGCCCAACAGACCCGGCAGCAGGAAGTCGAACTGGGTCCACAGCTCGCCCAGATGGTTCTCCAGCGGCGTGCCGGTCAGGCACAGGCGGTGCTCGGCCTTCAGCACACGCAGGGTCATGGCGGCGCGCGATCTCGGATTCTTGGCCTGCTGCGCCTCGTCCAGCACCAGCAGGTGCCAGTGGTGTTCCCGCAGCACGTCTTCGTCGCGCCACAACAACGCGTAGGTGGTCAGTACCAGGTCGTGCTCGGCGATCTGGTCAAAACTCTCGGCGCGCGTGGGCCCGTGCAGTACCAGCACGCGCAGGTCGGGGGTGAAGCGCTCGGCTTCGCTCTGCCAGTTGCCGAGCAACGAGGTCGGCACCACCACCAGCACCGGCTGCTGCAGGCGACCGGCTTCTTTTTCCAGCAGGATGTGCGCAAGCGTCTGCAGCGTCTTGCCCAGGCCCATGTCGTCGGCCAGTACACCTCCCAGCGCGTTCTGGCGCAGATGCTGCAGCCAGCTCAAACCCTCCAGCTGGTAGTGACGCAGCGTGGCCTGCAGGCCATTGGGGACCGCGGCCGGCACCATCGCGGGGCCGTCGAGCAGCCGTTGGGCTACGGCACGCGCTGCGTCGTTCCCCTTGAACTGCAGGCCAGCGCTGTCGTGCAGGGTGCGCAGCCGCGCGTAATCGTGCTGGGCTACGCGCAGGCGCGGGCGGCGCGGACCGAACAGGTCGCCGAGCAGCGCGATCAGCGGTTTCAGCCGTCCTGCCCGCAGTGCCAGCCGGCGTGGGCCGGTGGCTGGCAGCAGTACCAGTTCGTCGTCGTCGATGCCGGATGCCTGGCCGCGCGACCAGCGCGGGTCCGTGTTCAGTACCTGCTGCAGCAGCGGTGCCAGCGGCAAGGTCTGGCCGTCCACCTCGATGTCCAGCCCGAGCTCGAACCACCCGCTGTCCTTCGGGTCCGGCTGAACGTCCAGGGTGATCGATTCGACCTCCTCCACACTGTGGCGGAAGTCGGGATCGGGCTCGACGCGCCAGCCCAGCGCCAGCAGCTGCGGCACCTTCTCATGCACGAAACGCGCCCAGTCGCCGCTCTGCGGCTGGAACTGCGCGGCATTGCCGGGCAGGGCGACCACCGGCCGGGCATCGCGGTACAGCCCCGCCGCCTGCAGTTCGCGTTCGCGTTGTTGTTCTTCCACCGGGTTACGCGTCAGCAGGCGCAGTTGCCCCTGTTCGTCCTGGACGAACACCGAGGGGTCACCCAGATGCCGCGTCACCTCGCCATACTCGAACACGGCGCTGGCGAAATCGCGCGACTCGGACGGGTCGCGCTCGCGCAGCCACGGCGGGCGGTACTCGGTGCTGTGCAGGCGCAGCACCGGCACCAGCGGGGGCGATTCCAGCGTTTCCCAGGCACCGCCATCGATCGGGTGGGGCAGGGCGGGATTGATCTGCTGCAGGGTCTGGCCGACCAGTGCGGCTTCGTCGGGAAACACCACTGGCAGCGCCAGGAAGGCTGCGGCGTCCTCGGCGGTCACGTCCAGCCGCAGTGGGCCGACCTCGCCGGACTGCTCGTCCACGTAACCGCCCGAGCGGCCCAGCACCACGCCCTTGGCTCCACCGTCCACCTGCAACGTGGGGGCGACCGCCACGCCAGTGGAATGTTCGAGCGTGCGCCAGCCGAGCGTGGCGGCGCGCGCCGCCGCCCAGCGGGTGGGCACGGGGTTGTCGGCGTCGGCCACGAAGGCGCGGCCGGTCGCCACGATCTGCTGCATCAGGGCGGCGATATCGACCCGGTTGCGATGATCGGGGTGCTGCATCAGCAGCCACACCTGGGAAAGGACCGCCACGTCGTCCTGGCCCAAGTAGACGGCCGGGGTCAGGAACATGTCGGGCACCAGGTTCAGCAGCTTCTCGCGCTTGACCGTGCCGTCTGCGGCGCGCTTGGTGCGGTAGATGAAAACCGAGAGCCGGTGCTCGAACACCGACAGTTCGTAGGCCAGGCCGCGCGCCGGCCCGGTGGGGACCGACGGCCCGGCGGGACCGCCGCTGCGCGCGTGCCAGCGCGACAGTGCCTGCAGCAGCTCGGCGCGCGGTGACGGTGGCAGTGCGGGCTGGGGGGCGGCGGGTGCCGGCTGTTCTTCCGGGACGTCGGCCAGCTGCAGCCCCTTGGTGACGACCGCCGCGAGGTGTTTGCAGTTCTGCCCCACCGGGCAGCTGCATTCGGCCACCAGCTTGCTGCGCGTGGTACGGGTGCTGGCGCGCAGGTCGACCCACGCGTGGTAGGGGCGGCGCGCGCTGCCTTGCACCAGCGCGGTGAGCTGGTCGTTCTGCAGGCGCAGCTGGCTGACCGCGAGCCGGTAGTTCGCGCCTTTCTCCAGCGTCCACGTGTCGAACCAGCGCCGGATGTCGTCCTGCGTGTAGGTGGCTGTCATGAGGGGTCTCCTGCTTTGTTGCGCCGCACTCAGACGCGTCATCCGGTGTCGCTAGAATGGGTCATTATCACCGAGCAAGGTAATCTGGAATGGAACGACCTACCTCCAAGAGCAAGCGCTACCCCAGCGCGGCACAGGCGCTGCAAGGTGCCGTGGCTGATGGCCAGACCCTGGCGGTTGGCGGATTCGGCCTGTGCGGCATTCCCGAGGCGCTGATCGCGGCCTTGCGCGACACCGGGGTGAAGGACCTCACGGTCATTTCCAACAATGCAGGCGTAGACGGTTTTGGCCTCGGCCAGCTGCTGGAAACCCGCCAGATCAAGAAAATGATCTCGTCCTATGTGGGCGAGAACAAGGAGTTCGAGCGCCAGTTCCTGGCCGGTGAACTGGAACTGGAGTTCAACCCGCAGGGCACCCTGGCCGAGCGCCTGCGTGCCGGTGGGGCCGGCATTCCGGCCTTCTTCACCGCCACCGGTTACGGCACCGTGGTCGCCGAGGGCAAGGAAACCCGCGAATTTGACGGCAAGCACTACGTGATGGAAACCGCGCTGCGTGCCGACGTTGCGCTGGTGAAGGCCTGGAAGGCCGACGAAGCCGGCAACCTGGTGTTCCGCAAGACCGCGCGCAACTTCAACCCGGCCTGCGCGATGGCCGGCAAGCTGTGCATCGTGGAAGTGGAAGAGGTGGTGCCAGTCGGCAGCATCGACCCGGACCAGGTGCACCTGCCCGGCATCTACGTGCACCGCATCGTGCACAACCCCACCCCGGAAAAGCGGATCGAACAGCGCACCGTGCGTGCGGAGGGCAACTGAGATGGCATGGACCCGCGATGAAATGGCGCAGCGCGCCGCCCGCGAACTCACTGACGGCGCGTACGTGAACCTGGGCATCGGCCTGCCCACGCTGGTGGCCAACCACATCCCCGAGGGCGTGGACGTGTGGCTGCAGTCCGAGAACGGCCTGCTCGGTATTGGTCCGTTCCCGACAGAAGCGGAAGTGGACGCCGACCTGATCAACGCCGGCAAGCAGACCGTCACCGCGCGTGCCGGGGCCAGCTACTTCGGCAGCCACGACAGCTTCGCGATGATCCGCGGCGGTCACGTGAATCTGGCGATTCTCGGTGCCATGCAGGTCACCGACAAGGGCGACCTGGCCAACTGGATGGTGCCCGGCAAGATGGTCAAAGGCATGGGCGGTGCGATGGATCTGGTCGCCGGCGTGCAGCGCGTGGTGGTGCTGATGGAGCACACCGCCAAAAACGGCGAACACAAGATCCTGCCGGAGTGCACCCTGCCGCTGACCGGCGTGGGCGTGGTGGATCGGATCATCACCGATCTTGCCGTGTTTGACGTGACCGACAAGGGCTTGGTGCTGGTGGAAGCGGCACCGGGTGTCAGTTCGGATGAGCTGAAGGAAAAGACCGGCGTCGCTTTCGCCGGCTAAGCAGGTAGGTCGCGACCGTTGGTCGTGACCCCCTGCCAACATCAACTACGCCGCGCGAACGCGTAATCGGGGTTCGCGACGGCACCGGTGCCGATGGTTCCCACCCGGTAACCAGCCTGGGTGCACACCGCACCCAGCAGGCGCTCGATTGCATGCGCCAACGTGCCGTCAATCTGCCCGGCCTCCGTTTCAAACGCGCTGGCAGGCAGGTGCGCATCAAGCAAGGGCCGAAGTGCCGCCAACCGCACCCAGAACATGCTGCCCGCGCTGAACTCGCTGGTGGTCAGATCGCCTGTCAGTCCCAGCCGCACCTGCAGATGGGCCAGCGCGACCGCATTCGCGCCAATGTAGTCGTTCACCGCCAACAAGTGGCCATGGGGGGCGAGCAACCCAAGCTGAGGTTCTGCGTGGAAGGCCGCCACGGCCTCGGATCCGCGGCCATTCGCCAGCAACTGCTGCAGCATCTCTTCGCGCCACTGCGCGCCGTTCTGCATGTGCGTGGAGCGCTTGGTATGCAGCTTCAGAACGACGTCCTCACCTTGCCGGAGCAGCAGGTTCGCCACGTGCAGGAACGGCAGGATATCGCGACCATGGTTGGGGAAAGTAAGCACTTCGCCGGCGAGACCCGAGGCATCCAGCAAGGCATCCACGCGGGCGCGGTGTTCGGGTGCGGTGGTCAACAGCAGTCGCGCGGTAAGCCCGCTGCGCTTCACCGCGTCCAGCAGCGAACCCAGCTCTTCCAGATACCAGGCATGAATCACCACGCAGGGGCTGGTCGGCGCAGGCGGTGACTTCGGCGCGCGCAACGCCTGCCGCGTTGCGTCCAGATACGCATGGCCCAGCCGCACATCCGGCTCCAGCACCGCGCCTTCGGCCCACTCATTCCACGCGTTGATGAAGACCAGTTTCTGCGAGGCCGGCACCGGTGCCAGTCGCTGGTGGATGGTGGTCGACAACCAGTCGCGATAGCCACGCGGCGACGCGTGCAGATACACGCGGCCGCGCCCGGAACGGCGCGCCTCGTTGTCCCAGCCCGGATTCACACCGGGGTACAGCGGGTACTCCGGCAGCGGGCGCGCGGCAATTTCGGCGGCCAGTTCGCGCCAATCGCGCACATCGCCCTCGAATGCCGGGTTGATCAGGTACTGGTCTGCAGTGAGCGAACGCGGGTTGCTCATGTTCGGCGGGAACTCCACCGCTGCATCGAAACCGATTTCGCGCGGGTCCGGGCGCTCGAAGCCCTGCACATAGGCCAGGTGGATTTCGCCCACGCCGTTGTCGCGGCACCACGTACGCCAGCGTTCGCCGGTGGCGCGTGCGTCCGGCAGCAGGTGCGGGCGGTACACCAGCAGCATCGGCTTACCGTCGACCTTCAGGGCACGACGGTCGCGCAGGTAGTCCGCGATGTGGGTGATGAAGGCGATATCGTCTTCGGCGCTGTGCTGCTGGCCGATCAGGATGTCTTCACTGCGTCCGTCCCAGCGCCGTGCCCAGTTCTCGTTGGCCCAGCACAGGCAGAACGGGAAATCGATGCTGTCGTCGGCGAGCCACTGGCGCAACGGGGTTTCCAGCAGAGTGGTGCCGCTGAACCAGTAGTAGTAGAAGCAGAACGCGCCGATGCCATACTCGCGTGCCAAGGCGGCCTGGTCGCGCATGACCTGCGGGTTGCGCAGGTCATAGAAGCCCAGATCGGCCGGCAACCGGGGCTGCACATGGCCTTCGAACTGGGGCAGGGCGCGGGTGACGTTGCGCCATTCGGTGAAACCCTTGCCCCACCACGCATCGTTCTGCGCGATGGGGTGGAACTGCGGCAGGTAGAACGCTACCAGCGTGGCTGGCAGCGTTTCCGGCAGCGGCTCGCTGCGGTAGGGCACATGGCCGATGGCCGGCTCGTCCGCGCGCTGCAGCGGGCGGTAGGCCTGCCCGCCCGCTGCGGGGTCAACCCGGCCGCGCGGCGGCGGCGGTACCCAGTCCGAATGCTTGTCCAGGAAGCGCCCGCGCAGGCGATCGCGTTGGCCTTCCGAAAGCGGCAGGGCGCGGAATCCGGTGCGCAGCACCAGATAAACGGCCTGACGCAGCCGTGCCTTCATGGAACTCATGAAGGACGGCCCACGGTAAGGGTAACGGCGGCGACAGGCATGCAGGCTCCAGCGATACGGCAGAGGCCACTATTGTCAGCGCTCGGGGCCAATACCGGCAAATAGGACCCCGGTAGCGCCGGCCGTTGGCCGGCCATGGGAACCCTGAACCGCTCTTCAGCCTAAGCACGCCGCGATCCGCCCCAGCCACCGCGTCACCACCACCGACGCAGCCGCGCCATCGTCCGTACCGCCTCCTTGTCGGTGCTCAGCAGAATCGTCCCGGGATTCACCCCCAGGTAGATCCGCCGGCCTTCATCAAACTCGGCCCGCTGCATCCACATGCCGCGCAGGTCCAGCCAGGGAACCATCAGGCCCGTGTTGCCCTGGTAAACGTATTGGAGGCCGCCAACCACCAGGCTGCGGGGGATGTTCCAGTGCAGCATGCTGGTGGAAACGGCGCGGTTGTAGGGATCGAAGCGATTGAAGTGCATGGTGTACATCTCCGGAAATCTCCCTCGCCGGGATGGCGAGGGATGTCGGGAGGCTGAAAACCGTGCAACTAACAAACCGGTGCGACGTATTCCCGCGAGGGTGTTGTATTTCGTCACCCTCCCGACGCGGGCCGTACGACATCAGTTAGCTGCGGAGTTTTCAGACTCCATGTGTCCACCATGCGGACAACGCGACGATAACGGAATCGGACTTTTCCCGGAGCAGTGACGCGGATGGACCGTTAGTGAAAACGGCGATGTCGCGAATGAATGCAGGAATGGCGCATCGCCTGCTACGCCAAGCGTTTCAGCGAGTGTGATGTGCATCGCATTGCATGTGCGGGCGCATCATTTTTAGTCAGGAAAAAGCCAGCGCGCCGCGTCGCGATTGGCACACAATGCGTGGCGAATGCCGCCACCGTCCTGCGCCCGCAGCAATTCGTAGGTACCACGCCCTGCGTGGTACCCGCGCAAAGCGCGGCACAAGCGACCGACCCCGCAGGGGCCGAAGACGACATCACATTGGATATGGTGCGCGACCGGTTACTAGACTCGGTGTGCGCATTCTGCGCTTCTAAGGAGAGGGATCGAATGAGTCGAATGAGTCGAGTTTTCAGCTTTGCTTTTCTGGGTGCTGCCATCTCGGTATGTCAGGTGGCCGGTGCGCAAGACGGTCTGTACGTTGGCGATGAAGGGAATGCTGCCGCCGCGATGGCGGTCCAGCCGGCATCCGTGCCTGCAGGAGTGCAGTTGGTTGAACTGGAACGTTGGATCTGGCAAGACATCATGTATTCGGTACGTCCGGTCCCCAGCCACATGACCCATCCCGGTAGACGTCAAGGCGTCATTGGCTTTGTGTCATTCACCGAGTTTGAAGGGAGTGTTCCACTCTTTGCATGTGTCGCCAACGACTACAGTGATCACTTCACTTCGCGTGATCCCGGTTGCGAAGGACACATAAAAAAGACCAGCGACCCCGTTACGGGCCATATCGCGGCAACGCAATTGCCTGGAACGGTGCCGCTCTATCGTTGCATGCGGACAGGCTTGGGTGGACGGCGCTGGGGCGATCATTTCGACACTACTAGTGCTGACTGTGAGCGGAAGTATCCCGCCAACTTTGAGGGGATACTGGGCTACATCTGGCATTGACGCTGCCCGGTAATTGAGTGAAGGAATGGCGTGGCCGCGAGGTCGCGCCGTTCCCAGTCCCGGTTCCGACGTCAAGAGGTAAACGAAGCCACGCAGGGCGTGGCTCTACGGGGCGTGTGGGGTGATAACGTTGCCCCATGGACCTCCACCTTCCCGACGCCCGCGTGCACTGGCATCGCCATTGGCTGGCAGCCGCCTCCGCTGACACCCTGCAGCGCACGCTGCGCGAAGAGGTGCCGTGGGAGGTGCACAAGATCCGCATCTTCGGCCGCCAGGTGGATTCGCCGCGGTTGAGCTGCTGGATGGGCGACCCGACGGCGCGCTATCGCTATTCGGGCACGGACTTCGTGCCGCATCCGTGGCATCCGGTGTTGGTGCCGCTCTGCGCGCAACTGGGCGAATTCTGCGGGGCGCGGTTCAACAGCGTGCTGTTGAACCGGTATCGCGATGGCGATGACGGCATGGGCTGGCACAGCGACAACGAGCCGGAGCTGGGGCCGGAGCCGGTGATCGCGTCATTGAGCCTGGGGGCGGCGCGGCGGTTTCTGCTGCGCCGGCGCGAGGATCACAACCGCAAGGCGGAGGTGACGCTGGGCAATGGCGATCTGCTGGTGATGGCGGGGCAGACGCAGCGGCTGTATCAGCATGCGTTGCCGAAGAGCGCGCGGGTGGTGGGGGAGCGGATCAATTTGACGTTCCGGTGGATCACGCCGAATCCGTAGAGCCACGCCTTGCGTGGCTTCGACCTCGTGCAATTACGGCGCAGCCACGCAGGGCGTGGCTCTACGGGGCATCAACGTCGCGGCGGCGGGGTGATGGCGGGCTTCTGGTAATCCGCCTGCCCGGTCGCCAGCGTCCAACCCACTACCTCATGGGTCACCGCCTTCAAGCCTTCCTCCATCGCGCGTGCCACCTGCGCGGTGTCGGTGCTGCCGACCGGCTGTTCCTGGCGGAAGGTGCGATCCGCCACCACGCGCTGGTCGACCACATGGATCAGCTTGGCGTTGAGCTCGATCAGCGCATTCGGGGTGGACTGGCCGTTGTAGTCGGCTTCAAAGCGGCGCACGTCCAGGGCCAGCTTGTAGTCGGCGCGGATGCCGGTGGTGGCACGGGCCACGCCAGAGATGCGGCCGGAGTCCTCGAAGCCGCGCACCAGCGCGTCGTCGACCATGTCGGTGGCCGGCTGGGCCCAGCTGACGCCCTTGTACACCTGCAGCTCGGACGGCTCCGGGCGCACGTTGATGCGCGGGCTGTCGACCACGCGGGCGGCAGTGGGTTTGACCAGGATGAGCTGCCAGTCGACCTTCGGCCAAGCGGCATCGGGTTCGATGCGCACCACCGGCGAATAGATGGTGACCTTGCTGCGTTCGCCGCCGCCGAGCAGCGAGCAGGCACCGAGCACGAAGATCAGCGCGACCGGGGCGAGCAGGCGCAGGGGGCGGGCGGGAAGAAGAGGGATGTGGCTCATTTGGGTTCAAACTCCTTCGGCGCGTCGCGGCCCAGCAGGTAGCGGGCGGGGTTGTTGTCCAGGCGGTCGCTGACCCGGCGCAGGTCGCGGATCAGCCCGCGCAGCTCGGTCAGGGTCGGGCCGAGCTGGCCCAGGCCGTCGTTGGCGAAGCTGTTGATGGCGGCGCGGTTCTCGCCGAGGATCGAGTCGGCATTGCCGGCGGCCGAATCCAGCTTGGTCAGCGTGGTTTCCAGCTTGTTGAGGATCGGCGGCAGCTGCTGCACCAGGTTGGTGTCCAGGCGCTGGATGGTGCCGTTGGTGGTCTTCAGGGTCTGGTCCAGGCTGCGCGCGGCATCGCGCGCGCTGAGCAGCAGCGCCTGGGTGCCCTGGTCGCGGTCGGCGAGGCCGCCGCTGATGGTTTCCAGGTTGGCCAGGGTGGCATTGATCGCGGCCACGTTGCGGTCACTCAGCACCTGGTCCATGCGCTCGACGATGCGGTTGGCCACGTCGGTGATGTTCTGCAGTGCCGACGGCGTGGTCGGAATGATCGGTGCCGGGTCCTTGTTCACCGCGGTCAGCGCCTGCGCCTGCGGCGTGCCGCCGCTGAGCTGGATGATCGACGGGCCGGTCAGGCTGGTGATCGCCAGCTTGGCGCGGGTGTCGGTCTTGACCGGGGTGTTGGAGTTGAGGCGGATGCGCGCGACCACCTGGCGCGGGTCATCCGGCACCAGGTTGAGCTCGGTGATGGAGCCGACCGCGATGCCGTTGTACTGCACCGGGCTGCCAACCGAAAGACCGGTCACGGCCTCGCGGAACACCACGCGGTACTCGGTCCAGGTGCGGTCGGAGGAATACTTTGCGGCCCATAAGCCGAAGGCCAGCAGGGCCAGGCCGACGATCAGGGTGAACGCGCCGATCAGTACGTAATTGGCTTTGGTTTCCATGGGTCACTCACTCTTTGGCCGCGCGGGCAGCGCGGGCACGGGGGCCGTGGAAGTACTCCTGGATCCACGGGTGCTCCAGTTGTTCGATTTCGTGCAGCGGGGCATTGGCAATGACCTGTTTGTCAGCCAGCACGGCCACCCGGTCGCAGATCGCGTACAGGGTGTCCAGGTCATGGGTGATCAGCATCACGGTCAGGCCCAGCGCTTCCTGCAGGGTTTTGATCAGGCGGTCGAAGGCGGCCGCGCCGATCGGGTCCAACCCGGCAGTGGGCTCGTCCAGGAACAGCAGCGGCGGGTCCAGCGCAAGCGCACGGGCCAGGCCGGCGCGCTTGCGCATGCCGCCGGACAGCTGCGAGGGCAGCTTGTTGATCGCATCCGCCGGCAGGCCGGCCAGCTTCACCTTGAGCAGGGCCAGCTCGTAATGCCAGCGCTCGGGCAGCTCGCGGTGGTGTTCCTTCAGCGGCACCTGCACGTTCTCGCCCACGCTCAGCGAGGAGAACAGGGCACCGTCCTGGAACAGCACGCCGGTGTTGCGTTCGATGTGCAGGCGATCGGCGGCTTTCTCCGAGCGCGCATCCACGCCCAGGACCTCGATCTGCCCGGCATCGGGGTGGCGCAGGCCGAGGATGCTGCGCATCAGCACCGACTTGCCGGTGCCCGAGCCGCCGACCACGCCGAGAATCTCGCCGCGGCGCACGTCCAGGTCGAGGTTGTCGTGCACGGTCTGGCTGCCGAAACGGTTGGTCAGCCCGCGCACATGGATGGCAAGGTCGTCGGTCATGCGCGTCACCAATCCATGTGCATGAACCACAACGCGGCGAACGCGTCGATGATGATCACCAGCGAGATCGTCTGCACCACGCTGGAGGTGGTGCGCTCGCCGACCGACTGTGCGGTGCCTTCGACCTTCAGGCCTTCCAGGCAGCCGATCAGGCCGATCACCGCGGCAAACACCGGGGCCTTGGCGAGACCGACCAGCATGTGCCGCACCTCGATGGTGTCGTGCAGGCGGGCCAGGTACATCTGCGGCGGAATATCCAGGTCGAACGCGCCGACGGTGACGCCGCCGGCCAAGCCGGCAATCATCGCCACGAAGGTCAGCAGCGGTAGGGTGACCATCAGGGCGATCAGGCGCGGCAACACCAGCAGGTCGACCGGGTCCAGGCCGAGGGTGCGGATGGCGTCGATTTCCTCGCGCGCCTTCATCGAGCCGATCTGCGCGGTGAATGCACTGGCGGTGCGCCCGGCCAGCACGATGGCGGTGAGCAGCACCGCAAATTCGCGCAGGAAGGCGATGCTGACCAGTTCGACCACGTAAATTTCCGCGCCGAAGTCGCGCAGGATGGTGGAGCCGAGGAAGGCGATCACCGCGCCGACCAGATACGACAGCAGCGCCACCAGCGGCACGGCGTCCAGCCCGACCTGCTCCATGTGGTGCACGGTGGCGGTGAGCCGCAGGCGGCGCGGCTGGCGCAGCAGGCGGCCGGCCTTGACTAGGTTTTCGCCGAGGAAGCCGGCCAGCAGCACGATGTTCTGGCCGACGCCGTGCATGCTGCGGCCGAGGCGTTCCAGCGCGGCCAGCACGCCGAAGTCGCGCTTGGGCTTGGGCCGGTCGTCGGCGACTTCCTCGATGGTGCAGACCAGCGCCTGGTGCTCCTGGCGGAAGGCGAGTGCGTCCTCACCCAGGTTGGCGCGATGCGCCACCCGCAGCACCTGCAGCACGCCGGCCGAATCGAGCTGGGTGATGCCACTGGCGTCAATCCCGGTCAGCTGTTCGGGAACGCCGCGCAGCACTTCGGCCGCGTCCAGCGCGGTGCGCAACGTCCACTGGCCGGACAGCCGGATCAGGCCGGGGTCCTGTGGATCCTGTTCGAGTCGGGGAGGTTGGTTTGGCGTCATGGGGCGTCCTGCATGCAGCATAACCTGTCTGCGTGCAGACCAAGTGTGTGCAGCGGACGACAGCCCGGTGTTCAGCCGGGGCAGGCTTCGGGTAATACTACGCCGCATGTCTGCCGACGCACCCGCCATCGCTACCCCACCGGCCACCTACGCACAGCGGGTCGCCTTCGTTTCTGAAATCGCCGGTCGCCTGCACAGCTATGGCACCACGGCGCAGCGGCTGGAAGCGGCGGTGGTGGCGCTGTCGCAGCAGCTGGACCTGGACTGCGAACCGTGGTCGAACCCGACCGGGCTGATCCTGAGCTTCAGCGACCCGACCAAGGCGATTGGTTCGTCGGATATCACCCGCGTGATCCGTCTGGCTCCGGGCGAGAACGACCTGCATAAGTTGAGTATCGCCGACCGCATCGCCGATTCGGTCGCCAACGGCACCATGAGCATCGCCCAGGGCCACACCGCGCTGCGGCAGCTGGATAAAGACCCCGGACGCGCCGGCAAGATCCGCATGATGCTGTCCTACAGCCTGGGTGCGGCGGGCGTGGCCGGGTTGTGGAAACTGCCCTGGCTGGATATCGCCACGGCCGGGGTGATCGGTCTGCTGATCGGCCTGATGTCGCTCATTACCGACCGTCGTCCGGCCTCGCGCGAGGCCAGCGAAGCATTGGCGGCTCTGCTGGCCGGCACGGTGGCGGCGCTGGTGGCGTCGTTCGTGGCACCGCTGAATCTCAATACGGTGATCATCGCCTCGCTGGTGGTGATGCTGCCGGGTATGTCGCTGACCAACGCGGTCAATGAACTGGCCAGCCAACATTGGGTCTCCGGCACGGCGAGGTTTGCCGGTGCGGTGACCACGATTTTGAAACTGACCGTGGGCGCGGTGATCGCGGTGACCCTGTCGGGCATCATCGGCCTGGACCCGCAGGTGCGCGCGTCACGGCCGCAGGCAGACTGGGTGGAATGGAGCGCACTGCTGCTGGCAGCGTTTGCGTTTGCGATGCTGTTCAAGGCGAACAAGCGCGATTATCCGTGGGTGATCGCGGCCTCGATTGCCGGCTATGCCATTTCAAAATTCGCCGGCCAGGCGTGGGGATTGCCGGCGGGTATTTTCCTGTCCGCCATGGTGATGACCGGCGCGGGCAATCTGTTTGGCCGGCTGGTGCAGCGACCGGGGGCGATCATCCGCCTGCCCGGCATCATCATGCTGGTGCCCGGCAGTACCACGTTGCGCGGGGTGCTCACCCTGGTGCAGCAGCAGGATGTCAGTGCGGGGCAGCTGGTGTTGATGACCGTGCTGAACGTGGTAATGGCGCTGGTGGCAGGTTTGTTGTTCGGGAATCTGCTGATACCTGCGCGCAAGAATCTGTAAGTCTTTGTGAGAATATGTCGGGAGGCGGTTTCGGTAGCGCCGGCCGTTGGCCGGCCCAGGCGATACCGAGGGCCGGCCAACGGC
>NZ_JASCOZ010000310.1 GCF_029960115.1 Stenotrophomonas sp. PS02289
GAGCCACGCCCTGCGTGGCTGCGCGGTACCAAACGGGGGTCGAAGCCACGCAGGGCGTGGCTCTACGCGATAGAATCCGCGTGCTTTCAGGTGACCGCAGCCTTCAACCTGCGGTTTAAACGGGAAGCCGGTGAACAAGCCGGCGCTGCCCCCGCAACGGTAAGCGTGGAACCCAGGCGACATACCACTGTGCTGCGGCATGGGAAGGTGCCTGGTGCGAGCGGCTCAGCGCCACTCGACGCGCCAGCCCGGAGACCGGCCTGCAAGCTGACTGGTTGCGATGCGGCGGGCATGGCGGCGGCAAGCAGTGCCGTGCGCGCCTGCCCACCGTCGTCATCCGCTGCAGCGTGATCCTCCTTTCCCTTGCCGCGCGGGCGTGCGCGGTGCCCGGAGTGATTGATGAAGCTGCAAACCCTTACCCTGGCCGTGCTGAGCGCACTGCCGCTGCTGGCCGCCGCACAGGACGATGCCACCGCGCTGGACCAGGTGCTGGTCACCGCCACGCGTACCCCGATTGCCCTGCAGGACAGCATCTCGCCGGCGCAGGTGATCGACCGCGCCGAGATCGAGCGCAGCCAGGCTCCCTCGCTGCAGGACCTGCTGCGCGGCCGCGCCGGCATCAACCTCAACAACAGCGGCGGTCTGGGCAAGCAAAGTTCGCTGTTCCTGCGCGGTACCAATTCGGCCCACACCCTGGTGCTGGTCGACGGCGTGCGCATCAACTCGGCCGACCTCGGCCTGGCGATGATCCAGGACCTGCCGCTGGAGCAGATCGAGCGCGTGGAAATCGTGCGCGGCCCGCAGTCGAGCCTGTACGGTGCCGACGCCATCGGCGGCGTCATCCAGATCTTCACCCGTCGCAACACCGGCACGTTTGCGCCGCATTTCCAGCTCGGCGGCGGCAGCAACGGCCTGCGTGAAGCCAGCGGCGGCATTGGCGGCAGCGGCGAGCGCGGCTGGTTCGGCACCGATATCGCCTATCAGCACACCGACGGCATCAACAGCTGCCGCGGTGACGCGGCGACCTTCGCCGGCTGCGGTGCCGACGAGCCGGACCGTGATGGCTACCGCAACCTGTCGATGAGCCTGCGCGGTGGCTACGCGCTGACCGACGCGCTCAGCGTGGAAGGCACCGCGCTGCGTGCCGAAGGTGAGAACCACTACGACGGCTACTACAACTACTCGGAAACCCTGCAGCAGGTGCTGGCCGGCAAGGTGCGCTACGCGCCGAGCGAGCGCTTCACCCTGACCGCGAACGTCGGTCGTGCCGACAATGAGTCGGACAACTTCAACGACAGCACCTGGCTGGGTGCGGCGCAGACGCATCGCGACAGCGCGTCGCTGCAGGCCGACATCGGCCTGGCCGAAGGCCAGTTGCTCAGCGCGGGCGTGGACTGGAGCCAGGACAATCTGGACGGCAGCAGCGCCGGGTATCTGGTCGACAGCCGCGACAACACCGGCGTGTTCGTGCAGTACCAGGCCCGCTTCGGCGCACACCACCTGCAGGCCAGCGCGCGCAATGACGACAACGAGCAGTTCGGCAACCACACCACCGGCAGCCTCGGCTGGGGCATGGAGCTGGGCGGCGGCTTCCGTCTGAACGCCAGCTACGGCACCGCGTTCAAGGCCCCGACCTTCAGCGACCTGTACGACCCGTGGAGCGGCGTGCCGACCCTGGACCCGGAGAAGTCCAAGAGTGCCAACCTGGGTATCGCCCAGCAGGGCGACAGCTGGCGCTGGGGGCTGGATGTGTACGAGACCCGCATCGACGACCTGATCACCTACGACGCCACCACCTTCATGATGTCGCAGGTGGAAAAGGCGCGCATCCGCGGTGCCGAACTGACCGGTTCGCTCAGCGTGGCAGGCTTCGACTTCAATGCGCAGCTCAGCCACACCGACCCGCGCAACCGCACCGAGGGCAGCGCACAGTTCGACAACTGGCTGGCCCGCCGTGCACAGAACACCGCACGCCTGGACATCGACCGCAGCTTCGGTGGGTTCCGCGCCGGCGTGACCGCGTTTGGTGCCGGCAAGCGCTACGACAACGCGGCCAACACGGTGCGTCTGGCCGGCTACGGCACGGTGGATCTGCGCCTGGAGTATGCGATCAGCCGCGACTGGTCGGTGCTGGGTCGAGTGAGCAATGTGTTCGACCGTGAGTACGAAACCGTGGCCTGGTACAACCAGCCGGGGCGTGAGTACCGGTTGAGCATTCGTTACCAGCCGCGTTGATGTCGGTGCGTGCCCACCGTGGGTGGGCACGCATGAACCGGTAGGTGCCGACC
>NZ_JASCOZ010000311.1 GCF_029960115.1 Stenotrophomonas sp. PS02289
GTCGATGGCGGCTCGGGATGGGCTGGAGGGGGCGTGAGCCGCATGGATGCGGCGATCGAGCTTACATGGACGTACTTGCAGCGTCCCCCGGAACGCCCGTCCCGAGCCGCCAACCCCGGGGAACCGCGAACCGAAGGCTGTTCGCAAAAAAGCCAACAGCAGCCGGGCGGAGCCCGGCGACACGCGGTCCGTGCAATCCCGCAAGGGCAGGGCGACCCTCACCTGCCTGAACCGCCGCCAGCAGGGTGGGGTAGACCCCTGTCGTATCCGCCCCGGGTGCTAGAATTCGGCTTTCCTTTTGCCGTTGTGTCGCCCCATGCAACTCTCCCTGCTGAAGACCAAGATCCACCGCGCCACCGTCACGCATTCCGAGCTGAACTACGAAGGTTCCATCGCCATCGATGACAACCTGCTGCAGGCCACCGGCATCCGTGAGTTTGAACAGGTGCACATCTGGGACGTCACCAACGGTGCGCGTTTCTCCACCTATGCGCTGCGCGCCGAGGCCGGCAGCGGCGTGATCTCGCTCAACGGCGGTGCCGCCCGCCATGTGCAGGTCGGTGACATCATCATCATTGCCGCCTTCGCCAACATGAGCGAAGAAGAAGCTGACAGCTTCAAGCCCAAGTTGGTATATGTGGACGGCAAGAACCAGATCTCCCACACCAACGACAGCATTCCGACCCAGGCCGCATGACACAGCACAACGGATTCGACCCGCTTCACTCCCATGCCCAGCGCCTGCGTGGCGCAAGCATCCCCGCACTGATCGCTGCCGAACCCGGTCGCGCACAATCGCTGGGGCTGCGGGTCGGTCCGTTGTACGCCAACTTCGCGCGGCAGAAGTATGACCGCGCCGCGCTGGATGCATTGCTGCAGCTGGCCGCCGAGCGCGATGTCGCCGGCGGCTTCCAGCGCCTGTTCCGTGGCGAAACGGTCAATGTCACCGAAGGCCGCGCCGCCCTGCATACCGCCCTGCGCGGTGACCTCAGCGGTGCGCCGGTGGCCGGCGAGGCGTATGCCACCGCCGCCCAGGTGCGCGCACAGATGGGCGAGCTGATCGCCGCGCTGGAAAGCAGCAACGTCACCGACATCGTCAGTGTCGGCATCGGCGGTTCCGACCTCGGTCCGCGCCTGGTCGCCGACGCGCTGCGTCCGGTCACTGGCGCGCGCTTCCGCGTGCATTTTGTGTCCAACGTCGACGGGGCGGCCATGCAGCGCACCCTGGCCACGCTGGACCCGGCCACCACCGCCGGCATCCTCATTTCCAAGACCTTCGGCACCCAGGAAACCCTGCTCAACGGGCAGATCCTGCACGACTGGCTGGGCGGTAGTGAACGTCTGTATGCGGTCAGCGCCAATCCCGAACGCGCCGCCAAGGCCTTCAGCATCGCCGCCGGCCGCGTGCTGCCGATGTGGGACTGGGTCGGCGGGCGCTACTCGCTGTGGTCAGCGGTCGGTTTCCCGATCGCGCTGGCGATCGGTTTCGAGCGCTTCGAGCAGCTGCTGGCCGGTGCTGCCGAGATGGACGCCCACGCGATCAACGCGCCGCTGGACCAGAACCTGCCGGTGCTGCATGCACTGACCGACATCTGGAACCGCAACGTGCTCGGCTACGCCACCCACGCGGTGATGACCTACGACCAGCGCCTCGCACTGCTGCCGGCCTACCTGCAGCAGCTGGTGATGGAAAGCCTCGGCAAGCGCGTGCAGCTCGACGGCAGCCCCGTGGACAGCGACACCGTGTCGGTGTGGTGGGGCGGAGCCGGTACCGACGTGCAGCATAGCTTCTTCCAGGCGCTGCATCAGGGCACCAGTGTGATCCCGGCCGATTTCATCGGCTGCGTGCACAGCGATGACCCCTATACAGTCAACCACCAGGCGCTGCTGGCGAACCTGCTGGCGCAGACCGAAGCGCTGGCCAACGGGCAGGGCAGTGATGACCCGCATCGTGCGTATCCCGGCGGCCGGCCGAGCACCTTGATCCTGCTCGATGCGCTGACCCCGCAGTCGCTGGGTGCGCTGATCGCGATGTACGAACACGCCGTGTACGTGCAGTCGCTGATCTGGAACATCAACGCCTACGATCAGTTTGGCGTTGAACTGGGCAAGCAGCTCGCCAGCCAGCTGCTGCCGGCGCTGCAGGGTGAAGCGCACGGCATTACCGATCCGGTGACGTTGGAGTTGTTGAACCGGTTGAAGGGTTAAGCGCGCCGTATCCGCATCGGTAGCGCCGGCCGTTGGCCGGCCCTCATGAACCCATCCGGATGTGCATGGGC
>NZ_JASCOZ010000312.1 GCF_029960115.1 Stenotrophomonas sp. PS02289
GGCGGCAGGTGCGACAGCCGCGGCGGCCGGCGCAGCGGGTGCCGGTGCGCTGGTGGCCAGGCTCGGCGGGGCCGCCGGACGGATGTCCAGTTCGCAGTCGTCCACCACCCAGGCGAAGGTGTCTTCAATCTTGCTGCGCGGCACCTTGCCAACCAGGCCCAGGTCCCAGGCCAGGTGCGCTTCCAGCGGGTCGAGCGCGTCGAAGCCGGGCAGGCGTTCGAGGCGGGCGGCGACCTGCAGCGAACCCAGGTGCTCCAGCTCACGGATGATGCGCAGCGGGTCGTTGCCGCTCATGAACAGCGACGGGGCCGGCACGAAACCGATCTGCCAGGCTTCCGGCGTGTCGTCGACCTTGGCGGCGGCCGGTGCGGCGGTGCTGGCGGCGGTGCCGGACAGCACGGCTTCCAGGCGCGCCTTCACGGCAGCGACGGCCTGCGGGTCGGCCGGGTGGCCGTGCTCGGCTTCGCGCAGCAATGCGCGCAGCACGTCCACCGACGACAGCATGGCGTCCACGGCGACCGGCTCGAGCGCGCGCTTGCCGGCGCGCAGCTCATCCAGCAGCGTTTCCAGCACGTGGGTCAACGCAGCGATGGCGTCGAAGCCGAAGGTGCCGGCACCGCCCTTGATCGAGTGGGCGGCGCGGAACACCGAGTTGATGATTTCAGGGTCCTGCTGGCCCGATTCCAGTGCCAGCAGGCCAGCTTCCATCGCGTCCAGGCCTTCGCGGCTTTCCTCGAAGAAGGTGGCGTGGAAGCGTTGCAGGTCCATGCTCATGACAGTTCGGGTCCGGTTGCGGGGAAGAGGGAAGGCGGGTGGGGATCAGCCCAGGACTTTCTGGACGGTGGCGACCAGCTGTTCCGGGTTGAACGGCTTGACCAGCCAGCCGGTGGCACCGGCGGCCTTGCCTTCGGACTTCTTGTCGGCGGCCGACTCGGTGGTCAGCATCAGCATCGGGGTGAACTTGTAGTCCGGCAGCTGGCGCAGCTCGCGGATCAGCGAGATGCCGTCCATGTTCGGCATGTTCACGTCGGTGACCACCGCATTGAAGCGCTGGCCCTTGGCGCGGCCGAGGGCGACCGCACCGTCTTCGGCCTCTTCAACAGAAAAGCCGGCCGAGGTGAGGGCGAAAGAGACCATCTGGCGCATCGACGCCGAATCGTCCACCACCAAGATACGTGCGCTCATGCCGCGTTCTCCACAGATTTCAGGTTGTCATGGTTTGCGTCCAGGCCCAGGGCCTGGGTGAGGCCGAGCAGGCGCGCGGCATCACGGAAGGTTGAGGTGCAACCGTCGAATCCGGTCGCATGGCCCGCCTGGCGGCGGGCGTCGACGAAGGCGCACAGCACCTGCATGGCGGCGGTATGGATACGGCCGACCTGGCTGGCATCCAGCGTCAGGTCACCTTCCTGGTCCACCAGGGGGGCGAGGCGGGTTTTGAGCTCGGTGCTGTTCTCGATGCCGAGATCATCACCCAGGGCCACAGTGCTCATCGTTGCTCCGGACAAACGGTTCCAAGGTCAATAACGGCGGGGTTGGGAGAACCTTTAACGCGATTTTCGGAACCGTCCGATGTTGTTCAGTTCAACAGCTGGGTGGCGTCGAGCAGGATCATCGGCTGCGCCGAGATCCGGGCCACGCCCCGGAACAGGTCGTTGGAAATCTGGCAGATGCGGGCGGTGTCGGGGGGCTCGATCTGCGAATCGGTGAGGTTGGCCACGTCTTCCACGGCGGACACCCGCAGCCCCATGGTTTCGCCGTTCTCCTCCAGCACCACGATGCGGGTGTTGGCGTCGTCTTCGGCGGGACCGGCTCCCAGATGCGTGCCCAGGTCCATGACCGGCACCACCTGGCCACGCAGATTCATGATGCCCAGCATGGCGGTCGGGGTGCCACGCAGCGGCAGCAGCGGCACGGGCAGCACGACTTCCTGCACCTTGAGCAGCTCCAGCGCGTAGGCCTGGCTGCCGCAGCGCATGCGCAGCCAGCGCGAGGTGCGCTCGTTGGCGCGGCGGTGTTCGCGTGGGCTGGAGGCCGGGTTCAGGGCCTGTGCCTGCAGTTCCTGCCAGCTGCCCGGGCGCGCCGGATTGGGCGCGTTGGCGGGCAGGATCGGCGCGGCGCGGGCGACCGGGGCGGGTGCAGGGCGTGGCGGCAGCGGGGCAGGGGCTGGCTTTGCGGGTGCGGGGGCCGGTGCGGGAA
>NZ_JASCOZ010000313.1 GCF_029960115.1 Stenotrophomonas sp. PS02289
GGCATGTTGATTATCCGCCCGGGGTTTCACGCGCGGGGGGGGCCGCCCCCGGCCGGCCGCTACCGGGACTACGTCACGTTCGGGGTTGAACTACCCCTTCATCGTCCCCGTATCCAACCACCGCTGGTGCCACGACAACGCCTCCGGCAACAAATGCGGCGTGTGCTTGCCGTAACTCTCACGGCTGGCACGCTCGAAGTAATCATTGATCTGATCCCGGAACTCCGGGTGCACGCAGTTATCAATAACCACGCGCGCACGCTTGCGCGGGGTCAAACCACGCAGATCCGCCAGGCCCTGCTCGGTCACGATCACCGACACATCGTGCTCGGTGTGATCCACATGGCTCACCATCGGCACAATCGCCGAGATCGTTCCGTTCTTCGCCGTCGAAGGACTCAGGAACGCCGAAAGGAACCCGTTACGCGCAAAATCACCCGAACCGCCAATGCCGTTCATGATCCGCGTGCCCATCACGTGGGTGGAATTCACGTTGCCGTAGATGTCCGCTTCAATCATGCCGTTCATGCCGATGCAGCCCAGGCGGCGCACCAGTTCCGGATGATTGGAGATCTCCTGCGTGCGCATGATGATGCGCTCGCGGTAGAAGTCGATGTTTTCCTTGAACGTCTCATTGGCCTGCGGGCTCAGTGCGAACCCCGTGCACGATGCGTAGCTCAGCACGCCGTCGCGCAGCAGGTCGAGCATGCCGTCCTGGATCACCTCGGTGAACGCGCTCAGGTCGCGGAAGCCGCTCTTGCCCAGGCCCGCCAGCACCGCATTGGGAATGTTGCCCACGCCGCTCTGCAGCGGCAGCAGGTTCGCCGGCAGGCGGCCACGCGCCACTTCGTGCTTCAGGAACTCGATCAGGTGCCCGGCGATCATCTCGCTGGTCGCATCAATCGGGCTGAACGGGCTGTTGCGGTCCGGGCCGTTGGTGCGCACCACCGCCACGATCTTGTCCGGGTCGCAGCGCAGCGCCGTGTCACCGATGCGGTCGTTGGCATGCACCAGCGGAATCGGCTTGCGGTACGGGGGCAGCGCCGTGCCGTAGTAGATGTCGTGCATGCCGTCCACACCGGCAGGCTGCCATTCGTTGACCTCGACAATCACCTTCTTGGCCAGGTCTAGCCAGGTCTTGTTGTTGCCCACCGACGTGGACGGCACCAGCGAACCGTCTTCACGAATGGCCGAAACCTCCACCACCGCCGTGTCGATATCGCCGTAGAAACCGAACCACACATGCTGGGCCACGTGGCTCAGGTGGATGTCGATGTAATCCAGCTTGCCCTCGTTGATGCGGTTGCGCGCATCCGGGTCGCTCTGGAACGGCATGCGCATGGCGATGCCATCGGCCTTGGCCAGCGCGCCGTCCAGTTCCGGCGCGGTCGAAGCGCCCGTCATCAGGCTGATCTGGAAGGGCTGGTTCTGCGCGTGGAAGGCTTCAATACGCTCGGCCAGCGCCACCGGCACCGCTTTCGGATAACCCGAACCGGTAAAGCCACTCATGGCAACGGTTTCACCTGGCTGAATCAGTGCAGCGGCAGCTTCGGCAGAAACCACCCGGTCGCGCAGACGCGCGTTGGCAATGCGATCAACAGACATGGCAACAGCAGCTGTGTAGGGGACCTTCATTATCGGCCATTGCCGACACCCCCCGACGTTCGACCAAGGTGCTATACCGAATACAGCAAATAACCGGCCGTATTCAGCTTCCAGAAAGCTTCTGTACCCACCAGTATTGTTTTGCAGTGCAGCGTGCAACTTGTTTCAGGAGCCTAGATCATCGCCCTGCATCCCGACGTGGGGGAGGGAGCAGAGCCCGCTGGCAGTTCGCTGCAAGCGGGCTTTTTTATTTCCAAAATCTGGCATGGACATGACACATCCGTAGAGCCACGCCCTGCGTGGCTTCGACCCACCGTCATCGCGCGTATCGACCGTAACCGCGCGAATCCGGCACCCCAGCCACGCAGGGCGTGGC
>NZ_JASCOZ010000314.1 GCF_029960115.1 Stenotrophomonas sp. PS02289
AGATACGACCGGGCCCGCCGAAGCGGGCCCGGGAAAACATAGCAGCAGCGCGGGTTACGGGCCGGTGCGGATCGGCACGAAGGAGCTGTTGCCCCCGGCGCGGACCAGCAGCATGACCACGTCGCCCTTGGCGTAACCGGCCAAAGCCTTGTTCAGCGCGGCTACGCTGCCGACCGGGGTGCGCCCGACCTGCAGGATCACCATGCCCGGGGCCAGGCGGGCATCACGGGCCGACTGGCCGTTGACCTTGGTGATGCGCACGCCTTCACCGGCGTCCAGCCCGGCCTGGCGGCGCTGGTCTGCGGTCAGGTCGATGACGTCCAGACCCAGCAGGGCATTGGCCCCGGCCTGCGGCTTGGCCGCTTCGCCGGCCGCAGCGGTCGTGCCACGTGCGGCATCTTCTGCCAGTTCGGTCAGGGTGGCGGTCAGCTCCCGCTCCTTGCCGTCACGCAGCACGCTCAACCGGACCTTGCTGCCCGGCGGCAGCGCGCCGATCAGCGGCGGCAGGTCGCTGAAGGTGTTCACGGCGGTGCCGTTCACAGAACGGATCACGTCGCCCACTTCCAGCCCGGCCTTGGCAGCGGCGCTGCCGGGGACCAGTTCGTTTACCAGCGCACCACGGCTGTCAGGCAGCTTGAAGCCCTGCGCGACGTCGCCGGTGATCGCACCGACAATCGCGCCCAGCTGGCCGCGGCTGACCCGGCCGGTCTTCTTGATCTGCTCGACCGCGCCCATGGCCAGATCGATCGGGATCGCGAAGCTGATGCCCATGTAGCCGCCCGACGCCGAGAAGATCTGCGAGTTGATGCCGACGACCTCGCCCCGGGTATTGAGCAGCGGACCACCGGAATTACCCTGGTTGATCGCCACGTCGGTCTGGATGAATGGCACGTAGCGCTGGTCCTGGCCACCGGTGCTGCGGCCCACCGCGCTGACCACACCGGCGGTGACCGAGTTGTCCAGCCCGAACGGCGAGCCGATCGCCACCACCCACTGACCCGGCTTGAGCGTATTGGAATCACCCACGCGCACGGTCGGCAGGTTCTTGCCCTCGATCTTGAGCAGGGCCACGTCGTACTGCTGGTCGCTGCCGATCACCTTGGCGGTGAACTCACGGCGATCGCCGAGCTTGACCTTGACCTCACCGGCGTCGGCGACCACGTGGTGGTTGGTCAACACGTAGCCATCGGGCGAAATGATGAAGCCCGAACCCATGCCGCGGCCGCGGATGCTGGGGCCCTCATCGCCACCACCCCCCGGGCCCTGCCCCGGCATCGGGAAGTCCGGACCGAAGAAGCGGCGGAAGATTTCCGGCATGTCCTCGTCGCTCGGGCCGGCCCCGCGGGCCTGACGGTTGCTGCGGACGATGGTGGTTTCAATGTTGACCACGCCCGGACCGACCTGTTCCACCAGGTTGGTGAAGTCGGGCAACCCGGTCACCAGCGGCGCGGCCGGAGCACGCGGAGCCGGGGCGGCGGCCGCGGCGGCGGGCGCTTGAGGGGCCTGGGCGCAGGCGATCAGGGGAAGGGTCATGGCCAGCAGGGCCATAGCCTGCGTGCGGGTACGGGCGCTCATCAGACGCGAACCTCCGAATCAGGGATACAGGAACAGGGGGAAAAGCAGGGAGGACGCAGGACAGGTCAGTCCTGCGTCCGGGAACGGGGCAGCGGGGCCGGTTCGGCGTCCTGCAGGCGCGGCTCGAACGGGTAGAACGTGGCCTGCGGCTGCTGGGTGGAGAAGCTGGCGTTGAGGGCGCTTTCACCGCCCAGCGCAGAACGTGGCCACGGCTTGGCCTCCAGCTTGGGCACCTTCAACGGGTTCGGCTCGGTGGCGTAACGGGTCGTGGCAAGCACGAGCGGTGCCGCCTCCTGGCTCGCCACCGCCCGCGTCGGTTCGGCCGTCCGGGCGGCCACGCTGCGCGCGGCCTGCTGGTTGCGGGTGGCGCTGGAGCGACGCGCGGCCGTGGCG
>NZ_JASCOZ010000315.1 GCF_029960115.1 Stenotrophomonas sp. PS02289
GTAGAGCCACGCCCTGCGTGGCTGTGCATGGCCATCCGGCTGGGTCGAAGCCACGCAGGGCGTGGCTCTACGCGGTCAGGTCCAGTTGGTCGAAGCCACGCAGGGCGTGGCTCTACGCGGTTTCCGGTAAGCGCCCCACCGGATCACCGGTGGGGCGGGTCGTCATTTGCGCTCGGCGGCGCTGGCTTCACGCGGGGCGCGGAACTGGGAATCCTCGCTCCAGTTCGGCCAGGCGCGGGAATTGGCCAGCTGGTTGCCCAGCGTGTACACCACTTCCAGGTCGCGCGCGGCACCGGCGAAGGTCCAGTCCGGCTGCCACTCGTCACCCTGCTGGTGGTAGCGCTTGGCGGTGTAATCGTCGGACGCCTTCTTGCCGGCCTCCACGCCGCCGTCCACCCAGTCCTGGCCCGCCGAGTACGACACCGCCGGCACGCCGCGCTTGGCGAACGGGAAGTGGTCGGAGCGGAAGAACAGGCCGGCTTCCGGCTTCGGGTCCGGGGTGTAGCGGATGTCCCAGCCCTTGGCCACGTCCTTGAGCTGGTCCAGCAGCTCCAGCTTGGCCGAACCGTAGATGCCGAAATCGCGCGACGGTCCGAACGGAGCCATGCCATCCATGTTGATCACCGCCACCGTCTTGCCCAGCGGATACAGGGGGTGGCTGGCGTAGTACTCCGAGCCCAGCAGGCCCTTTTCCTCGGCGGTCACCGCCAGGAACAGCACCGAGCGTTCCGGACGCTTGGCCTTGGCGAAGCCGCGCGCCAGTTCCACCAGCGAAGCGGTGCCGCTGGCGTTGTCCAGCGTGCCGTTGAAGATGGTGTCACCGTTCGCGTCCGGCTTGCCCACGCCGATATGGTCCCAGTGCGCGCTGTAGATCACCGTTTCATCGGGGTGCTTGCTGCCTTCCAGACGCGCGGCGACGTTGTGCGAGGTGATCACCTCGGTCTTCACCGCGTACTTGGCGGTGAGGGTTTCACCCTTCAGCTCGACTGGCTTGAAGTCCGGCTTCTGTGCCTGCTTCTTCAGCGCTTCGAAATCCTGACCGGCGCGCTTGAACAGCTCCACCGCCAGGTCGCGCTGGATCCAGCCTTCCAGCAGCGGGTGTGCTTCGGCCGGGTTGTCGCGGACCACGTCGAACATGGTGTTGGTGTTGCTGCCAGCCACCGTGGCCCAGCCGTACGAGGCCGGCGCGGTTTCGTGCACGATCAGCACGCCGAGCGCGCCCTGGCGGGCACCCTCTTCGTACTTGTAGGTCCAGCGACCGTAATAGGTCATGCCCTTGCCGTCGAAGGCACCTTCGCCGGTTTCAAAGTCCGGGTCGTTGATCAGGACCACGGCAATCTTGCCCTTCAGGTCCACGCCCTTGAAGTCGTCCCAGTGCTTCTCCGGCGCATTCACGCCGTAGCCGAGGAACACCAGCGGGGCATTCTTGATGTCGACTTCGCTGGCCCCGTTCATGGCTGCGCGCACCGCGATCTCCTGACCCTGGGTCAGCGCCTGCGCCTTGCCCTTGCTGGCCAGCGAGAGGCTGGGGGTACCGACGATGTCGCCCTTGCGCAGCGGCACGGCCTGGGTCCACAGACGCTTGCCGTCCTTGAGGTCACCGCCCGGCTGCAGGCCGGCGTCGGCAAACTGCTTGCTGAGGAAGGCGATGGTCTTTTCTTCACCGGCGGTGGCCGGGGAGCGGCCTTCGTAGGCGTCCGAGGCCAGTTCCTTGACGTCCGCGGAGATCCGCGCGCCGTCGAATTTGGGCGTCGCCGCCATCAGCGCGCTGGACACCGACAGGGCCAGCACGCTCAGTACCACTCGTTTCATTGCTCTCTCCGCTGCACGGGGGACACACCCCATCATCCAACGGATCATAACCTGCACGCACCGCTTGGGCCGGCCAACGGCCGGCGCTACCAAGGCACGGTCGCGCGGCCCACAACACACGGCGCATCACCGGTAGCGCCGGC
>NZ_JASCOZ010000316.1 GCF_029960115.1 Stenotrophomonas sp. PS02289
TCTCCGGGCGGGGGGGGGGCGTCTTTATTTTAAAAACAAAAAACACAACCCCCCCCCCCCCCCCCCCCCCCCCACCACCATGCTTCGGAGGGGAAGCGTCTCATGTCCAGCACACCTAGTACCGCGCACGATCCCGCGGGGTCCCTGACCAAGGGACACAAGAAAGTCATTTTTGCATCGAGCCTCGGCACGGTGTTCGAGTGGTATGACTTCTTCCTGTACGGGTCGCTTGCCGCGATCATCGCCAAACAGTTCTTCAGCGGCGTCAACGAAACCACGGGCATGATCTTCGCCCTGCTGGCCTTCGCTGCCGGCTTCTTCGTGCGTCCGTTCGGCGCGGCCTTCTTCGGCAGCCTCGGCGACCGCATCGGCCGCAAGTACACCTTCCTCGTGACCATCCTGATCATGGGTATCTCGACCTTCCTGGTCGGTGTGCTGCCCAACTACGCCTCGATCGGTTTCGCCGCGCCGGTGATCCTGATCATCCTGCGCCTGGCCCAGGGCTTGGCGATGGGCGGTGAATACGGCGGTGCCGCCACCTACGTGGCCGAGCATGCGCCGGACGACAAGCGCGGTCTGTACACCAGCTTCATCCAGTGCACCGCGACGCTCGGCCTGTTCATGTCGCTGCTGATCATCCTGGCCTGCCGCTACTTCCTGGGTAACGAAGCCTTTGAAGCCTGGGGCTGGCGTATTCCGTTCCTGGTCTCGATCGTGCTGCTGGGTATTTCGGTGTGGATCCGCCTGCAGCTGAGCGAATCGCCGCTGTTCCAGCAGATGAAGGCCGAAGGCAAGGGCTCCAAGACCCCGTTCCGTGACAGCCTCAAGGGCGGCAACCTGAAGCTGATGCTGCTGGTGCTGCTGGGTGCGGCCGCCGGTCAGGCGGTGGTGTGGTACGGCGGTCAGTTCTACGCGCTGTTCTTCCTGAGCAGCATGCTGAAGGTCGAAGCCACCACCTCCTACCTGCTGATCGCCGCCGCGCTGGCGCTGGGCGTGCCGTTCTTCATCTTCTTCGGCTGGCTGTCCGACCGTATTGGCCGCAAGAAGATCATCCTGGCCGGCTGTCTGCTGGCGGCCGTGACCTACATCCCGATCTTCAAGGGCCTGACCCACTTCGCCAACCCGGCCATCGAAGAAGCCCGTGCCTCTTCGCCGGCACTCGTTGTCGCTGATCCGTCCACCTGTTCGTTCCAGTTCGATCCGGTCGGTCTGCGCAAGTTCACCAGCTCCTGCGACGTGGCCACCGCCGCGCTGACCAAGGCGGGTGTGCCGTACGACGTGCAGCCTGCCGCCGCCGGTTCGCTGGCGATGGTGAACGTGGGCACCGCGAGCGTGACCTCGTACGAGGCCGCCGGTTTGACCAAGGAAGAAGGCAAGGCCAAGGCGGACGCGTTCGGGGCTGACCTGAAGGCCGCACTGACCGCAGCCGGTTATCCGGCCAAGGCCGACGGTTCGCGCATCAACATCCCGGGCACCATCCTGATGCTGTGGATCCTGGTGCTGTACGTGACCATGGTGTACGGCCCGATCGCCGCCTACCTGGTCGAACTGTTCCCGACCCGCATCCGCTACACCTCGATGTCGCTGCCGTACCACATCGGTAACGGCTGGTTCGGTGGCTTCCTGCCGGCGATCTCGTTCGCGCTGGTGGCCGGTACCGGCAACCTGTACTACGGCCTGTGGTACCCGATCATCATCGCGCTGATGACGGTCGTGGTCGGTGGTCTGTTCCTGAAGGAAACCAAGGACGTGGATATCACCAAATAACGGTGATCCAGGTTGGATGAAAGCGAGGGGCCGTGGTGCAAACCACGGCCCTTTCGTCGTTTGGAATCCCCGAAGCCACGCAGGGCGTGGCTCTACGCTGGCTCCAGACCGTAGAGCCA
>NZ_JASCOZ010000317.1 GCF_029960115.1 Stenotrophomonas sp. PS02289
GCCGTTGGCCGGCCCACGCGACGCATCCGAAGACCATGAGGGCCGGCCAACGGCCGGCGCTACCGAACTCCGGTTGAAATTGCCTCACCCTTCCGCGGGGACGTCCTTCAACGCGACGAACGCCCAGAACGGAACATCGTCCTGTGCCCAGCTCTGGCTGGCCTCGTCCAGCACCTCCAGCAGGGTCTCGAAGTCCGCGGCAGCGCCATCACGCAGCGCATCAGCATCGCTCAAAAACAACGCATAACCACCGGCCGACTTCAGCCACGCGAGGTCACGCAGGTTGTCGGACAAGGCATCCCAATTGCCGCCAAAGCCCTGCGGGAAATCCAGCTGAGCGGCAAGACGGGCGAGCAGGGTGCGCTTGTCGGCGCAGCCTGCCAGGTCCACGCGTAACACCTTCAGTCCGGCATCCCGCATGGCGGCCGACAGCGGACCGACATCGTCGTTGCCAATGGCGTACACGCCGGCGTTGTTGAGGTCATGCAACCCCAGGTCGAATGGATCATGGGTCATTGCCAGCTCCCGGCCGGGGGGACGTCAAAACTGCGGAAGGTTTCATAGTGGTCGTCGGTGTAGAACCAGCCGGTGGGCGGATTGCCTCCGGTGACGATGCGGCGCGCGCCCCGATTGGGGGCACCGGGTGTTTCCACGGTGAATTCGCGGTAGTAGCCACGGGGGCGCTCGGGCAGGCGCTGCTCGCGGTTGCCGAACACGCTGCCGTCCTGGCGGTGAGGGTAGGGGCCGCCGCGCTGGATCAGGGCGATGGTCTGGCGCGCTTCCGGGGGCAGGAACGGTGGCAACGGGTCGTTGCCGCGCGTGGGGGCCGGCGATGCGCTGGGGGCAGTGTCCCCGGTCAGCGAGGGGGCGAACTGTGGCGGCGGCGGACGCTGTGATTCCTTGATGGCGAACAGGCCGCCGATCAGCAGCACAATGGCGACCAGCAGCAGAAGTGGCTTGCGCATGGAGAGGAACGGAAGGGGAACCTGCACTAATGTACCGCGCGATGTGAGCGCATCCTCACCACTGCGTAACAAGCGCACCACCTGGAACTCAGATTTGTTTACGCAGGCCTTGGTAAGCTGGGTGACCATCCCCATCATCGACACGCAACGCCCGGGACCCACCGGGTGAGTGAGCTACCAGGAGAACCACATGGCCTACACCCTCCCCAAGCTGTCCTACGCCTACGACGCGCTTGAGCCGCATATCGACGCGGCCACGATGGAAATCCATCACACCAAGCACCACCAGACCTACATCAACAACGTCAATGCGGCGCTGGAAGGCACCGAGTACGCTGACCTGCCAGTGGAAGAGCTGGTCAAGAAGACCAAGTCGCTGCCGGAAAACCTGCAGGGCGTGGTGCGCAACAACGGTGGCGGTCACGCCAACCACACCCTGTTCTGGACCGTGATGGCTCCGAACGCCGGCGGCAACCCGGTCGGTGACGTGGCCAAGGCCATCGACGCCCAGCTGGGTGGTTTCGAGAAGTTCAAGGAAGCCTTCACCAAGGCCGCTCTGACCCGCTTCGGCAGCGGCTGGGCGTGGCTGAGCGTCACCCCGGACAAGAAGGTCGTGGTGGAAAGCAGCGCCAACCAGGACAGCCCGCTGATGGACGGCAACACCCCGATCCTGGCGCTGGACGTGTGGGAACACGCCTACTACCTGAAGTACCAGAACCGTCGCCCGGAATACATCGGCGCGTTCTTCAACGTGGTGGACTGGAACGAAGTGGAGCGCCGCTACCAGGAAGCGATCGCCTGATCGTACGGTACGCGTGACGCCAGACGGCCGGGCATTGCCCGGCCGTTTTCGTTGTGCGGCACGTAAGTGTTCCGGTAGCGCCGGCCGTTGGCCGGCCCTCGGGATCGCCTGGGC
>NZ_JASCOZ010000318.1 GCF_029960115.1 Stenotrophomonas sp. PS02289
CGGCCGGCGCTACCCACGCAGCATAGCGTGCGAACCACCCGCGCGACGCGTCAGCGCGTGCGTCCGGTAGCGCCGGCCGTTGGTCGGCCCAGGCGGTGCATCAACCGCGCTGGATCGCGTCCAACGCCGCCAGCACCTCATCCAGCTGCGGCTGCAGCGCGGTCAACGGGTGCTCAGGGTCCTGCGCATGACGCCGAGCCAGGTCCAGCAGCAGCTGAGTGGCCACCACGGCGGCGGCGCGTTCATCGCCGCTCAGGCCGCTCTGGCGACGCGCGGCCTCCAGCAGCCGCATCCAGTCCTGCTGGGCGCGGTGTTCCAGTTCGATGGTGCAGCGCCCACTGCACTGCAACCCATCCTTTTCAATCGGGGTGACGGTAATGCGGTAGCGCTGGGAGGTGCTGGTCATGGCGGCAGGCACGGTAGGGGACGCCTCCACCTTAGGCGTGACACCGCGCGGCGACGACAGGTGCGGCTGCACGCAGTGTTCCACCCTGTGCGTTTCAACCGCAGGGTCAGGGCCGCAGAAGGCCGCAGGTTGTGGCTTGCGGGGGTACCCGGGGACATCGCCGGGTTTTGGCAACGCTGTGTTTCGTGCGGCTGGTTGGGCCGAAAATGAAACGGGACGGCCAAGGCCGTCCCGTTCCGGTGTTGCAGGGAAGCGCGCAGATTACAGCGCGGCGTCCTTGAGCTTCTTGAGCGGACGCACCTTCAGCTTGGTGGTGGCCGGCTTGGCGGCGAACCACTGCTCTTCCTTGGTGAACGGGTTGATGCCCTTGCGCTTCGGCTTGGCCGGAACGGCGACAGCGGTGATCTTCAGCAGGCCCGGCAGGGTGAAGCTGCCAGCGCCCTTCTTGTGCACCGAAGAGGCCACTGCGCTTTCCAGCGAGGCCAGCACGGCGCGGACGTCCTTGGCGACAACGCCAGAGGCTTCAGCGATGTGTGCAACCAGGCCGGACTTGGTCAGCACTTCCTTGATCGGCTTCGGAGCGGCCGGCTTGGCGGCTGCCTTCGTTGCGACTTTCTTCGCTGCCTTCTTCGGGGCAGCCTTCTTAGCGGTCTTTGCCATGGTTTCCTGTTCCGTAACGGTTGGTTGTGTGGTCGCGCCGAACCCCGTCGGCAAGCGAAATGTAGGGCAAGTGACCTGCGCCGCCAATAGGTAGACGCATAAATTTCAGGTTTTTTTGCATGTGCGGTTACTGCAGTGCATCAGGTCATGCCCTGAAAACAGGGTGGCACGACCGGGGAGGGCCGCGCTAGAGGGGGCATTGCGGACACGCCGGCCCGACGCCGCGCTAACGCGCGACCCTCTACGCTGGCCGCGCCATTCACCCCGCAGAGGACAGATCAAATGGGCATTTCGCGTCACGCCAAAGCGCACTGGGAAGGTGACCTGAAGACAGGCAAGGGACAATTGAGCACGCCACAGAGTGGCCTGCTGGACAACACCCGCTATGCCTTCAGCAGCCGTTTCGGCGATGAAAAAGGCACCAATCCGGAAGAACTGATCGCCGCCGCGCATGCCGGCTGCTTCACCATGGCGCTGTCGGCCAAGCTCACCGAAGCCGGGTTCCCGCCCACCACCCTGGACACCGAGGCCAAGGTCGACCTGTCCATGGAGGGCGGTCCGCAGTTGTCGCAGATCAGCCTGTCGGTCAAGGCGGTGGTGCCGGGCATCGATGAGACCCAGTTCCGCGCCGTGGCCGACGATGCCAAGCAGAACTGCCCGGTGTCCAAGGCGCTGAGTGCGGTGCCGATCAGCCTGAAGGCCGAACTGGCCGGTTGATTTCCCGGGTTACCGCGTCGGGGGGGGGGGGGGGGGGGGGGGGGGCGGGGGGGGCGGGCCGGGGGGCGGGGGGGGGCCGGGGGCGCCCCCCCC
>NZ_JASCOZ010000319.1 GCF_029960115.1 Stenotrophomonas sp. PS02289
CCGGGGGTAACCCCCCAGGGGGGGTACCGCCGGTTGGTGGGTAGGCGGCCCAAGGGCGGGCGCTACCCGGTGTTCCATGGGCGTAGCTGTTGTTGGCGGCAACGAAGCCCTACCATCGGGTACCCCACCCCCGTCTGACCCCCCGCATGTCCGCATCTCCCTCCGTCTCCGGACGTCCACGCTGGTTCGTCGCTGGCGACTTCAACGGCTTCTTCGGCCTGGTGGTCGACAATCTGTCGATCCTGGGCTTCATCGCCATGGCCCTGGTGGGCATCTTCCAGTTCCCGGCCGACGTGGTGTTCGGGCGCATGTTCCCGGGTACCGCCTTCGGCGTGCTGGTCGGCAACGTGCTGTACACCTGGATGGCGCGCCGCCTGGCCGCGCGCACCGGTCGCGACGATGTGACCGCGATGCCGCTGGGGCTGGATGCGCCCACCAGCATCGGCATGGCGCTGCTGGTGCTGGGCCCGGCATTCCTGGCGTTCAAGGCGCAGGGGTTGGCTCCGCATGACGCGGCCATCGCCACCTGGCAGCTGGGCATGGCCTCGCTGGTGATCATGGGCGTGCTCAAGACGATCCTGTCGTTCTTCGGCGAGGCCGTGACCCGCGCGCTGCCGCGTGCGTCGCTGCTGGGCTCGATTGCCGGCATTGCCATCGTGCTGATGGGGTTCCTGCCGTTGCTGGAAACCCTGCGTTCGCCGGTGGTGGGCTTCGTCACCCTGGGCCTGCTGCTGTACGTGCTGGTGGCCAAGCGCAAGCTGCCGATCCGCGCGCCGGGCGTGCTGGTGGCCTTCATCTTCGGCACCGTGCTGTATTACGGCCTGGGCCTCGCCGGCCTGGGAGCGCCCGGCTTCCAGGTGCCGGAGTGGACCCCGCCGCAGGTGGTGCTGCCGTGGCCGACGCTGGGCTTCATCGAGGGCCTGCCCACGGCCATGACCTACCTGCCGTTGCTGCTGCCGTTCGGACTGCTGATGGTGGTCGGTGGGATCAACGTTTCAGAAAGCGCGCGCGCGGCCGGCGATGACTACCGTACCCGCGACATCCTGCTGGTGGAGGCGGTGGCCACCCTGGTGGCCGGGTTGTGTGGCGGTGTGGCGCAGACCACGCCGTACATCGGCCAGCCTGCTTACAAGCACATGGGCGCGCGCAGCGGTTACACGCTGCTCACCGGCCTGTTCGTCGGTATCGGCGGCATGCTCGGGGTGATCTCCGGGCTGGTGCAGTGGCTGCCGCTGGCGGTGCTGGCCCCGATCATTGTCTACGTGGCGATCGACATCACCACGCAGGCCTTCCAGGCCACACCGCGCGAGCACGCCGGGGCGATGGTGCTGGGCTTCCTGCCGTCCGTGGCTTACCTGCTGGCGATCAAGGCCCCGGGCTGGATCGCGCCGGAGCAACTGGTTGCGATGACCACCACGCTGGACGGGCACGGTCTGCCGGAACTGGCGGTGATCTTCACCTTGGGCAACGGCTTCATCATCACCTCGATGCTGTGGATCGCGGCGGTGGTGGCGATGATTGATGGCAAGCTGCTGCGGGCGTCCGGCATTCTGCTAGTGGCTGCGGGGCTGACCCTGTTCGGGTTGATCCATTCCGTGGACCCGCGCGGTGGCATCTATCTGCCGTGGACGCTGGAAGGGCTGCCGAAGCTGATCAGCTGGCAGTTCGCCGGGGCTTATGTGGCGTTGGCCGCGTTGCTGGCGTTGCTCCAGGTCGTGCCGGCCAGTGGCCAGCAGTCCAGCGACGCCTGAGTTACCGGTAGCGCCGGCCGTTGGCCGGCCCTCAGCATCGCCTGGGCCGGCCA
>NZ_JASCOZ010000031.1 GCF_029960115.1 Stenotrophomonas sp. PS02289
TGCAACGACACCTTGCTCAACCAGTGCCTTGTCGCGGCCGTACACCAGGCGGGCGACTTCGGCCTCCGCGCCCGCCGAGACGGCCGCCGCGCGGAAGGTGGCGGCGTCGCCGCTGACCACGACAGCAAGTGTCTGGTTGGCCTTGACCTGTGAGCCCGGCGCAACCAGCACTCGCTCCACGCGGCCGGTCACCGTCGCGGCCACCGATGCGCGCGCCCCGATCGAGGGCTCTACGCGTCCGGCAATGCGCGTGGAAGCGCCGCCACCACGCCCCACGGCGATTACGCCCACTCCTGATGCCTTGATCTGGTCGGCCGTCAGTTGGACCACACCCTCCGGTGCCTCTTCTTCTGCGTGCGCGCCAGGGGCTTCCCCGGCATGGTCATCGGCGGGCTTGGCACCGTCCTCGCCTTCACCTTCACCCTCCGCATGACCGTGGCCGTCTTCATTGGCCGACGCGTCCTTCTCTGTGGTGGGGGCTTCACTAGAACCTTGGCAGGCGGTCAAGCCACCAGTAAGGACCAGGGCAGACAGCAGCAGCGCGCCGACGAGAATGGGATTACGAGGCTTGTTCATTTCTGCTCCAGAAAGGGGGCGCGTCCTTCGAGACGGGCAAGTTCAATTTCGGCGGCCACGCGCGCGAGCCTTGCGTCAACGGCGGAGGCCCGCGCGGCGATCAACGTCGAACGCGTGCTGCGCAGTTCCAATTGGGATATCCGGCCGGCTTCAAAGCCGATGCGAGCAAGGCGGTAGGCCTCTTCACCGGCCGTGACGCTTTCGTCAGCGGCACGCGTTCGGCTGTTGGATGCCTTCAATGACGCAATCGCGGAAACCCGATTTGCTTCACTCTCGCGCTTCTGCTGTTCAAGACGAGCATCAGCGGCTCGCTGCTCGGCGTATGCCGCACGAATGCCGCCGCTGTTCCGGTCGAAGAGTGGGATTGAGAGACTCACGCCGATGTTGTACGCACGCTCGCCTGCCTGGCGGAAGTTTGTCTGCGCCACGGTTGCGCTCAGGTCGGGAAGCGCGCGCTTGCGCTCCACGTCCACGAGCCTGCCCGCCGTCGCCGCTTCTGCCTCTGCGATCCGGACCGCCAATGCCGCACGAGCGTCGCCGGTAGGCATGGGCGGGGCGCGATCCAGGAGGCTTTCACTTATTGCGTCAACCGACGCATCCAGCTGTGCTGCACCGGCCAACCGAGCAAGGGCCGCGTCCCGGAACGCCAAGGCTTCATCCAGAGCCGCTTTGGCGTTGGACACTTCACTCTGCGCCTGCACTGCCCGGAGCTGAGGCTCGCGACCTTGCTGGACCATGGCGCTCGTGGCGGCGGCATCTTCCTGAATCAGCTGGAGTGCCTCGTTGGCTAGATCATAGCGTCGCAGTGCGCTTTCGGCCTGTGCGTAGGTCGTTGCGAGCAGTGCGGCCACTTCGCTCCGACTCAGCTCGCTACGCAGTCCCGCAGCCTGGGCTTCGCTTTGTGCCGCACGCACACGTGCACCGCGCTGGCCAAACAACTCCAGCGGCTGAGAAAGGGTGATGATCGAATCAGCGTTGCTGGTACCACGGTACGCGCCAGTACCTTGGGCATTCTCAAGGTCGTAAGAAACCGTGGGGTTCTTAAGCGCACGGGCCTGTTGAACACGCGCATCGGCGGCTTCAGACAATGCGACGCCTTGAATGGTGCCAGACAACTGATCAAGACGACCCAGCAGGTCGTCATAGGAGGGAGAAGCTTGCGCGGCGGCAGGCCCCGCCGGCGCGAGCGCCAGCAGGACAGCCACGAACAGCCCGGCCGCATGCAGCGGCCGACGTGTGGAGGTCGACATGTAGAGTTTTCCAGAGATGAAAAGAAACCAGATCCCGCAATGTGCGGGTCAAGCTCTGATCAGCCCTGGGGTGGGCGCGTTAGCCCGTCTAGAACAACCGCATCGCCATTAGCGCCGGTATGAGCGTTCCAAACCGCCGGAAGCGTCAACTGCGGCGGGGTCGCGGCTTCCAAAGGAAGGCTGGCACTGGCATGGTGGCAGTGGCCGTGGCTACATCCGGCCCCCGGGACCTCATGGTCCGACTTCCCATCCAAGTCCCCAGCCGCATCCTGCGGGGCACTGGCCGCTGAATGCGGCTCAGCCGAGCACGCCAACGCGTCGGAAATAGGAACGACCACGAACGCCGCCATCAGCAGCATCAGTAGAACGAACCCAATTTTCCGGGAGACGTGGCGCATTTTCAAAGGCTATCAACCACTTGAGAGGGGATACAATAACAATCGGCGGCGATACGCCATTAGCACGGAGCTATTCACTTCTGGGACAGCTTCCGTGCTCTACCGCCGCGGTTTAAGCGGCTGTGGCGTGAGACCCATCACATGGCCGCTATGGCGATCCAGGTCACCCCTGCGTTGGTGAGCGTCATGAATACGGCAGCCGAACCCATGTCTTTGGCTCGCCCGGCCAGCTCATGGTACTCAGGCCCGTACCGCTCTATGACCGCCTCGACGGCTGAGTTAAGCAGTTCTGCTGCCAAAACGATCAACAGCGAGCCTATAAGCAGTACGAGCTCAACTGGCGAATCGGCAATCCAGAAGGCTGCCGGAGCGAGCAGCAGCGCCATGACCGCCTCTAGCCGAAACGAGGACTCATGCAGCCAAGCTGCCCGTATTCCAAGAAGAGACCACCGAAAAGCCTTCATAACCCCCAGAGGGCCGCGAGGTTTGTGGCCGTAAATGTCAGCCATGTTCATCTCCCAGAACTTCAGCAATCTTTGACGTTCCGGACCTCTTCGACTGGCCGGATGTGGGCGTCTCGGTCTCCGCATTCGGCTTCTCGCATCTCCCGAACAGGTTTAGACCTTCGTCCCGGACCTCTGTCTGAACCTCCATAAGGCCAAGCACCGAATGAAACAGGTTGTCGTGACTAATGGAGCTGCCGGCTTGCGCCCGTAGACAGGACGGGTCGATTCCGCGTTCGCGCTGAATGCCCTCGGACAACCACACCACCATTGGGACTTTGACCTGAGTTGCCGGGGCGATCGCATAAGGGAGTCCGTGAAGATATAGATTTCCTTCTCCCAGCGATTCGCCATGGTCTGATACGTAGATCATCGCGGTGTCGTGTGAAGTGTCCGCAGCCAGCATGTCAATAGCTTTAGCGAGGAAGTCATCAGTGGCGACAATTGCGTTGTCGTATGCGTTGACGATCTCCTCTCGAGTGCACTTGCCAAGATCAGCACTGCGGCAGTCGGGGGTGAACGTCCTGAACTCTTCGCCGTATCGCTTGAAGTAGGCCGGTCCATGGTTCCCCAGCTGGTGCAGGACTACCACGACATCACCGGGGTTGTCGTCAATGGCGCCATGAAGTCCACTCAACATCACTTCGTCACGGCACGCTTGGTTCGTGCACAAGGGATGATCAGGCGGCTCCCTATACGATTCGAATGCAAGATCCGCGCAGACGCCTTTGCAGCCGGACTGATTGTCGCGCCAGAGAGTCTTAACGCCCGCCCGCTCCAGCACATGCAGAAGCGACTCGGACCGCTTGATCTTGTCCCGGTCATAACTGCGCCTCCCATACACGGAAAACATGCAAGGGACGGAAACCTCGGTATTAGATCCGCAGGCGGTCACGTCCACGTAATTGACCACATCACGCCTGGCCAACATTGGCGTCGTCTGACGCGCATACCCACTCAGGCCCCAGTTCTGCGCGCGGACAGTCTCGCCTACAACGATCACAAGTAGATGAGGCTTGGAACCAATCGGATGAGGGTCCAATCGGGCATCCTCGGCCACTTTGGACAGCGGTCCGCGTGGTGCGCGCCGATCCTGTTGTAGGACGCGGATGCTGGATACGATGTAGTTCTCAGGCGTAATCAAGTACCGCGCGGACTTATTGTTGCGCATCAGCGATGAGAGATCGTCGAACTGCGACATAACTGCGCCACTAGTGATGACCAAGGTGGCGACAACCAGTAGCACCCTCTTCACCAGCAGGCGAAGGATGCTGCTCTCCTTACGAATTCGAATCCAGACAACTACGAGTAACGGCGGCGCGCTCTTTAAGAGCATCGCGCCTGCAAACCCCCAAGTCATTAGCTCGCCTGCTTCCGCAGTGTCCGTCCTGAAGACGTTACGCACCATGCTCGCATCAAAGAAGATGCCGTAGTTGTCCGAATAGTAGGCGGCGGCGGCGGATGCCGGAATCATCACCAGCAGGATAGGCTTGAGCGTCCAACGCCACCCGAGCAAGGACAAGAGCAACACATGGAGTCCGGTGATGAACACTAGCGCGGTGCTCATTACCAGCGCCTGCGCAGTTCCTTCGTGGTTCGAGGCTCCAAGAATGAACCGAACGAACGCGTTGTTGAAGACCACCGTGAAGTAGAGAGAGACGGCGATGATCAGCCATGTCTGACCGACTTCTGGGCGATTGCGCCACCATGAAGCGCTCTTCATTCGAGGCCTCCAGTTGGCTGCGCAGGAGGAACCTGAAGAGCAGGAAGACCGGCCCCGAGCGCACTATACGCACAGGCCATGAACGTGGACATGGATATACCCGGAATATCAAAGGTGCAGCAGCGGGTACCGCGCGCAGGCGGATCCGGAGCAAGAGTGCCTGGTCACCCAGCGACTCCAATGGTCGCAACGCACGATTCGAAGAGCAGCAGACGAGCTGCCAGTCATGCGGGGAGACGCGGCGGTTCATTCGCTCACAAAATGAGCAAAGGAATCGCTGTCAGCCCCTGGGGGGACGGATCAAACCGTCGAGCCTATCCGACGGAAGGTTTCCGGCGGTCACAAGTGTCATTGGCTCATCCGCCACCACAACATCTCTTAGCGGAAAGAGGAAAGGCGGATGAAGCGCGCCACCATGATGACAGTGTCCGTGTGCCGAAAGCTGATCCTTCTTCTGATCAGACGGCTTCGGCACTTCCTGCGAGGAGCCCTCATCCATCTGGTCGCTGCATGTCATGGCCTCGACCGTCGGCACCACTAGGCACACCGCAAGAAGCAGTGCAGCCAAGAACCGAATGATAGAAGCAAGACGTCGATGCATTAGCTAAATGATCAGCCGTTGGCGGGAGACGGACCTTGGCGGCCGTCCGTGTGTGCGCATTGTCTACGATAAGAAATAAAAAAACACCAAGGTCTGTGGTCCTTGTCGTTCAGCTATCCGTCCATCCTCACTTATTTATGACATTTTTCGCACACAGGGTCTGTCTGGCGGCTCTGAACGAGGGGTTACGTACGCTCGAGTTCAACATTCTTACGACACCGTTCTTACTTTGATTGTTTTTGGTCAGCCACACCGAAGCTATCCTCCAGCAGGCAGAGGAGATCAGACTTCACGGCGGCCACCGTTGACATCGCCGCTGACGTCTAGATCGGTGCAGCCCGTACACCGTGCAGGAGATTGAGTACTGCCTCCGTGGCCACTCCCACTCACGGGGTTTGCTACAGCCTAGCTCAACCGTCTGCGCAGAGCGGATGTAATGAAGCTGCAGGCAGTCCCAGACTACCTGACTACTAAGCTAGGTTGAACGCACCTCTTTCGTCCTTGAGCGTCCTAAGAGCCAGGGCGGCGGCACCTTCTGGCCTTGCGCTGCTTGTCGGTTCCCAGGCTGAGCGGCGATGCGGAATTGCGCCGTGGAACCAAGGCGTGTTGCAATCTAGATCCTGATTTCAGTCGGTGGTGTAGACAATGACAGCCTTCAGCAAAGAAGTGCGCATGCAGCTCGATCGAGAATTCGCTGCTCAGGGCATCCCACTTTACGCGCGCCCCCGTGAACTCGACTTAGGTGGCGCAGAGGGAAACGTCGGGCACGCCGGTCAACATCGTCGCCGGGAGCAAAAGAATGGACGTGACACATGATTCGGTCTACTCGACAACACTTCCTGAAGATGAATGTGGTCGTCAGCTCACGCCAAACGCTGCTTCGAGGCGCAACATCTTAGGTGTTCCCGTGGCCGGCCCCATCGTTGGCCTCGAGCGAGCCATGCCCTCTAATGTACGCCTCTTGACTCTTTAACGATTCATGGCCGAGTTGGCTTGCAACCACCGCTGCTACATCGCTGAACGTGCCATTGACCCCTATTCGTCGCCGCCGCTCGACTTCCCGAGCCATTGCCCGATTCGCAAATGCGCGTCTCCAAGAGTGAATGCCGACTCCTGGCGGGAGCCCTAACGCCTTGCGTGCATTTGAAAAAACCTTAGTGATACCAGCGGCGGTCAGCGGAGTGCCGCGCTTTGCGCTCAAGAAGACCTTCACTGAGCTTGTGCCAGTGCGGCGAACGATCTCCGAACGCGGGCCTCGTATGTATGCGCCGATCCTAGTCGCTAACGTGCTGCTTATACTGAATGAAAGTGTGTACCCAAACTTCTGCTCTGGAGGAGTGACCAAGATATGTTCGGAATCGAGCACTTCTGCAGAGAACTGGTCGACAGAAAGTGACGCGATTGAGCCGCGCCTCCAGCCGGTGCTCAAGGCGATATCCAAAAGCAGAGCGTTCCTTAGTGCGACACCTTGAGAGTACTTGCTGTAGAAATGCTCGACCATCCTTGCACGGTCCGCATCATCCGGGATGTGATAGCGGTTGTGCTTACTACGCTCTCCAGCGAAGCGAAACGTACATGGAAAGTCTGATCGTGACCGCTGCTTGCCCGGTTCGTTCAGAGTGCTTATAAACTGGCATCTAGACGGTCCTAGCAACGCTAGGCCCTCTCCGTAACTCGAACACTGGAGCCACGCGTAGAGCCGGTAGATGGACCTGACGATCTGATTTATGCTCCTCTTCCTCGCTTGGGAGTCGCCGAATGCGCCTCCACTTTGGCGCAAGTATTTGTGACTTGCAAAGTCAATGAGTTCTGCATCCGAAGCGTGCAGTAGGTTCACATTCTGCTGCTCTAGGTATGAAATCCACATCTTCAGTGCATACGCTCTAAGCTCTACTGTTGCAGGCCGAAGGCGCTGCCTGTCGACACAGTCGATGAGGTAATCCAAGCAAGGCCAACTAGTTCGGCCATCGGACCCTGACAGATGCCAGTACGCATCAGATCGAGAGAGTCTCGGTCCATTTGTAATGAGTGTCATCGGACCTCCAGACGTCGCTCAAGCAACTGGATCTGGCTTTTCAGTCGCCGGATTTCGCGCTGCTGGCTTACCAGTTCAGAGTTTCGGATATTTAACAATTTAAGAAGAACTTGAGCCTGCTCTTTGTTGCTTGCACTTGCTTGCTTAACTTTCGAAGCACATACGGAGCGGGCCTTTAGGAGCGCGATTATGGAGCTGGCTGAGGCCTTCAGATCCTGATTGGCGTCAAGGGTGTCGTTTCCGATTCTCGCTATCGACGGTAGCTGTAGCCTGAGGTCCTCGCTGTTGAGTAAGCCGTCCCACGCTTTGAACTGCCGCAGAGTAGTTGGGAAGTACTCTGCGAGTCCTGTTGTGGGGTGCTTCGGCACTCCGTGCATGATCCAGCCACTCAGAATGTTGATCTTTATTTGAATGTTGTGCCTAGCGCGATCTCTTCGCTGGATTGAAATATGAGTCATTGGGCCGACTCCCCTTGTGGTGAGACATGCCGCAATAGCCATTGAAGGTGCTCAATCTGCCGGTTCAGGTAACCCGCCTGGACCGAGCCCTCTGCGGCCTGGCTCCTGGCGGCCTCCATAGACGTCTTGATCAGCGAGACCGACTTGTAATAGGCCGGAGATGTGAAGTGGAACGGGCAAGAGAAGCACAAGGCGGGCGAGGCGTGCTCATGATGTAGTCTCCCTCGTTCTCTACAGTTCCCTATAGATGATCGCCGCCGGGTCGAATGGCACTGTCCGAATGGCATGGGCCTCAGTACATGCTCATTTGACCTTAGCCGATCGGCGATCAGAGCAGCTGCATTATCTCCTTCCGTCAATGCGTCTACCATTTGTCGGTAGAGTGCCCGGACGAACTTCACAAATCCGCCCGCCGCGCCCGTGCCGGCCAGAATAGAGTGGATAGATTCCACAAGGATTTCGTACGAAACGTCTTGAAGTTCGCGGCAGGGAAACGCAGATTTGTCTATTGGATGGAATAGCCGCCTCTCAACATCTGGGAAGAAGTAGCCAGTGTCCCCCGTGACGTAGTGGATTGTGTTTGAGATTGTGGTGTGGCGGAGGTGCTGTTGGAGACTGAGTAGATCTGACTGCTCAAACCTGTAGTAGTAAAGGAGTGCGAAGCATCGCCGCAGGCTATGCGGTGCCAAGTTGGCAACCGTGCAACGCTCTCCGGCGACCTCGAAAAAGCTGTTCAGGGTGCGCGTTCGTTTTGTGTCCGATGTGGGTGAGAAGTGCGGCCTCTTGCTGTCTGGAAGGCTCGACTCGCTTCTACGAGCTAGTGCGAAGATGCTCTCAGGCGTCTCGCTGACACTCTCTCCTTGGCCTAGGTGCGCTCTGAGGCTAAGCAGAGCTTGGTACGCGCGGACAGTAAGCGCGTTGACATAGAAATCCTCTCTGCAGAAGCGCGTCTTCTCTATGTAGAATGACATCTTAGCTATGAGCAAGTCTTCGTCCAGAACGATGAGCGAGTCTGTCCGCAATCCGGTCGTCGGATGACAGACCTCTCCAGACCGACGTCCATTCATTGCGCAGATGATAATGAAGGCTGCGCCTTGTACTGCTGCAATTAGCTGGTCTACACATAGCTCCTCTGGGTTTCGTCCGTGTGATCCGGACCAAAGCCATCGGACGATAGGCCGTGAGAGCAGAGTCTCGATCGCTTCTCTTGCGGAGCTGGTCTCCAGAGCGCGTTGGGCAACCCTCCGATGCCGCGAGCGACGGTTAGCTGTGAATGGTTCATTGAGGAGCTCGATTAGCAGCGGCAGAACTTCATCAATGACGAATGTCGCGGACTTCATCAATGATCCTGCGTCGGTCACAGTGAGAACACCAGTCTTTGCGGAACTACGTCTGGCGAGACGGCTTGCCATACGATTTGAGTTCCGGGAAATGCGAAAACTGGGTTTATCACAATCCTCTTGGACTGAATGCCACTGATTAATGAATGCAATCGTGTTTCGTAGCACGTTTTTGCTTGGTGGAAGATAATTTCCGTCCGTTGATGCCCACTTTCGGCTGTATCGTGCGCCAACTATGTCCTGCAGCATCATGCGAACTTCCCTGGGCACAGGAACACCACCTCCCCAACCCAATCGGGGTCGCCAGTAGCCTTGATTGATCGCATTGATGCAGCGTGCGCCGCCCTCAGAGTGAAAGTGAAACGCCAGTTCCGTGTCATCCTCGTTGAAAAGAGATGCCGCGCTTGTCCATCGCGATACTATCCCCAGCGAGTGCGGCCACCCGAGCTCTGCAAAGCTCGCCATCATCTCACTGAGTTGATCTTGCGTCGCTCGGCTAAGCCTATCGGTGCCCTGGGGTGCTAGCCAGTCATAGACGTTTCTTAGTAGGTAGATCTGTCGCGTGATCGATCGCCTGTCTGGTATGAAGCTGCGGCGGCTGGAGATGACGTTCTGCGTGAAGCAGAGTGCGGCTCGACGGGCTGGCTCTTCGTTATACAGGGATGTGGCCGCCGCCGGGTCTCTGGCAGATCTAAAATGGATCTGGCTCAAATCTAAGGACCACAAATCTGCGCCTGATTGGTGCAAGAGCAGTGATCCTTGCAGACGCAGTTGACGTGCTTGGTCGAGATCATAGTCACTTGTCTCTTCACAAGAGGCTGGTGCGGAGCGGTTCGCTTTGGTGGAGTTCATTTCCACATCCCTTCGGGCAGAAGATCTGGACGCAGGTCTCGGATTGCTTCAAGCATGACGTGAATATGCACGATCCGTGGCAGGTGGATATCCCAAAATCGGTCGGGTTGCTGATCTGCGAGTGCCTGCCAGCATTCTCTGTAAGAGTGGAGAGTTCTTAGCGCATCTGCCACGGACTCTTTCGTAGGGCGAAGGGTATAGTTTTCACAGGTCGTCCCGATGTGGCATCCCATTCCGTCGCACGGGGTCATACCTCCTGCAAAGCGGCTTTTTGAAGAATCGCGGCAGTGTCCGCCGTCACCCGTGGAGAAGGTTTGTGGCGGAGGCTGATTGCTGGAGAGCAACTCCTTCTCAAGAAGATGCTGAAATCTGAGGATATTAGACTCGTTTAGCTTGAATATTACGGTGGATCGGAGGTAAGTATCGATGCTGGAGAAGGACTGGTGTCCTAGAATCAGACGTACCTGATCTAGGTCTCGGTGCTTAACGTACGCAATGGAGACACGAAGGCTGCGGAGATCCTTCAGTCGAAAAGGAGTGAGATTGTGCCTATCTATGAATCTGCGCAGGAGATGCCCGTCTGCAACTATCTGCCGGGCATCTGGCTTGGAGCTCCAGCCAATCCAGAGACGATTCTCATTCGCCGGCACCATCTTTAGCTTCTTGGCCCAGTAAAGGTTGGATCGAAGTAGACCTATTGCATCTTGTGCTAGCTTGTCTTTGCGCGATATGGCAACCGCCGGCGTCTTGTCGTCTGTCTTTAGCTTGAACGACTGAAGCAAAAGACTTCCACCTGGCTCGCCGCCCAGATTGTCTATCGTCAGCGACGCGACGCTCTGGGGGTTCCAGCCAGTTCTGAGCGCGACAAGTATGAATATCGCATGCAGCGTTTGGTTTGGGAGCCGGTACTGCGCAAGCAGCCAAGGTCGTGCGTTCTTGCTCGGTAATTGGTACCTTTTCCGCAAGGCCGGCAGCAGGTTGAGGGGCGGGTCTGGGAGCGGCTCGTTGTTCTCTACGCAGCCTACGAACTGCTCCAGCGCGTCCCTGTGAGCCTTGCGTAATCGCGGATTTTCTAGGTAGCCATCATGAGAGCTATCCTCACTGATGTCGTTGCACTTAACGCTGTTCAGCAGGGCGTGCTGATCTAGTAGCATCTGGCGATATTCTTCTATTTCTGCTCGGCAAGCGTTTTCGATTTGATCGTGGACGTGGTCAAGCGCGGCTGCAGGGCTGAAGTCAGGCGTGAGGCCTTGCGCGGCTTGTTGTGGGATGAGATCAAGGAGCGGGGAGGGGCGCGCACGCGCGGTCCTCCTAAATCGCGGCAGGTTCTGTTCGGACCAAGCGAGAAATCTTCCATTGAGCAAGGGTGGGTTGCTGTTTGAAAGGCACGTTAGCAGTGCTCTGAAAAGCTGTTGCTTTGCGCTTAGGCTTATGTTTTTGCGATCCTCCAGGTCGTTGAAGGTCGAGCTAAGCAAGCGCAACAGTTGTTTGTCATCAAATACGTTGGGTTCGTAAGCTAGTAACCGCTTCGTATCCAGCGAAGCTGAGGCCAAGAGGCGACGCAACTGGCTGATAGTTGTACTGGACATCTTGCGTCTGCGGGTTGACTTGGCCATCTCGCTCAACGACCGAGATATTAGGCTCGAGGGCGGCGACGCATAGAGAATGTGCGTCACGTATGTTCGCGTTGTTCCTAGATGACTCCTGTAGACATTGAACGAGTAAGTGGTCACGTCTGATCCTATTCGGTTCGCGTTCCTGATATCAATCGGTCTTTGGCCTATACAGCGGGAGCTTTTGCATCTGGAACATGTCTATATACTACTTTCGATGGCGGCCACCAGCTGGAAGCGGGCAGGGAAGGCGTCAGTGCGCGCGGCACGCGCTACATTGACGTGGCCGGACTCCAGCGGCTCGCGCAGCACTTCCAGTGTGTGCCGGCTCCACTCCGGCATTAGGGTAGCATGGTACATGTAAACCCCCGAGGAGTGCTCAATGCATCTGCTGCGGACTTCAGAGATCCCGCTTACCGAGCTGAACAAGCTCATTCCGGCTTCTGCGGCGCTTGAAGAGACTCCCCTCCCGAGACTCGAGCCCCGCTTCCCCCTTCTGGTTTCTGAAGAAGGGCAGCTTCATTGGGGGGCCTTTGCGTTTCTCCTGGACACATTTCGAATCGACTCCACCCGTAGCAGGGAGAAGACGCTCTCCACTTACGCCGAAGGGCTGAAGAGCTGGCTGGAATTCGTCGAATGCAACGGAGGCGACTGGACGAGGCCGACTGCATTGCTGCTCAGCGAGTACCGTCGCTTCTTGTCCACGGCACCGAATCGAAAGAGAAGACTAGCTAGCGAAACGATCAACCTACGGACGACCACCGTTCGAGAGTTCTACAAGTTTCTGGAGCATTGGGACGGTGAGGGCCTGGCAGACTCAGGCGGGTCCTGGGAGACGGAGCCGATCAAACAGTTCCTCGCTCGAACTAGTCGGCTGCGGCGGGCAAAGGCTTACAAGAGAAAAGTGCGTGCCATGAGTCCGGAGGAGACTTCGCTCATGGCGGCAACCCTGAAAATGCCTTACTCACTGATGTTCCTTTGGACTCTCGGGACGGGCGCTCGTCGCACCACCGTTGCAGATCTCGATCTCACACAGCTTCCAAAGAACGCACTGAATGTCAACTACATCGAGACTCGGACGAAGGGCGGAAAAGTCATCAATCTGGTGGTGACCTCCCGCTTGGCACAACGAACACTCGATTACTGCCAGACAAGTAGGAACAAGGCAGCTGCGAACTCCACTGAGAAAACAAGCCGGGTCTTTCTGAACTCGAGAGGCAGGCCGGTCACATCGAAGTCCTACTACCAAGCCTTCAGGCGAGCTGCGAAAGTGCTTGGCCTGAACGTGACACCGCACATGTCGCGACATACCTTCGCCGCGCATATGAAGAGTCGTCTCGAGGAGATGGAGAGGCGAGGTGCAAACATCAACTCGATCAAGGTCATTCAGCATCTTCTTGCGCACAACAGTGCAGAGACAACCGAGCTTTACTTGGCCTCCGTCAGCTCCATAGATTCAGGCACGCTTAGGGCAATCCTTGAGACAGAGGAGGCATTGGGATGAGTGGCGTCTCGGAGGCCGTCTTCGCCGGCGATGCGCCTGGCGACCCAGTCAACATCTATGACTTCTCCCGGCTAGGCCTTCCCCGCAAGCCCACTCACGCGTTGCTGAATGCCTTCACCGGCGTGACCTCTACTTACAGGGTGCAGAGTCGAAAGCAAGCATGGGGCTCAATCCGAAAGTTCGCAAACTTTCTGACCGAGCTGGACGGCGACCCGTGGAAGAATATGAGGTCCTCTACGATCTCGCAGAGATACGCGGAGTGGCTTAAGGCGAAGCTCTTGCTAAAGACTGGGGGAAGCCATTTTAACCTGCTTCGACAGATATATGCTTGGCTCGCCACTAACGACACCGAGAACTCGGTGACATGGATGAACATATACTTCCCCCGAGGTCAGTTCCAGAGGGAAGAGGAGTGTTCTCGAGAAAACATCCTTTCCGAAGAGGAGATGCGTGGCATTCTCATCGCTTCAAAGAAGGGGATCGATGAGGTAAGGGCGCGTACAAGGGTGATGGCGTCATTGGCAAATGGAGCTGATGTGCAATGCCTTACAGCCAAGGATAGAGCTGACCTAGATGGCATGCGTCGAGGGATGGCCCAAGGCGTACTCGGAAAGATAAATCTCTGTGCGGCGGGCTTTACGCCATACAGCGTAAAGTACCGGCCTCTAAAGAGGTACCTATTTCTAGAGATCTGCGACTACATCCCATACCTGCTGTACATAGCAATCGAAACGGGCGGGAATCCTGGGGGTTTGATGGCCTTATGCGTTGATTGCATCAGTGATCATGCCGTCGACCCATTAAAGAAAGAATTCACCTGGGATAAATTCAGGGCGACTGAGCAGAGCTCGGCTTCAGTCAGTACCGAAGGTGCGTACGCCATCCCAAAATTGATCGGCGAGGTAGTCGAATTCACTTCGGTACTTCGTATCGCTGCGGGTGCTCGTGCGGACACGGTCTTCCTTAGTTTGTGTCGTGGCAGCATAGGTCGCGTGTCGATTCAGTCATGGCACAACGAACTGGCGCTGTTCATAGACCGGCATGGCCTACCCGACTTCAATTTTGTTGACTTGAGGTTGTCCGGCGCGAGGCTCCTTGGGAATCGAGGCGAGAAGATTGAGCGAGTCCAATCCGAGCTTCAGCACAAGAATTCCAAGACCACCGGCCTCTATATTAGGTCGCCTGAGCGCAAGGGGGCCGCACAAGCGAAATTGTTGGGATTTATGGGGAAGGTAGTCCAGTCCGCAAAAGCGGTGGGCTTGCATCCAAGAAACTACGAGACTACCCAGGGTTACGACTGCACCGACGCGCTCTCAGGTGAAGCGCCCGCATCCAAGAAGGGTCAGAAGTGCCTGGATTTCCTTTACTGCGCCTTCTGCCCCAATAGCGTAGCTGTGCTGGATAGTCCGCGGCACGTTGCACGCATGATTGCTGCTCAACGGGAACTTGACGAAATCAAGAGACTGGCGGTGACCTCTCGTGACGTGGCTGCCAGGTACAAGCACGCGTACGAGAATTCGCACGAAATCCTGTCTGCGTTGCTTGGCAGGGTTACGAAAGTGGTTCTTCGTGAAGCAGAGAAGCTCTCCGTATCTGTCCCTGTTATTGGTCTGGAGTAGCCATGAAATCCTTGCGCCAAGCCACGCCGCCGGTCAGCGAATTGTCTCTCGACGGTCTCGGTATCAACTTCGAGGATGATGAGTGGTTCCTCAGACGAAACGTTATCGACGGGATTGTGGAGACGCGAAGGCTCGATTTCTCGTGCATCCCTGATGGCTGGAAAGTGCCGATAAAGATCTATTTGGCACTTGCTATGCTTGGTAGGCTGGAACGATCGACACGCTATGCTCTTGTCCTCTACGAACGATTTATCGTCCTTAGAAGCTTTGCCGTTTGGTGTTATGAGGAAGGCGTGGATTCGCCAAGCGATCTGAGTCCCGAGCTCATTTGCCCATGGACCGATGCTAGTCGCGCAGTCGGCCGTGTGGAGGCGGGTGCTACTCGGATGCGGGCCAAATTCATCTGTGTCGAGGATTTTCTACTCAACGTGGGAGATGTGTCTGCAGTAGTGCGCGCAGAGATGGTCCGCGTAGGAAAAAGGATGTCGAAGGAGGCATCAGTTGCAGCTAAGAAAAGAAAGGTGGATGACGACCTGAGTGAGCAGGAATGTCTCATGCTCTTGGCAGATGCAATCAAGCTAATAGAGGAAGATGGGCCCACAATAGAAGCCTTCATGGGTGAGGTAATGGCGATAGAGGCTGGGAGGCTGTGCTCAGCAGGCCGAAGGATGAACTCCTTCTACATCGCTAAGCGATCTTTGCCCTTCAATGGTTTCAGGTCAAAAGCTCTAGCTAAGTTGGATCCAAGAGTTGGCTATGGCGAGCAAATAATGCTGAAGATCGCTGAGGGAGCGGCGATCTTCATTATATCTTTGCTCAGTTCCATGAGGCCATCCGAATCTCGTCGGCTCACGACTGCAAGCGTAAAGCCATCCAATGCGCTCGGTATGCCGGCGGGTGCAGAGACCTCCGATTTGATCGAAGGGGTTCTGAGCAAATCTGGTAGGCCGCATGAATGGGTCGCAGCGCCAGCAGTCTCTGACGCAATTGCATTCTTGGAGCGATTGGGGCGCCCGATTCGTGATCATGTCGGGACCGCCGCGCTCTTCGTGCTGAATATGTATAGAGGACGCGGACCGGCTGAAGCTCGAGATGATCAGCGTGGTGCTAGAGTCGATGGCTATGTTGCACTCCGCAGGAGCATGAGAGCATTCGCTGAGGCTAGTATTCCTGGGCTTGATTCTGAGAAATTGAACTTTCGACCATTACGCCGATTCATGGCGCGCTTCATTGCGCGGCGCGACCGCTCGAGTTTGGGTGCTCTGGCATATCAGTACGGACACTTGGAAGCCAGGATCACTGACACCTACTATGTTGGTCTGGATCGTGATCTCTCAACTTTGCTTGAGGAGGAGAACGCAAATGAGGTAGTGAGCGCTATGGATGATTTGATTAGTGCTGAGCACGTCTATACGAACTTGCCTACACCTGTTATCGCGGAAAGCATTTCACGGATGAACGGGGTCTTGGAGCGAGCATCGACAAATCTTGAAGTGATGAGGATGCTGGGTGCCGGTGTGGTACTCGGTCCTTGCGACTGGGGCTATTGCTTCTATCGCGAGGCGCGAAGTCGCTGTGACGGCGATGCGAATGGCCCAAATCCCGGCAAGCGCACTCCTTCCACATGTGCTGGTTGTCTCAACTTTACGGCTACAGCCAAGCACGCCCCTTGGTGGGAGTTGCGAAGGCAAGATCTGATCAGTTTCCTCAAGCTGAGGGGAATTCCCGAGCAGTCTCGTCGCATTGCTGAAGAGCGCCTGGCTTCGACGGAGCTGATCCTGAAGAAAATAGGGAGTAGCCTCTGATGCGCCAGATAGTTCTAGCCGAGACTGAGGCGCAGATTGCTCGCTGGAGGGCGGGTGGCCCTAAGCCTACGGTGGTCTCCATCGCTTCCGCATGCGGTATCAGTAGACAAGCTTTCTATAAATCACACAGAGTGGCCTTGGGCAAGCTCAATGATGCGGTATCTGCGCAGGATGCTCCGAGCGCCCGGGCGGCTGATGCTCTGAAGCTGGAGATGTTGAGAGTCAGATATGAATCTGAGAAGGCGAAAGTGAAGGTACTTACAACGCTGTGTGGGGAGCTGGCCTGCGAGCTGACAGATGTTCGCGAGAAGCTCGCGCAGGAGCGTGCGCGTAGTGACAGGCTCAAGCGGCGTACCGACAAAGGACCGAAGCTAGTTCGATAGTTGGATCCTCATCGGTAGTCGTGTCGCTAACGTCACGACCCCGCGTGCTAGCGCCAACTTGCTGGCGTGACTGGTTGGCCCATCAAAGGCCAGCTGATGTAAGTAAGGACGAAGCCGGCACATCCAGAGCCGTTGCAATCCGGATGATCGTGGAGAGCCGGCAGTCCTTCTTGCCTTGCTCGATATGGCCAAGCTGCGTCCGATGCATACCGAGTTGAGCTGCAAACTCTTCCTGGGAGACGCCCAGCGCCAGCCTGCCCTCCTTAATGGCAGTCCCTAGAGCTTGCTGGGGCGGTGGCGCTTTCACGCCCTAAGCTTTCGTCGTGCAGTACTTTTGGTCTACAGTACTTACGGTAGCGTCCGGCCGGCACTGGTGATCGAGGCCTTGGCGCTGGTGACTGTCCCGTAACCTGCTGGGGTGCTGAAATGAGCTTCTTCTTGGTGGATTCAGACTCAGAGTTCACGTTGGAGCTCTCCCTAACCAAAGAGTCGGAGCTCGACCTACGTCGTCAGCTCGAGAAGCTCCAGCAGGGAGGCCATTCAGGTGCGATCTCGAGGCGACTGGCTGCCGAATTCTCGCGCCTGGTGCCGGAGCTATTGGACTGGGACATAAAGCGGCCAACCAAAGCCCAGATCGCCTATGCAAGATCAATCTGCTATCGATTGAGAATCGAGCTGCCATTGGAGGCCATGGAGTCAAGGCAGGCCATGCACCTATTCATTTCCTCTCGCGGGGCGTGTTCCCACCAATCTCTCGAGCCCTCTATTGGGGATAGCACTTAGCACTACTAGCTGGGACGTGGATGTCCTCGAAGGCTATCAATCGCGTTCCGCTACCCTTGACGTAAGAGCACGCGCAGATCCTTCCGCATCCTGCAGAAGCTTGGGTCGATCTACATCGACCAAGTCGCCATCGATCTTGACTACCCGTCCGCCGATTATCACTGTGTCAACGTCGCTTGGGTGTGCCGAGTGGACCAGCAAGGCTGAAGGGTCTCCGCCGCCAAAGCCTGCGAGATTCAACGAGTCCAAGCGGATGATCTGCAGGTCAGCGCGCTTACCCACGGACAGTGTGCCAATTTCGCTTGCCATACCGACGACCTCTGCGCCGCCTATCGTTGCCAATTCAAGCAAGGACCGCGCATCCGGTGCCGTTTCGCTACGTGCCCCGCCACTCCAAGTAAGGGATGCAAGTCTCATGGTGGCGAACATCTCCGCGCTGCCAGCTAGCGAATTACCATCGATGCCGAGCCCTTGCTTACTGACGAGTGCGAACTGATCAAAGCGGGTTAACCCGTATCCAACGCGCTGTTCGCTGATAGGCGTCACGGCCAGGCTGCTGCCAGCTGCCTCTAGAACTCTGAGTTGTTCCGCGCTGGCATCCGGGGCATGAACCACGGTCAGGTTTGGATATAGGTACTCACGCTCAATGAGTGCATCAAGCATTGGGCCAGGTTCGCCACTCACATGCACCTGGATAGGCAGTCCCAGCTCATTTGCTGTATCGAACTCTTGCTGACGCATGGCCCAGTTGCGAGCATCGGTACGATTACGTGGTAGCCGCCACGCCAAGCCGACGCCCACTTGGGCACTCTTGTCCAGCCTAGAGGCAATAGAGCGAAGTTGATCGAGATTCATCGGGTGCTTCGTGGTCTTATCTGGTCCCCCGTAGTACAGCGTCCCACGAATTCCAGATCGCTGAAGTGCGCGCAATCCCGCCTCCCCATGCGCGGGGCCAATAACGTTGTCGAAAAAGTCTGCCGTGGTGGTGATTCCGCTGCTGATCAGCTCCAGTGCACCAAGATGCATTGCGGTTTCGACATCATGTGGTGTCATTGATCCTGCAAGCTTCGAGCTCACAGGAAAGAACTGACCTTCCTTGTTCCGGAACTGACCACGCATTGTCGTGACGTAAAGATGGGAGTGGGTGTCAACGAATCCCGGCAACACGATCGCACCCTTTGCTTGGATGCGCCTAGCGGTGCCCGCCTTGAGGCCTCTGCCGATGGCAACAATGCGTCCTCCCTTTATCAGAACGTCAGTCTGTTCTAGATCGCCGACGCCGGGATCCATCGTCATCACATATCCGCCTTCCACCAGAATGTCCTCGGCGTATGACGTCGAAACGGCAGTCAGAAAGACGGAGCTGGCAAGAATGGTCGCGCTAGTAAGCCGCATGCGTACGTCCTCAGGAAGTCGTGGATGACTAGATTGGCTGCGGTCGCTTTTTGAGCATTATTGCCATAAGGAATCTCATGCCAGCTCACACGAGCTTCATATGGGAGGCTCTGTCGCCGCCCAAATGAAGTAGAGAACTTGAGGGGGAACTAGCAAGCGATACGGGCACTACCGTCAGACACGTTTTTGGTTCTGAAGTAAGCTACTTACGCCGAAAGGCGTGCAGAACCGATGGCGCGCAAGCGGATGATCACCTACCTACGCTTCTAGCGGCCTCAGAACGATACGGACGTACGGGCACCGATGATGACGACATCTCCACGGTCTCCGTTGCCGCCGGGCCTTTTGATCCACTGGAGATCTGGGCTGAATGACAGGTGCGGCCCGAGTTTCACTCGGTAGTAGAACTCCGCCGCGAACTCATCGTTGCCTGGCCGGACGCCAGATCCGTAGACTTCCCGCAAGCGGCGGTCTGCTGAAACCCGGCTGTTCAGATGGCTGGTTGCGATGGATAGGCCTAGCTCGTCATCCGGCCGTGTGACGAAGCCTGAGAGCGACGCGCCAATAGCAATCGTGCGGTCAATGGTGCTCGTTCTCCGGTCAACCACTGTGCCATTGAGGTACAGGCTCAACCGTCTCTGATAGCCCTCATGGGATAGGTGGACGTCGTGCACCGCGCTGAGGCGCCCGGAAGCTGTGCTATCGATGATCTTAGACGCCTCAGAAATAGCGTCCAGCACTAAATGGCACGTAGCCCGACCTCCTCAGGAGCACCGGCTCCGAGGCGCTAGCGCTAGAGAAGAACTCGGCCGCCGCATGGTCATGGCGGCCGCCCGCTTGCCCTCGGGAGGACATGATGGTCGCTACAGTGCGAGCATTAGTCGGAACCGCTAAGCTGGCTGCCCTTATCCGAGTGTAACAATGGGGCGCTGCCTTGCTTTCATTGCCATTTTTACGGGGCACGGAGAGGCTGGGATTGCGCAGCATTCCGCGCACAACCTGTGAAGAGAGGCCCTAATGAGCACTTTTGCGCGCAAATGAGTCACATGCCAGTCCAGTCTCCTGAAGAGATTGCGGAAGCCCTGGGAAAGCGGTTGAGGGCGCGTCGCCTTCTCTCCAACGTGTCCCAGGCAGCGTTGGCCGATAAAGCCGGGATCTCTCGCAGAGCATTGGTGCAGCTTGAGAGTGGGCAAGGATCAACGGTTCACACGCTGATCTCTGTCCTCAAGGCATTGGGATTAGAACAGCACCTGACCACGCTAGTACCAGTGCCCACCGTTAGTCCAATGGCCATGCTGAAGGCTAAGCGATTGCGCAGCCGGGCGAGCTAGAGGTTGGAGCGGCCTTGGGTCGGCGCCTGCGCTGCACGAGTAACAATTCCCCGACATTGGCTGATTACTTGAGGCTCGAACCAGTTGCAAGGTCCTTGTGGTCATAGCGCTCCAGGTGGTCGATAGCACACCGAACTTCGGCCGACCTGGCGCTTCATTCAGTACGCGATTTCGGCGACAGAAAGAGCCGTAGTGTATGGAAGGACATGCCGGGACGGCTTGCGCCCAGTATAGCGTCGGCCGTTCATAGGGTTGAGGGCCGAACGCCGCCATGGCGGTCGCGGATAGCTGCAGGGCCGACGCATGTTCAATGCGGCTCTGTTCGGCGAGTTTCGTTGCTCGCGCTGATAAGCTCGCTGATTCGTGCGCGAATAAGGCGCGAGGCTACCTCTAGTCCGTCATCGTCTGGCGGATAAGGAGACCCGAAGAGTGGAATCTCAACCCAGAGATGTTCTTGTCCGGGATGGACGTACGGACCATGGTCATCGAGTAGCAGCGCATTGCCAAGGTATGGGGAGACGTAGCGCAGGTCCTTGGTTTTTCCCGACCAATCAATGTATTGAAGCCCAGAGAACCAAGCAGGGACGCTGCCTTCTTTCGCTAAGAGAGTTCCAATTGCTTGCGCACGATCTTTCGGCACGGTGGTAAAAAGGACAAGACTGTCAAAATTTGAACGCATTTCGTCCAGAAAGCTACGCAAACCTGGTCGGGGGATCTGGCTGATGGCATTGGATATGAGAGTTCCCTCAAGATCCAATGCGAGTATGGTCGGCCGCACGGGAAGTTCCGTCTTACAAATGGTCACAGCGCACATTGCGCGCATCGAGCGGCCTTGTCCACATCGTGAGCCTCCTGGTACGCCCGGCAGAATGGCGCGTGAGCGCACGGGCACGCGTAAGTGTCCAATTGCCTCTAGATGCCGAGTCTATTGGCCAGTTCAGATGCATCCGCGCAATGCCAAGCTAGTGCGCCGAATGGATTCAAGGCCGTCGGATGACCGCTTGGCGCGAGGGGGGCACACCCCCAGTTCCCGTATGACCTGCTGCTTGCGGCCCTTCGTCAACTCCCCAGTGAGCAGGAGGAAGCAACTCGAGTCTGAGTGGAGCGCTCGCCTGCCTAGGTAGCAGGGTAAATCATGCACGGGATTGTAACGGACAGATTAGATCGTAACCGCTCTGTGATACTGTCAGATTACTTTGTTACATACGGTTGTATGAACGACCTCCAGGCTGCTGCCCACTACCTCCAGAACTTACTACCCGACATGGTCGCGGAGTTCGAGCCCAGGCCTAGTTCCAAGGCGCGCTTCTTGCCCCACTCTCTCAACAGCATGTTCCGCCTAGCCGAGATTGATCTGCTGGGCCTGCGGGTGCTGCTGGCCAAGGTCCCGACACAGGCGGAACCCACGCCACCTTCTCGGCTGATCGCACAGGTGCACCTGCTGGCTGAAAAGGCCGGCTTGAGGGTCGTTCTCGTGCTCTCGGGCGTGTCGCCATACACTCGCTCCAGGCTCATCGAGTCTCGTGTGGATTTCGTTGTGCCTGGCAGCCAGCTGTTCGCTCCGAGTTTCCTGATGAGCCTGCGCGAGCGCGATTCGTCTCCACCGGTGCCCCTATCCGTTGGGAAGCACCTGAGCCACCCAGCGCAAGCAGTTCTGATCGCCGCTCTACTGCGGCCCGATTTTGAGGAGCGCGGCATCCCTGGGAGCGTCCCGTGGGTGCCGCTCGAACTTGCGCGCGAGGCAGGCTATTCGCGAATGACCGCCTCGCGGGTAGCCCGCGAACTGGTGGCGGCTAACTTGGTCAGCGCCCGGCGCAAGGGACGGGAGACGAGCCTGCGGTTCCTGCAAACGCGACGGTCCTTGTGGGAGGCGGCGCTGCGGCGGCTGCGCTCGCCGGTGCTGCGCACAACCGGCATCGGCAAGGGTGGCTTGGCCATGCTGCCGGCCGATGATTGTCGTGCTGCAGGGGAAACCGGTCTGTCCGTGTTCACCGAACTGGCAGCGCCAGCGCGGCCGGTCGCGGCGATTCCGCGAGACTACTTCCGTGGGCATCCGGAACCAGAATGGTTCCCCGTGGCCGGCGAGGGCTACGCAGATGTGCAGCATTGGGCCTATTCCACCCGCTTGGGCGGCGCGGGCGCCGCCGTGGACCGGTTGTCGCTGTACTTGTCCCTGCAGGGACAGGGCGACCCGAGACTGGACGGCGCGCTGCGGGACCTGCTCGATGAGGTCTTCGCTTGATCGCCGGCGCGCCGGAGTTTGGCCAGTGGTTTGCGAAACTCCGGGACTAGTTCGTGGTCATCGGCGGCGGTGCGCTGGTCGCCGTAATGCAGGAAGCACAGCTGTCCTCCGCCGCTAGACCAATGCGGCGACTTCCGTGTAGACGCGGCGAAGATGCTGATCGGACATGTCCAAGATTGGCTCATACATGAAAGAGTTCAGATGAATGTTCTCCGGCGTCATCAGTAGGACGCGCTGAATGACGCCAATGTTGGGAAGTTCGGCAGGAAAGTCGTTCCGATAGCGCTTCAGTAGCGCCTGAGTCTGGTTGGTTGTGATCGCAGCCAGCCAAGCTGAATCGTTGATCCTCCCCGCCATGAATCGCTCTGCTTGCAGGCGCGTAGCAATCGCCAGCACAACCTTATTCTCGAAGTTGATTCCATCCGGGGCCTGCAGACAAGTAGCGACTTCAATGCCTAGAATATCGATGAGTCGCTCTCCAGGGTTGCCAGACTGTCCGTTGATGCCAAAGAGCCTGGAGTAGATGCCATCAAGATCCGCCACGGTGATCTGATCTGTACCGGCCTTCCAGTGAAGCAGGGACGTGAGGAGAAGATAGTCTGGATCTTGTTCGTCCTTCATGTACTCAATCAGGTTGCGCATGAAGGGAATACAGCAGATTTTCTTGCGGTTATCGGTGAAAAATGCGGGTTTCCACACATTGATGAAGACGTTACGCACGCCCTGGGCAGCCTCCAGACTTATCCCAGTGGCTGTCTTTGACACCATGAAGCAGTTCTTCCGATGAACGAGACGACGGCTCTCGATGGTCCGATAGAAATCAAAGTTGTGGGTCAAGATGAGCAGTTTGAAATTCTGGCCTTCAGCCAAGTCGGAAAGGTACTGGATGATGGCGTACTTGTTCTTGTAGTCAAAAGAGTCGGCGATGTCGTCAACAACTAGGAGTGTCTGCTTGCCTGCCGAGCCGCGTACCTCAATGTCAAACAACATAGTCAATACGTGAAACGCTCTTCTTTCTCCAGTACTTAACGTCTGTAGAAGCGTGTCTCGTTCGACTTGTGCTTGATCACCCCCCTCCTTGAAGACAAAGCCCAGGCGCGGTGCTGTCTCCGTTCCCAAAACAACTTGAACCTTATTGGCCACCTCGAGATGGAACGGGACGATGAAGCGGCTATTGAAGATATCAATCACACCCTGCCATTGTGTGTGCTCTTGGCCGGCCTGCGCCTCAATCTTGGCTGAGCGAACCGCAGCGTTCTCGATCTTGTTGATGAGGTCAGTGTATAGATCGTGATTCGCCTTCAGATAGGACAGCCAGAGCTTCTTGTTCAGGGCCGCTGGATCGGCCAGCTCGGGCAGCAGTTCCTCGTGCCCCTGCATGTACGCCTCAAACTCGCGAACCTGCGCGTTCTTCTGGATCTGCTTTTCAAGCTCTTCGTACTTCCTCCGAAGAGCAGCATCCTCAGAGATTTTGGCGCGCTCTGCATCAACAAGAGCTTGGAGCTCTGTCTCGGATTTGATCTCCTTCTCTTCGTCTCCGCTGAGTCGAACGGTATGATTTGCCTTAAAGAAGCCACTGATCTTCAGCTCCTTGGCGACGTTGGTAGCCGCGTAATAGTTGAAGCCTCCCTTCTTGAAGTACTTCGACGCGGCGAGCAACTCGTTGTACTTCTTCGTGTACTCGTTGATCGCCGTGCGGAAATCACCTTGGCCCAAGAATGCCACGACTTTCTCATCGTTTAGCACGTCGTAGGGGACATCCTTGAAGTCTGGCTTCAAGTCCTTTGACAGCTCATCCTTAAGCTCAACCAAAGCAGTGTTGAAATCTCCGTCTGCAGGCGCAAACGTTGACAGAATCTCGCGCTCCACAGAGCGCCTGGTTTTCGAGGTGGTCTTGATCGCCATGACAAGTGCTGCTCGCGCAGCGGTGATTCCAGTGTGCAGCGCTTCATACTCCTCACGAAGTGTGGCATTCACCAAGAGCGTAGCGGTGGCGTTTCCATTGCTGGCGAAATCCTCAAATGGCCTAAGCACGAGTACATCGCTAGCAACGAGGTCGGCATTGTTCTCATCGCTGACCACGCGGACCGTCGCGCGGTTCGGGAAAATTCTGTCGCGCGATGGGTTTCCATTGGCGATGTCCTGAAGGGTGCATGCCAAAGAGCTCTTCATCGAGCCGTTTGGTGCGTAGATGGCGATAGCTGCCGTGCCGGCGAAGTCCAGCACGACGTCCAACTTGCGGATTCCGTAGCAGTTCTCCAGTTGGAGCTTGAGCTTTTCCATTCTCTCTCTCTCCTAATTTTTAGTTCGAGCTTCCTAGGTCATTCTTTGCGGTTCGAAGCCAGATTTCCCCGAGTCAGAGTGGCAAGATCCAAGACGTCGGCCGGGGGATATTGTGGAACATCAGTTTGGCCTAGATGCCAGCGTATCCTGTAATTTGGCAGTGCAGCTCGGCGTGGGGCTGCACCGCCAGTCGGGTTCGGCCAGATCGGCTAGAGCCAACTGAGACCGATCAGCTGTCACATTGCACGGGCCGTACGGATGGCTCGGAAAGCTGATGCGGTCACTTAGGCCTGGACTTCCGGCAGGGGGGGGGGCCTCTGAGAGGTCGCCACCCTTCGCCGATGGAATCTCGCTGATGGACCTCAATCTATAGTAGGCGTAGAGGTGCACCAAGCGGCGGAGACCCGCGACAGGTGCCGGTAGAGACTTGTAGCACCGTCGCTATCAGCCCTGCCTTAAGCTAGGTGCGGGTAGCAGGAGCACGCGAGTAACCCGGTACCGATCACCGCGCCAGCCAATCGTGTTGTAGGGATCGGGAAGCCACCGTTGCTTGGCACCGAAGGTAGTTGCCTTCGTGAAGGACGCCTACACCCGCCTATGTTGCTGATCGAAGAGGATTGTCACTGCTAGATGGAGAGCTGAGTCCCCGGAAAAATCTGCTTAGATTCTACTGCAGAGTGTCGAGAACACCTCAATTTGTGCACCTTTGGATAGTCGAGGTCCAGTCTTGGCCGGAAGCGGACACTGCGCCAGTGGTCGATTTCCTGCCACCAGAAAGATGACGTTGCGGATGAACTCTCACGGGTCTAGATCCGCATATTTAGTCCCATCGGATACAACGTGGAAGTCTTGATCAGTTGCCTTTCGATCATTTTGGCTGAGGCCTCAGGGATCCCATAAGCCGAGATGTCGTGCACACAGATCACGTTCTGGCCCTGCATCCCCCGCATAGCCTCGTGAAAGCGGCGGTTCGAGTTCTTTTCCAGCGCTTCTTCAACGTGCTCCATGTATCTTTGCTGCCACGAGCGCCGAGATCGGCCGACATAGCTCATGCCTTTGATCGTCTCGTAGCCGATACGGCTTTTGGTGAAAACAAACGCCTTAACTTGCTCTTCTGCGGTTCCACTCTTTTTAATTCTCTCAAGCTCTTCTTGAGTGAACAGTGGCCGTTTGTAGGTATGCCGATAGACGATGTGATCACCGGTAGGTGTGTACTCCGTCGAGCAGTAAAGCAGGGGCACGCACACCAGTGTGCTGCCTCCGAACAAGCGATGTTTGCTTTCAGCGAAAAAACTTACCCCGCTCATATGACCGGGCTCCAGCATCAAAGTGAAAATCGAAGACCCGGTGTCCACGTCGTGATGGCCGACAAGCCGGATACCCGTGTGCGGGACACCTGTGGTCGCTGAATCACGAAGTTCGCCTTTGAGGACATTCACGCCTTGGTACCGCATGACCGCGTCCATGGCGACATCCACGTCGAAATGGGGGGGCGAAGAAGAGCCGCAGAGCGTCAGGGTTGAGAAAGCTCGACATGTGCGAGTGAGAAGGTTACTGAGGTGAATCAAGTATGCCTGTTGCCAAATAGTATCTGTAGTATGCCTTGTCGAAAATACGTGCCTCCGAACCGAGACACTCTGAAGTGCTCAATTAACGTCCAATCATGTGACGTCACATGAATCGGAATGCGTACGAAGCGGATCCCGCCTCAGCGAACCATGGAAGCAAGGTTCTATTCGGAGTGCGGCGGATGACTCCTTGTCGTATGCACGCCAGAAGCCTTTTGTGTCGATTCCGCAACTTCCGGTAGCGCGGGCAACCAGTCTCTGTACTGATCGAACGCTTCCTTGAAATTTGCCCTGTTCTCTTCTGCCTCGATTCCGTAGATGCTGAAGAGTGCAATGGTTCCTACTGGAACACCCTTGGGAGCTCGGCCGGCTTTACGCATGTTCTCTTCGTGGAGCACGGCACGCAGCGACTCTTTGTGATCAGTCCGCAGGTAGTTCGCCAAGTTCGAGATCTCTTGGTAGACCTTGCCTGCGTAATCGAATGCTTCGCCTGTCGTTGGAATCTCGCCTTTGTGGAGCGCCGCGTACCGGGCAGTAGCCAGTTTCTTGTCGAACTCGTAGGGCTTTCCGGTCGCCGCAAGATAGAGAAACAAGAAAGCACCGAACTGCCGCTCAGACTGCGAGGCCACCTCCTTCCACGAAGCCTCGAAGTTGCCCGGATCAACACCGCTGGACCGGGCGAAGACACGGATCGCAAGCTCGAAAAGTCGCTCGCGCGACGCAGCCAGGCATGCGACAGCTTGAAGCGTCTGATCATGGATCAATGCGTCTGCGGCAGCGGTCAGCAGCGTTTCGAACTTTGGGTTCTGGACGATGGAGAATGCTGCGTGGCCGAGCGGACATGTGGCCTCGACCGTGTGTCCATCGTAGTAGTCGCCTACAAACAGGTACGGTTGGACGCTGCCCGACTTGGTGCACTCAACGCACTGCAACAACGATTTCATCCAGGAATCTACCTCGTAGCAGAACTGATCGACACTAATTTGGGTGATCGAATCGCGTGAGCGTGCTTAGTCCAGTACACCGGCCCGGCCGATCTCGATCAGCTCGTCCGCGTCCGCTCAGTCGGCATGATGATGCCATACGATTGCTTGGAGTTCCCCCTAGAGTCTGCTTCTGGCGGAAAGCGGACATGGGCCCAGACCGACCGTAAGGGAAGGTGGCAATGTCCGCTACCGACCCAAAGCGGACGATGTGTCGTGCGCCTCTGCAATTCTGTCGAGCCGCCCATCGAAGGGGTGGTTTTATTTGCACTGGCCCCTGTTTTCGAGCCAGCAGCCATTGAAACCGCCCGAAGGCGGTTTCGGCTATCTACGCCTGCCGAGTTGCCTAGCCGGGCAGCTTTGCCGCAAGCACCTCTACCTTCTCGATGGTCGGCGGCTCGGAGAATAATTCCCCGGCCTTTGCCATCAAGGCCGCCGCAACCTTGCCGGAGAGATGGGCTTTGCCAAACGTCATCCCGACATCATGTTGGATGTGCGCTTGTCTGATCGCATCAGCAATGCGGTCGACGACAAGATCGATGTCGGGGTCAGGGTCGGGTTCATGCGCGACAGTCGTTTCGTCGCGCGCAAGGCTGCCGATATGCGCCTTACAATCGTTGCAGCTCCGCGTCTGACCAAGAAGGTGGGAACACCGGATGGAGTCGATGAACTGGCCGGTTCTCCGGTGACAGCGGCCATCGACATCAATACCGGGCGACCGTGGTCCTGGCACTTCAGTGCAGGACGCCAGTGGACGCCTGTGTCGCCAGCCTTCATCGCGGACAACGCCGACATGGAAATGGGCGCCGCATTGGCCGGTATTGCGTTTGCTCAATTGGCGGACTACATGGCGGCCCCCTATATCGCCAGTGGAAAACTGGTGCGGGTTCTGCAGAAGGAAGAGCCCCCGGCTTGGGGCTTGTATGTCTATCGGCCTCAGCGCGCCCCTGTGCCAGCGAGAGTCCGGGTCGTGTTCGATGAATTGCAGACAGCTATTGGGTCGTTGCCGGCTTTGCCTTAGGGAAGGTCTGAACAAGTCACTCGTTTGACTGTATGAATCGCCCCGGCTTCCCCGGAGGCTCCATCACTTGAGAGGATGGAGCCATGAGAAAGTCGAAGTTTCCCCCGAGGTACAGGAGCGGGCCGTCCGGATGGTGCTGGAGCACCAGAAGGACCACGACTCGCAGTGGGCCGCGATCGGTTCGATCAGCGGCAAGATCGGCTGCACGGCCGAGACCCTTCGTCGTTGGGTTCGGCAGGCCGAGCGTGACCAAGGCATGCGTGCCGGGCCGACGACGTCGGATCTGGAGCGATTGAAGCAGCTCGAGCGCGAGAACCGCGAACTGCGCCAGGCGAACGAGATCCTGCGCAAGGCGTCGGCGTATTTTGCCCAGGCGGAGCTCGACCGCCGCACCAAGTGATGCGCTCGTTCGTCGACGAGCACCGCGACGTCTACGGAGTCGAGCCGATCTGCCGCGTTCTGCAGATCGCTCCGTCGTCGTACCGGGAGCATGCTGCGCGGCGCCGGGACACGCTCCGGGCGTCGCCGCGCGTCCGGCGTGACCTTGCGCTCATGCCGGAGATTCAGCGTGTCTGGACGGAGAACCACGAGGTCTACGGGGCCGACAAGACGTGGCGCCAGATGAACCGCGAGGCGATTGAGGTGGCGCGATGCACGGTCGAACGCTTGATGCGAAAACTCGGGATTGCCGGGGTTGTGCGCGGAAAGTCGGTTCGGACGACGCATCCGGATCCGGCCCGACCCTGTCCGCTGGACCTGGTGCATCGCACGTTCAAAGCGGACCGTCCGGACCAACTGTGGGTCAGCGACTACACCTTTGTTTCGACTTGGCAGGGATTCGCCTACGTCGCCTTCATCATCGACGTCTACGCACGGCGAATCGTCGGCTGGAAGCTGTCGTCGAGCCAACAGACCCAATTCGTGCTCGATGCGCTCGAACAGGCGCTTCACGCGCGGCGTCCGGGCGACGCGCTGGTGCATCACAGCGACCGCGGATCGCAATATGTGTCGATTCGCTACACCGAGCGCCTGGCCGAAGCCGGCATCGAGCCGTCTGTCGGAAGCGTCGGAGACAGCTACGACAACGCGCTGGCCGAAACGATCAATGGGTTGTAAAAGGCCGAGGTCGTGCATCGTCGTTCCTGGCGCAGTCGCGAAGAGCTGGAACTGGCCACGCTGCGCTGGGTGGATTGGTACAACCACCGGCGACTACTCGGATCGATCGGCTACATCCTACCCGCCGAAGCCGAAGCGAACTACTATCAACAGCGACAGCACGTCACGGAGACGTGACTCACGCCAACGAGCCTCCGGGAATCCCGGGGCGATTCAGGCTTACGCTACACCGGGTCCAAGGAACTGCGGTCAAGACAGGAGGGCCTCCGCGCTGGGAAGAACTCCCAGGCGTATCGTGCGCACAGCTACCATACGAAAGTCCCACCCGAGGCTATTGAGAAACTCATTCGTCATCACACGAGTGAGGGGTCGCACGTAGGGCTGTGTGACCCCCATCCTGCAGCGTGAGCTGATTGGGTCAAGGCCGAGTTGTCATGCAGGCAGTTTGGCTGCAAGCAGTTCGACCTTCTCGATATTGGGCGGAGAACTGAGCAAGGTCACGGCGTTGGCCATCAAGGCCGCGGCGATCTGGCCGTTCAGATGCGCCTGGCGACCTGCCTCATCGGCAAAGGCATCGAACACACCAAACGTCGAAGGGCCAAACTTCAATGCGAACCAGGCCGTGGTGCCGGACTCGGCGTTGGCGAGCGGCAGTGCGCTGGCCAGGAAGTCGGCAAGCGCAGCCTCCTGGCCGGGTTTGGCTTCGAGGCGAACAAACAGAGCGAGCTTGGTCATGATGTATTCCTTTGGGTAAATGGGTTAGGTGAATGGATCAACGAGCCTGCAATCTAAATCCTCATAACAACCATCTCTATAGGCAATAATGACAACTTTGATATCATTGTTGCCATGAAACTCCACATCCTTGTTTGTGATGGCGTGTTTGATCTGGGGCTTGCGGCGCTCACTGACACAGTGGGCTTGGCCAATGCGATGGCGGGCTCGCTGCCACAGGCTCCCGCGCACATAGAGCTCACGCTGGTGGGCGTGCGGCGTCGCATCCGAACTGCGCAAGGCTTGACGGTCCCCGTGGTCACTGCGCGTGGTATGCCGGAACCAGACGTCGTGCTTGTGCCCGCGTTTGGTGACAAGATGCCTGACACGCTCTCGGCTCGGCTCACACGCCCCGACGTGCCCGACGCGGTCGCGGCGCTACAGCAGTGGTCCACCGCTGGCGCGCACCTAGGTGCCGCTTGCTCCGGTAGTTTCTTGCTTGCAGAGAGTGGCCTGCTTGATGGGCATCGTGCGACGACGTCATGGTGGCTGGGGCCGATGTTTCGGCAGCGCTATCCGAACGTCACGCTGGACGAGTCACGCATGATCGTGAACTCGACACGCTTCACCACCGCGGGTGCCGCTTTGGCCCACGTCGACCTGGCCTTGCGCATCATCCGGGAGCGCAGTCCGGCGCTGGCGGCCCTGGTGGCACGCTATCTGCTGGTCGAGACACGCAGTTCGCAAGCCGAGTTCGTGATTCCCGACCACCTTGCGCATGCCGACCCGATGGTGGAGCGCTTCGAGTGCTGGGCCAGACGTCGGCTCGCGAAGGGGTTCTCGCTCGCCGAGGCGGCCAGCGCCGCGGGCACAAGCGAGCGTACCTTGGCGCGGCGGCTGCAAAGCGTTTTGGGCAAGACACCGCTGTCGTATTTCCAGGACCTGCGCGTGGAACATGCCGTGCATCTCCTGCGCACCGGAAACGCGAGCGTCGACCAGGTCGCCGCACAGGTCGGGTACTCGGATGGGGTGACCCTGCGGGCCCTGTTGCGCCGTAAGCTGGGCCGGGGTGTCAGGGAGTTGCGACGCGGTGGATGACCAGAGGCGTTTGGTGTATGTACGGCTGGAGACCGCCGGGAAACTGTCCGAAGCAAAGGCCTACCCACTTGCGTCTACTACATCGTGCGTTGGGTGCGAAAGCACCAGCCGTGCCAAAATAGTTTTCAGTGACCTTTCAAAGGTCAGAGTATTGGGAATACTGTTAGCGTTACCACTGTTTTCTGTTCACTAATCTGGGTTTTCATCCACATGCTATTCAATCCACTTCAAGTAGGTTCTCTCAACCTGCCCAACCGCATCCTTCTGGCACCACTGACACGCGCCCGTGCCGACGCTGGCCACATGCCCAACGCGCTGATGGCCGAGTACTACAGCCAGCGAGCCACCGGCGGCCTGCTGATTTCCGAATGCACCATGGTGGCGCCCGGTACATCGGCCTTCGTCAATGAGCCTGGCATCTACAACGACGCGCAGATTGCAGCCTGGAGGCAGGTGACCGACGCGGTGCACGCCAAGGGCGGACGCATCTTCATGCAGATCTGGCACGCTGGCCGCGCAGCCTACCCTGGCGCTGCCGATGGCGCCCCCATTGTCTCCAGCAGCGCCACCGCTATTGAGGGTGAGATCCACACGCCCCAAGGCAAGGTGCCGCACGCGGTGCCCCGCCCCCTGGCCGTCGAAGAGATTCCCGGCATCGTGGCTGCGTTTGCTCAAGGCGCACGCAACGCCATTTCCGCCGGCTTTGATGGTGTGGAAGTACACGGCGCCAACGGCTACCTGATTGACCAGTTTCTGCGCGACACGCCCAACCAGCGCACCGATGCTTACGGCGGATCGCCGGAAAACCGTGCACGTTTGCTGTTCGAGGTACTCACTGCCGTGACCCAGGCGATCGGTTCCGAACGTGTGGGTCTGCGCCTGTCGCCCCTCAACAGCTTCAACAGCATGAAAGACAGCGACCCGCTGGCCTTCATCGGCTTCGTGGCCGATAGGCTCAATGCCTTCAAGCTAGCCTACCTGCACGTGATGCGCGCCGATTTCTTCGGCGTGCAGAAGGCCGATGTCATGCCCGTAGCGCGTGAAAAGTACAAGGGTGTGTTGGTGGGCAATATGGGTTACAGCGCTGATGAGGCAGAGGCAGCTATTGCCGAAGGTAAGCTTGACGCTGTGGCCTTTGGCACCGCCTTCCTGGCTAACCCGGACCTGCCCGCACGCATCAGGGCCAAGGCACCGCTGAACGCGCCTGACTCCAACACGTTCTACGCAGGTGGCGCCAAGGGCTATACAGACTATCCGACACTGCAGGTCGCGTAAGTCACCGCCCCAGAAGACCGAAGAAACGAGCCACTTTATACCCAAGGCTCTGCCCTTCGATCTTGCGAAGCTGTGAATCGATGGCGTCTACCGAGTGTTGTGCGCCATCACGATCTTTAATTGATAAGTTGCCTCGGTTTGCTTCGCCGCCCGCCGAACTCGTACATCGTCTCCGGCTCAGGTAGTGCCGAGGCCGATTTGGGAGGGCGACAGCACCACCATCGTTTCACCGCCCGCAGCCCAGCCCGTGCCCGACGTCATGGAGGATTTGCTCGCGATGGTGGGCTTGGGTGATTCGGCCGGCGTTGGCCAGGATGCCGAGGAGTTCCTCCACACCCCCGCGCCAGCAACAGCCGCGACGTCCATTCCATCGCCTGCACCCGCGCCTACGCCTGGGCCATCGGCAACGAAGCCATCCGGGGAACAGTTCATGGTTTGGCTGAAGCAGGGAATCGCCTCACGACGGTTCATCATCAACGACGCGAAGGTACTCGTGCATACGGTGAATGACACGGCCTGCCTGGTCAGCCCGGGTGTGTTCCACACGCTATGCGCAGGAGCATCCCGAAGTGGCCGCACTCGCCAAGCAGGAGAATCAACAGGATTGGCAGTGGGTGCAGAAGAGCTTCGAGAAGCTGCAGCTACATCGAAAGCAGCCCAGGACTGAACACTTGGACCTGTGAAGTCACGGGCCCGAGGAAGTCCCGCCGACTGCATGGCTACCTCCTCGAAGATGGGTCCTTGGCACTCGCCGAAATACCGCCCAACAACCCCCATCTTGCTCTGACTCAGGAAGGATGACGCGATTCGGGCATTGATCGCCACCGTCGTGTGGCGACGATCAAGTCCCCGCGAAAATTGGCAACATTTGGCGAACTGAGCTACTCGGCCCGCGCCAACTCCTGTGCAAGGAACGGAGCGGTTCTGCTGCCAGACGTTCGGGCCACCTGCTGAAGGGAGCCCGCCACCACGATGCTGCCGCCGGCAGCGCCTGCACCAGGCCCCACGTCGATCACCCAATCGGCCTGGGCCACCGCGCGCATATCGTGTTCGATCATCACTACGGTATTGCCGGCATCGACCAGGCGCTGCAACTGTACCAGCAGCCGGTCGGCGTCCGACGCATGCAGCCCGGTAGTCGGCTCGTCGAGCACGTACAGGCTTCGGCCGCGCTGGCTGCGCTGAAGCTCGGTCGCCAGCTTGATACGCTGCGCCTCGCCACCGGAAAGCTCGGTGGCCGGTTGCCCCAGGCGCAGGTAGCCCAGTCCGATATCGCGCAGCAGTTGCAGTGGCCTTGCCACAGCGTCTTCACCCGCGAAGAGTTCGCTGGCTTCGTCCACGGTCATCTGCAGCACCTCGGCGATGTTGCGCCCGTTCCATTGCACCTTCAGCGTGGCCTCGTTGTAGCGTGCGCCATGGCACGTCGGGCACGGCGCGTACACGCTGGGCATGAACAGCAGTTCCACGCTGACGAAGCCCTCGCCCTCGCAGGTCTCGCAGCGCCCCTTGGCGACGTTGAACGAGAAGCGCCCGGCGTCATAGCGGCGGCGTCGCGCATCGGGCGTGGCAGCGAACAGCTTGCGCACATGGTCGAACAGGCCGGTGTAGGTGGCCAGGTTCGACCGCGGCGTGCGCCCGATCGGTTTCTGGTCCACCTGCACCATTCGCTGTATGGCGTCCACGTCGCCTGCCAGACGACCGCCAGTCGCTTCGATCACTGTCGGCCCTTCGCTGGTGGCGGTTTCGGCCGCATCGTCTTCCGGCTCGTGGCCCAGGTGCAGCAGCACCAGCTCCGGCAGGGCCTGCGCGACGAGGCTGGACTTGCCCGAGCCGGAGATGCCGGTGACGGCCGTCAGCACGCCCAGCGGAATGCGCGCATTCACGCCATGCAGGTTGTGGCGGTGAATGTCCTGCAGCTCCAGCCAGCCGGTCGCTTCGCGTGCCCGGCTTCCCGGCGCGGGGATCTCATCGAACAGGTAGCGTGCAGTACGCGATTCGGCAATCTTGCGCAGGCCATCCGGCTCGCCGCTGTAGAGCACGCGGCCGCCACGCTCGCCGGCATCCGGCCCGACATCCACGAGCCATTGTGCACGGCGCATCAGGTCCAAGTCGTGCTCCACCACGAACACCGAGTTGCCGGCCTCGCGCAGACGGTCGAGCGCGTCGTACAGGGCTTGGCTGTCGGAGGGGTGCAGGCCCGCCGAGGGTTCGTCGAGTACGTACACGACACCGAACAGCATGGAACTCAATTGCGTCGCCAGCCGCAGGCGCTGCAACTCGCCGGCTGAAAGCGTCGGCGTGGCTCGGTCCAGCGTCAGGTAACCCAAACCCAGCCCACGCAGTTGACGCAGGCGCGCCATCACGCCACCGGCCAGGCGCTGCGCGGCGAGGCGCTTTTCTTCCGATAGCGCCGAGGTGCGGCGCACGTCGGGCGATACCGCATGGACGGCGCGGCCGGAGGC
>NZ_JASCOZ010000320.1 GCF_029960115.1 Stenotrophomonas sp. PS02289
GCGGGCGGCCGCCGCCCCGCCCCCCCCCCCCCCCCCCCCCCCCCCCCCCCCCGGCTCCACATAGGCCGTCGCACATCCACGCATCGCCGCACATCCACACGCCGCAGCACAAACCACCCCGAAAAGTTGCATCTGACAACATCCCCACCAGCCCTCGGCCGCGCCGGTTAAACTCAAACCATGCGCCCCGATTCCATCCTCACCCTGTCCTGCCCGGATCGCACCGGGATCGTCTACCGTGTCTCCGGCCTGCTGTTCGAGCAGGGCTGCAACATCCTCGATGCCCAGCAGTTCGGCGACGATGAAAGCGGCCGTTTCTTCCTGCGCGTGCACTTCGACCGCGACGCGGCCCAGCCGATCGAGACCATCCAGGCCCGCATGGCCGGGCTGGCCGCTGACTTCGGCATGGACTGGCAACTGCACGATGCGCGCCGCAAGGCGCGCCTGCTGGTGCTGGTCAGCAAGCAGGGCCACTGCCTGAACGACCTGCTGTTCCGTGCGCATAGCCGCCAGCTGCAGGTGGACATCGCCGCCGTGGCCTCCAACCATGAGGACTTCGGTCCGCTGGCCACTTCCTACGGCATTCCGTTCCACCACCTGCCGGTGAACGCGGACAACCGTGCCGTGCAGGAACAGCAGATCATCGATCTGGTCGAGCGCGAGAACATCGACCTGGTGGTGCTGGCCCGCTACATGCAGATCCTCTCACCGCGCCTGTGTGAAGCACTGGCCGGCCGCGCGATCAACATCCATCACAGCTTCCTGCCCAGCTTCAAGGGTGCGCAGCCGTATCACCAAGCGCACGCACGCGGGGTCAAGATCATCGGGGCGACCGCGCACTACGTTACGTCTGACCTGGACGAAGGTCCGATCATCGAGCAGGACGTCGCCCGGGTCGATCACGCCATGACCCCACGCGATCTGGTCCGCCTCGGCAGCGATACCGAATCGCAGGTGCTGGCGCGCGCCGTACGCCGTCACGTCGAGCATCGCATCATCCTCAACGGACACCGCACCGTCGTGTTCCGGTAATGTCCGGCACGACCATTCCATTGCGGATCTGACGTGCTTCACCAGTACTGGGCTGAATTCCTCACCCTCGCCGTTGTTCACCTGCTGGCCGTCATCGCCCCCGGCCCTGACTTCGCGGTCGCTGTCCGGCAGACGGTGCGCTTCGGCCGCAGGACCGGCATCTACACCGCGCTGGGCATCGGCGCAGGCATGTCGGTACATGTCATCTACACCTTGATCGGTGTCGCCGCACTGCTGAATTCCACACCGTGGCTGATGAAGGCGGCCCGATGGATCGGGGCCGCGTACATCCTTTATCTGGGCGTCCGGTTCCTGCTGAGCAAACCGGCGACCGACAGTGGCGCGGTGGAGGTCGGTGGTTCGGTGGCCGCAACGCAGGCGCCGGGCCGGTCGTTCGCGATCGGCTTCATGACCAACGCGACCAATCCCAAGGCGACGCTGTTCTTTCTGGCGGCATTCACCACGCTGGTGAGCGCGCAGACGCCGCTGGCCGTGCAGGCGCTCTATGGGCTGTGGATGTGTCTGGTCAATGCGGTGTGGTTCGTGCTGGTCAGCGTGGCGCTGTCAGCGGCGGCGGTGCGGCAGCGATTCCTGCGCGTCAGCCATTGGTTCGAGCGGCTGATGGGGGTGTTGCTGATTGGGTTTGCGATACGCCTGGTTCTGTTCTGGTAGCGCCGGCCGTTGGCCGGCCCACGTGTTGATTCCGACGTTCATGAGGGC
>NZ_JASCOZ010000321.1 GCF_029960115.1 Stenotrophomonas sp. PS02289
GGGGGGGGGGCGGCGGGGCGCGCAGCGGGGCCCGGTCCTGCGGAGGGGGGGGGGGCCGGCCCCCCCCCGCCGTGGTCTGTTCGTTCATTGCAGTACCCCTTCCAGGACGGAATCGACGGAATCGCGGGTCGCACGCCAGGCGGCAGTCCATTCCACCAGCACTTCGCGGCCCCGCTCATTGATGCGGTAGTAACGCCGCGGCGGCCCAGCCACCGACGGCTCGATCTGGCTTTCCAACAACCCGGCGGCCTCGAGGTTGCGCAGCACCGGGTACAACGCGCTCTGCTTGCCGCTCAACACACCCTCACCGACCCGCTCCAGCTCCTTGGCGATCAAATAGCCGTACAGCGGCTCTCCGGCCCGCGCCAGCACTGCCAGCAGGGCCAGGGACACGGTGCCTGCGCTGAGCTCCTTCTGGAACTTCTTCAGATGGGCTTCGTGCTCGCTCATGACGGTCTCCGCTAGCGTGGAGTCCACACTAGTGCGAACTCAGCTATAGCGAACGTGCCGTTAGTCACCCTGCCGGGGGGCAGGGATGGCTGGCGACCGGGCCGGCCAATCGCGCAGAATCAGGTCACTTCCTTGAAAGGGTCTGCCATGTCGCCACGTCGTCCTGCCCTGCTCGCCCTTGCCCTCGCCTGCCTGCTGCCGGGCGTGACCAGCGCCGCCACGCCCTACCGCAGCGCCCAACAGATTCTGGATGCCTCGCCGGCCAGCGACTGGCGCACGCCGGATCCGGCCAACCTGCTGCTGATGAATCTGGCTTCGGGCCAGGTGGTGATCGAACTGGCTCCGGCGTTCGCGCCGCAGCATGTGGCCAACATCCAGACCCTGGCGCACGAGCACTTCTGGGATGGTGAGAGCATCTACCGGGCGCAGGACAACTTCGTGGTGCAGTTCGGCGACGCCGACGCCGACGATGCCGCGAAGGCCAAGCCTCTGGGCAGCGCCAAGCGCAAACTGCCGGCGGAGTTCCAGCGCGACAGCAAGGGCTTGAAGGTCACGGTGCTGCCGGACAAGGACGGCTGGGCGGACCACACGGGCTTTGTCGATGGCTTCCCGGTAGGCCAGGACACGGCCGACGGCAAAACCTGGCTGGCACACTGCTACGGCGCGCTCGGTGCGGGCCGCAACAACGAGGAAGACAGCAGCATCGGGGCCGAATTGTACGTGGTCACCGGGCAGTCTCCGCGCCAGCTGGACCGCAACATCACGGTGGTGGGACGCGTGCTGAAGGGCATGGAACTGCTCAGCGCACTGCCGCGCGGCCCGGCCCCGATGGGTTTCTACGCGGATGCAGCGCAGCGCACACCGATTGTGTCGATCCAGCGCGCAAGCGACCTGCCTGAAGCACAGCGTCCGACCCTGCAGGTACTGCGCACCGATTCAAAGACATTCGTGGACACGGTGGAAGCGCGCCGTAATCGCGTGGACGATTTCTACAAGCGCGCCGCTGGGCATATCGACCTGTGCAATATTCCGGTGCCGGTGCGTTGATTCTCTAATCGCACAGCCCACTTATCGCCGGGCGTTGCCCGGCTGCGGTTGGTTTTGGGCGAACAGCCGGTGGCCATCGGCCCCCGTGTTTGGGCGCACCGGGGTGGGTTTGCGGGACACGCCGTGAATCCATCCATGGAGGCTCGTCAAAAACATCCATGTTTTTGAC
>NZ_JASCOZ010000322.1 GCF_029960115.1 Stenotrophomonas sp. PS02289
GCCGTTGGCCGGCCCACCGGATGATTCAACGTTCATGAGGGCCGGCCAACGGCCGGCGCTACCGGTGCAGCGAGGCGAGCGACTCGTCTTGGAGGCGCTGGTAAATCCCGAACTCGTCTTCCACCTTCAACCCCAACGCCTGCTCAAACGCCTCACGATTGGCATGCGCGGCATACGCCCGCTGCTCTTCCCCGCCGAGGTTGGACTGGAAAATCCCCGCCGCACTCACCGGCAGGAAGTCCTCGTACACGATGGGATCGGCCGTCGCCAACCCGGCGGCAATCAACGCCTCGGCCGGCAGATCACCCACGGCACCACGATCCGCACGCCCGGCCTCGGTCAACGCATAGCGGTAATACCCCAGCCCTTCGCGGCGCAGGGTGTCGTGGTCGTCCGGGAACGCGGCGAAGGCGGTGGCCAGGCGCGTGGTGTAGTCGCCGCCGGTGCTGCCGGCTCCACCGGCGTCACGCGCCTGGTTGAGCAGCTGGTCGTACAGCGCGCGGCCCTTGGGGGTGAGCGCGAGGCCGCGCTGTTCGATCTCGCCGAAACGCGCGGTGTGGGTGCCGACGTCGCTGCGGCCGTCTTCGGGGAAGTTCACTTCTTCCTCGAGTGCCTTGAAGCTGGTCTGGCGCAGCAGGATGGGGCAGCGACGCGGCGGCGGGCCTTCGACCACGGCCTTGGCGTCGATGCCGCGCGCGAGCATGCCGGCCTGGGCGGCGTCGATGTCCAGCGTGCGCGGGGTGAGGTGATTGATGTGCGGGCCGCGGAAGCTGACCACGTCGGCGATCAGGCGATGGGCCTTGCTCAGTGCATGGTAGGTGTCCAGCGAGACGGTGGCGTCGCTGTGCCAGCGGAAGGTTTCCAGCGCGGCCAGCACGAAGCGGCGGGCGTCGGTTTCTTCCAGGCCGCCGTCACGTTCGGCCACATCGATCAGGTGCAGGCATTCGTCGGTGAAGATGTGGCGGCGCGCGAGGATCTGCGCGGCCTGCTCGCGGAGTGCGGGGTCTTCGATCAGTTCCAGCCGCAGCAGCGAGGTGAACACGCGGAACGGATTGTGCGCGAGTGCGGCGGCGGTGCGCGGGCGGAACGCGGTGGAGTGCACCGGCACGCCGGCCACGGACAGGTCGTAGTAGCCCACCGGGTGCATGCCCATGACCGCGAACAGACGGCCGAGGATGGCGAGTTCGGCGGCGGTGCCGACGCGGATCGCGCCGTGGCGCTCCTGGGCGAGGCGTGCGCGCTCGTCGTTGCGATCGAGCTGCTCGGCCAGGGCCGGGTTGTCGGTGAGAACGGCGTCGTTGATTTCAGCGACCAGGTCGACCAGCGTGCCGTACAGCGGCACTTCGGTGCGGTACATGCTGGACATGGCCTGCGCGAACAGGGTGCGGATGTCGTCGGGCGAAACGAAGGCAGTGGTGCTCATTGCGTACTCGGAGACAGGGCGCGGGGGGATTTAGGCCATTGTCGCGCAGGTGGCGATTGACCGGTAGCGCCGAAGAGGACCGCAGGAGCGGTCCTCAACGTCGCGTAGCGACGGCCCGAAGGGTGTCCGCCAGGACGGCGGACATAACGTTGGCCGGCCCTCATGAACGTTGAAATACCCCTTGGGCCGGCCCACGGCCGGCGCTACCGGATCCCGGGTACGGCGGTGTGTTATACACA
>NZ_JASCOZ010000323.1 GCF_029960115.1 Stenotrophomonas sp. PS02289
GGGCGGGCCGGCTGGCGGCGCGGCGCGGCGGGGCGGGGCCGGGGGGGTGGCCCCCCCCCCCCCCCCCCCCCCGGCTCTACGTTGCATCATGAATACGGGCAATGTGCTGCTTCCCCCGCGTCATTACGCCGCGCCCCCAACCCCGGGCTGCGGCTGCTACCCTTTAAGACCCCCGTTCCCACGTTCAAGCTGCCGCCATGAGCCGACTGCGCATCTTCAATGACACCGCCCCCGAGGCCCCGTTGCTGGACACCCAGGACGGTGTACTGATTGCCGATGAACTGAAGAAAATCGGCGTGACCTTCGAGCGCTGGCAGGCGGCCCATGAAGTGGCCCCGGGTGCCAGCCAGGACGAGGTGTTCGCTGCCTACCGCACCGACATCGACCGGCTGGTCGCCGAACACGGTTTCAAGAGCGTGGACGTGGCTTCGATCGCCCCGGACAACCCCAACCGCGCCGAACTGCGCAAGAAGTTCCTCGACGAACACTTCCACAAGGAAGACGAGGTGCGCTTCTTCGTCGCCGGCTCCGGCCTGTTCACCCTGCACGTGGATGACAAAGTCTACGAGATCGAGTGCGTGAAGGACGACCTGATCGCCGTGCCGGACAGCACCACCCATTGGTTCGACATGGGCGAAGAGCCCAGCTTTGTCGCCATCCGCTTTTTCACCGAGCCGGACGGCTGGGTCGGTCACTTCACCGGCACCGATATCGCGCAGAAATTCCCCCGTTACGTTCCTACCCAGGCTTCCTGATCCATGTCGCAGTCGCCCCGCGTTGTCCTGACCGATATTGAAGGCACCACCAGCAGCATCTCGTTCGTCAAGAACGTGCTGTTCCCGTATGCGCGCAAGGCACTGCCGGCGTTCGTCGCCGCGCACGGCCAGGAACCGGAGGTGCGCCGCTGGCTGGATGTGGTGGCCGCCGAGATCGGCGGGGCCTGCCAGGACGCGCTGGTGGTGGAGACCCTGCAGGGCTGGATCGACCAGGACCGCAAGCACACCGCGCTGAAGGCGCTGCAGGGCATGATCTGGAAGAGCGGCTACGAACGTGGCGACTACCAGGCGCACTTCTACCCGGAAGTGGCAGCGGTGCTGAAGGGCTGGCACGCGCAGGGCAAGGCCCTTTACGTGTACTCGTCCGGTTCGGTGCCGGCGCAGAAGCAGTTCTTCGGCTTCAGCGAAGCCGGCGACCTGACCGCGCTGGTCTCGGGCTGGTTCGACACGGAAATCGGCGGCAAGCGCGAGGCTGACAGCTACCGCAACATCGTGCAGGCGATCGGCGTGCCGGCCGGCGAGATCGTGTTCCTGTCGGATGTGGTGGAAGAGCTGGATGCGGCGCGTGAGGCCGGGTTGCAGACCCGTCTGCTGGACCGCCTGCAGGATTACCCGCTGCCGCGCACCGGCGAGGCCACGCACGGCCACGACCGGGTTGAGAATTTCCAGCAGATCGTGATCTGACGATTCATCCGCCCATCCAGAATTTGACGATTCATCCGTAGAGCCACGCCCTGCGTGGCTTCGCGGAGCCCGAACGGAACGCAGCCACGCAGGGCGTGGCTCTACAACGCGTCCACTACGCTCCTCACGCGCAACGCGTC
>NZ_JASCOZ010000324.1 GCF_029960115.1 Stenotrophomonas sp. PS02289
GAGCCACGCCCTGCGTGGCTTCGCGGTGTTGGAAGGAATACAGCCACGCAGGGCGTGGCTCTACGCGGTTCCCGCGAAGACGGGTCAAACAGGAGGATGTATGCGGCGATTGGGCGTTCTGCTTCTCATTCTGATGTGGACGCTGCCAGCCGCAGCAACCCCGCTGGCAGCCCAATGGTCGTTCCGCCTGCTGCCAGGCAACGCCCAGGCGGCAGCGCATCCCGAAGCCACCGAGTGGCGCAGCGCCCAGATCCCAGGCTCCGTCCACACCGACCTGCTCGCGCACCAACTGATTCCCAACCCTTACGTAGGCGCGCCCGAAGCGGGCCTGCAATGGATCGGCCTGGCGGACTGGGAGTACCAGGCACGCTTTGAGGTCGACGCCGCCACGCTGGCGCGCAAACACGCCGAGCTGACCTTCGAAGGCCTGGACACCTTCGCCGAGGTCACCCTCAACGACCGTCCGCTGCTGAAGGCCAACAACAGCCACCGCACCTGGCGTGCCCGCGTCGATGGCCGCCTGAAAGCGCGCGACAACACCCTGCGCATCGTGTTCCGTTCGCCGATCACCACGCTGCTGCCCGGCGTGCAGGCGATGCCGCACAAGATCGCCGGCAACTATCCGTCTCCCTACGGTGATGAGCCCAAGGATGCGATGGTCGGCAACTTCGTGCGCAAGCCGGGTTATCACTTTGGCTGGGACTGGGGCCCACGTTACGTAACGGCGGGTATCTGGCGTCCGGTCACGTTGGACAGCTGGGACGCCCAGCGCATCACCGATGTGGCCGTGCAGACCCAGGCGCTGGATGAAACGCGCGCCACGCTGCAGGTGGACGTGGAAGTGGAGCGTGCTGCGGCCGGCACCGCCCAGGTACAGGTGACCCTGATCGACCCGGAGGGCCGCGTTGCCGCCACCGTCGAGCAGAAGGCCGGCCTGCGCAAGGGCACGCAGGTGGTTTCGGTCCCTGTGCAGCTGGCTAACCCGCGTCGCTGGTGGCCGGTGGGCTATGGCGAACAGGCGCGCTACACCGTCCGTACGGTGGTCGACGCCGGCAATCAGGGCAGGGTGGAGCAGCAGCTGCTCACCGGCCTGCGTACAGTAGAACTGCGTCGTGAGGTCGACCGCGATGGCGGCCAGGGTTTCGCCTTCGTGATCAACGGCGTGCCGATCTTCGCCAAAGGTGCCAACGTCATTCCGTTCGACGCGTTCCCGGCCCGGGTCGACGCCGCGCGTCTGCGCCGCGACCTCACCGCCGCACGCGACGCCAACATGAACATGGTCCGCAACTGGGGCGGCGGTTACTACGAAGATTCCACCTTCTTCGACATTGCCGACGAGCTCGGTCTGCTGGTCTGGCAGGACTTCATGTTCGGCGGCGGCATGCAGCCCGGCTACGACCCCGCGTTCCGCCAGAACGTGGTGGCCGAAGCGCGCGACAACGTGCGCCGGCTGCGCCGCCACCCCAGCATCGTGCTGTGGTGTGGCAACAACGAAGAAGAAACCGCGTGGAAGGACTGGGGCCACGGCCGCGATCTGACCGCGGCCGACCCGGTGTTTGCGAAGAAGGTC
>NZ_JASCOZ010000325.1 GCF_029960115.1 Stenotrophomonas sp. PS02289
GCCGTTGGCCGGCTCATGGAATGTGTCCGGCGCTCATGAGGGCCGGCCAACGGCCGGCGCTACCGGGGGTATCGAGTGCCTGCCGCGCTATGATGGGCCCTCACGCAAGGGCATGTTCATGGACGCACAAAGCAGGGGCGAGTCACGGCCGATGAAATGGGGTTGGCACTACCTGGCCTGGGCCGGGATTCCACTGGCCATCGGCCTGGCGCTGGCGCGCTATGCCGGTCCGGGCCTGCCCACGGTCGCCGCCAAGGCGGAGAAGGTCGTGGGCAGTGACTGGGCCCAGCATCTGGCCTCGCCGCTGGGCCTGTTCCTGCTGCAATTGCTGGTCCTGCTGGTGGTGGCCAAAGGGGCCGGCGCGCTGCTCAAGCGCCTCGGCCAGCCGGCGGTGATCGGCGAAATGGCCGCCGGCCTGATGATGGGTCCGCTCGTGCTGGGCAGCCTGCTGCCCGGCCTGCACGGCGCGCTGTTCCCGGCCAGTTCGCTGGGGCCGCTGGGCATGCTCAGCCAGCTCGGCGTGCTGATGTTCCTGCTGGTGGCCGGTGCTGAGCTCGACCTGGGCGCACTGCGCGGTCGCCGTCGTTTTGCCTTTACCGTCAGTCACGCAGGCATCGCGGTGCCGTTCGTACTCGGCGTGCTGCTGGCGATCTGGCTGTATCCCGCTCACGGACCGCAGGGGGTGGGGTTCACCGCCTTCGCGTTGTTCGTCGGCATCTCCATGAGCATCACCGCGTTCCCGGTGCTGCTGCGCATCCTGGCGGACCGTGGCATCACCCACACCCCGCTGGGACAGACCGCCATCGCCTGCGCTGCACTTGGCGATGCCACCGCGTGGTGCCTGCTGGCGCTGATCGTGGCCGCCGCGCAGGCGACCGGTTGGATCACCGCCAGCGTCAACCTGCTGTGCGTGGTGGCCTTCATCGCGCTGATGCTGGGCGCAGTGAAGCCGTGGTTCGCGCGTCAGACCGTCAAGGCAGGCAGCGAAGGGCGCTGGCTGCTGGGCGTGCTGTTGCTGGCGCTGGCCAGCGCACTGGTTACTGAAGTGTTGGGCATCCATGCCTTGTTCGGTGCGTTCGCCGCCGGTGTGGCGGTGTCGGCCAACACACAGTTGCGTCAGTTGCTGATCTCGAAGGTGGAACCCTTTGCGGTCACCCTGCTGCTGCCGCTGTTCTTTGCCATGACCGGTCTGCGCATGCGTGCCGATGCGCTGCAGGCCAGCGACCTGGTGCTGTGCCTGGTGGTGATTGCCGTGGCGACGGTCGGCAAGCTGCTGGGGACCTTCAGTGCTGCGCGCAGTGCCGGGCTGGAGACGCGTGAGGCGTGGCGGCTGGGTGCGTTGATGAACACCCGTGGCCTGATGGAGCTGATCGTGCTCAACCTCGGTTACGAACTCGGCCTGCTGGGTGACCGTCTGTTTGCGGTGCTGGTGATCATGGCGCTGGTGACTACCGCCATGACCGGGCCGTTGTTGAACGTCATAGAGCGTCGCCGCTCACCGTAACGGTAGCGCCGGCCGTTGGCCGGCCCTCATGAACGCAGGCCGCAACACGTGGGCCGGCCAACGGC
>NZ_JASCOZ010000326.1 GCF_029960115.1 Stenotrophomonas sp. PS02289
CCCCGTGACCCCTTAGAGCCACGCCCTGGGTGGCTGCACGCTCCTTAGCGCCGGGCAGAGCCCGGCTCTACGCTAGAATACCCCCCATCTATTGGACCCTTTTGACCATGAGCCACTACGAAGGCGACCTCCGCACGCCGGAACAGGCCCGTTTTGCCATCCTTGCCAGCCGCTGGAACGCCCGGATCACCGACGTACTGGTGGCCGGCGCGCGGCAAAGCCTGGCCGGCAACGGCATTGCCGAAGCCGACATCGACGTGATCCGCGTCCCGGGTGCCTGGGAGCTGCCGCTGGTGGCCGCCCGCTTGGCCGCCGCGCACGAACATGCCGCCATCATCACCCTGGGCTGCGTGATCCGTGGCGACACCCGGCATTACGAACACGTGGCTGACCGCTGCGCGGAAGGCCTGATGCGCGTGCAGCTGGACTTCGGCGTCCCGGTGCTCAATGGCGTGCTGGCGGTGGAACGTGCGGAAGACGCGGAAGCACGCGCCGGTGGCAGCCATGGCAACAAGGGCGAAGAGGCCGCATTGGCGGCCCTGGAAATGGTCAATCTTCTGGAGCAGTTGCCGTGAACAATAAATCCCCGGGCAAGCCGTCCGGCAAGCCGGTCCGCCGCGATGGCATCGACCCGGTGCTGCGCTCGCGCGCCCGCCGCCGTGCCCTGCAGGCCATCTACGCCTGGCAGATCTCCGGCGGCAATGCGCAGAGTCTGCTGAGCCAGTTCGCCCACGAGCAGGCCCGTGAAATTGCCGACCTGGCCTATTTCGAAGCCCTGGTGCATGGCGTGCTGGACCACCGCAAGGACCTGGACGAGGCGCTGACCCCGTATCTGGATCGCAGCGTGGAAGAGGTCGATGCGATCGAGCGCGCCGCGCTGCGCGTGGCCGCCTACGAACTGCGCTACCGCCTGGATGTCCCGTACCGCGTGGTGATCAACGAGGCCATCGAGTCGGTCAAGCGGTTTGGCTCCGAACACGGCCATACCTACGTCAACGGCGTGCTCGACCGTGCCGCCGTGGAATGGCGCAAGGTGGAAAACGGCGGCTGACCGCCCCGGGCCCAGCGCATGTCACTGGCCGAATTTGCCCTGATCGACCGCATCCGCGCCCGCACCACCGGGCGCGGTGATGTGGTGCTCGGCATTGGCGACGACGCCGCGCTGTTGCAGCCGCGCGCGGGCGCGCAGCTGGTGGTCACCGCTGACACCTTGAACAGCGGGGTGCATTTCCCCGCCGAAACCCCGCCGGCCGACATCGGCTGGAAGACACTCGCGGTGAACCTGTCCGATCTGGCCTCGATGGGCGCGCAGCCGGCCTGGTGCACGCTGGCGCTGTCGCTGCCCAGCGCCGACGCCGACTGGATCGATGCGTTCGCTGACGGCTTCTTCGCCCTGGCCGACAGCAGCAGGATCGTGCTGATCGGGGGCGACACCACTCGCGGACCCTTGTCGCTCTCCGTCACCGCGATGGGGCAGGTAGACACCGGTCTGGGGGGGGGGGGGGGCGCCCCGCGGGGGGGGGGGGCGGTGTGGGTGTGGGGGGGGCGGGGGG
>NZ_JASCOZ010000327.1 GCF_029960115.1 Stenotrophomonas sp. PS02289
TCAGTTCAGCGGTTTCCTTGGCGTAGTCGGTGTCGCGGATACGGCTGCGCGAGGCCGACAGGTTTTCGGAAGTGGTGTTGAGGTTGGCGATGGTCGAGGTGAAGCGGTTCTGGATCGCACCCATGTCGGCACGCGAGCTGTTGACCGCGGTCAGCGCCTTGTCGACGATCGACAGCGCCTGCTGGGCACCGGACACCGAGGAGATGTCCAGGTCGCTGGCGAAGTTGCTGGCCAAGGCGGCACCCTGGGCGGCGGTGGTCGCGGTGTACGCACCCGGGGCGGTGACGCCGCCGGTGTAGGTGCCAGCGGTCAGGCCGATGGCGTTGAAGGTGCCTTCGGCATCGACGCTGTTCTGCACCGAGGTCAGGTTGATCTTGCCCGCCGTGGTGCCGTCGACCGAAGCGTACACGCCGGTCTGGTCCATCTTCTCGTTGATCGCAGCGGTGACAGCGGCGGCCGTGGCCTTCTGCGTGGCAGCGGCATCGACGCCCGCCTTCACGTTGATGTCGCCCAGCGTGTAGGACTTGCCGTCCGCGCCGGTGATCGCCATGCCGGTGATCTTGACGTCGGCGTTGTTGGCGTCGGTCTCGGCACCGATGGTGAAGCTGTTGCTGTCGAACTTGGCACCGCCGAGCGCGCTGGCGCTCGCGTTGACGATGCTGTTGATGCCGATGGTCTGGCCCGAGTCAGCACCGACCTGGAACAGCGCGCCGGAGAACGAACCGTCCAGCAGCTTGGTGCCGTTGAAGTTGGTCTGGCGGCTGACGCGGTCGATTTCCGAGACCAGCTGCTTCACTTCGGCGTTCAGTGCGTCACGATCGCTGTCAGAGTTGGTGGCGTTGGCCGACTGCACCGACAGCTCACGGATACGCTGCAGGTTGTTGCCGATTTCGACCATCGCGCCTTCGGCGGTCTGGGCCAGCGAGATGCCGTCGTTGGCGTTGCGCACGGCGACGTCCAGACCACGGATCTGGGTGCTGAAGCGTTCGGAGATCGCCAGACCGGCGGCGTCGTCCTTTGCGCTGTTGATGCGCAGACCCGACGACAGACGCTGGATCGTCGTGGCCAGGCTGGAGCCGCTGGTCGACAGATTGCGCTGCGCGTTGAGCGACATCACATTGGTGTTGATGACTTGTGCCATTTTCGTGCTCCTGGTGGCGAGGATGTATTCGCCGGGGGATGGAGGTGTTTCCTGTTGCAGACAGGCCACGTGGGGTGTTCATGACGTGGCTGTAATTAATAACGACGTGGTGTCAACAACCTTTAATCTGCGTTGTCTGAAAATGCTGCGTTGATCACGTTTTTTGAAGGCGGAAACAGCAAAAAACCCGGCCTTGGCCGGGTCTTTTGCTTTACACCTGAAGCAAGGACTTAGCCCTGCAGCAGGCTCATCACGCTGGACGGCGACTGGTTGGCCTGGGCCAGCATCGCGGTACCGGCCTGCTGCAGGATCTGCGTGCGGGTCAGTTCAGCGGTTTCCTTGGCGTAGTCGGTGTCGCGGATACGGC